>CAXTNG010000018.1:6624-22676 GCA_964245475.1 uncultured Sphingomonas sp. | reverse complement strand
GCCCAGCCCGCCCGGGCGCGTCCGCTTGCCCTCGCTCATGCCGCCCTCGCTGGTTTGGGTAAGCGCCCGATCATCTCTCGGGCGAGTGCGATATAGGCTTCCGATCCGGCACAGCGGTGATCGTAGATCAGCGCCGGTAGCCCGTGGCTCGGCGCTTCCGATAGCCGCACGTTGCGCGGGATGACGGTGTCGAAGACGACGCGGCCAAGAACGGCGCGGACGTCTGTGGACACCTGGTCGGTCAGGCGATTGCGGCGGTCGAACATCGTCAAGGCCACGCCAAGGATCGACAATCTGGGGTTGAAGCGTGTGCGGATGCGCTCGACGGTGTTGAGCAATTGCGAAAGCCCCTCTAGCGCGAAGAACTCGCACTGCAACGGCACGAGCAGGCAATCGGCGGCGACCATGGCGTTGATCGTGAGCAGACCGAGGGAGGGCGGGCAGTCGATGAGGACGATGTCCCATTTGCGTGCGCTCTGCTGGAAGGCGCGATCGAGACGATGGGTGCGCGCCTCGTAGTCGACTAGCTCGATCTCGGCTCCCGAGAGATCGACCGTCGCGGGGAGTACGTCGAGCCGGGGAACGCAGCTCGGGACATAGGCGTCCTCGATCGCCACCGAGCCGAGCAGGACGTCATAGCTGGACCGCTCGCGTTGGGAATGGCTGATCCCCAGGCCGGTCGATGCGTTGCCTTGCGGATCGAGGTCGAGCAGAAGCACGTTCAGTCCGGTCGCTGCGAGTGCCGTACCGAGATTGATCGCGCTGGTCGTTTTGCCGACCCCGCCCTTCTGGTTGGCGATCGTGATGCAGGTCACGGCCGGCCTTCCAGCACGACGATGACCGAGCCGGGGTTGGTCAGACTATGTTCCACATGGAACATCGGCAGGTTTGCCGAAGGAGAAATCTCGCTATTGCCACGAGGGAGCAGCCACCGTGTGTGAGCGTGCGCACAATGCCGCGCGGTCGCGAGCAGCGCGTCCAGGCTGGTGACGGCGCGGGCAGAAATGACGTCCGCCTGCAGCTTGATCGCTTCAACTTTGGCCTGAAGCACGGACGCGCAGGGCAGACCCAAAGCGTCTATGCAGCTCTGCAAAAAGGCCGCACGCTTGCGTCTCGGCTCAACCATTGTGACAGCGCGATCGGGGGCGAGCAAGGCAACAACCATGCCCGGAAACCCACCTCCAGTGCCGATGTCGAGCCAGCGGCTCCAGCCTGCGGGTGCAAGGGGCAGCAGTTGGGCAGAGTCGAGGATGTGGCGGAGCCAGATGCTGCCGATCGTCGACCCGGAGATCAAATTCTGTGAGCCATTCTCCGCAACGACGCGCTTGCCGAACTCGGCGACTCTCTCGCATGCCGCTTGCCCGAACCGGTCGGCGACCCACTGACGCGCCTGCTCCTCGGTCATGCGGCCAGGCGCTTGGCGTGAAGCAGGATCGCGGACAATGCAGCGGGCGTGATCCCGCGGATGCGCGACGCCGCCGACAGGGACACCGGGCGTGCCATGCTCAGGCGGTGGACCATCTCGGTCGAGAGGCCAGGCACTGTGGCGAAGTCGAGCCGCGGCGGGAGAGCGACAGTCGCCTCCTGACGCAGGTGGCGCACCTCGTCAGCCTGACGTTCGAGATAGGGCGCGTAGAGGGCATCTTCCACGAGTTCGGCCAGCACCGCCGGATCATAGGCTGCGAGCTGCGGCAGCAGAGCGGGCGCGGAGACGCTCTCGTCACACAGCCAGTCGAACAGCGGCCGACGCGCGCCGTCCTGGCTGACGTGCCCTCCGGCGCCCGCGATATCCGCGGAAGAGAATGGCGTTGCGAGTTCGTCGCGACAGGCGGCACGCTGCCCGGCACGCCGCGCCTGATGAAGCCGACGCTCGGCGGACAGACACCCCCCGGCTTCAGCGGTCTCGGCGAGCCGGGTCTGGGCATTGTCGGAGCGCAGCGCCAGGCGGAATTCGGCACGCGCCGTGAGCATGCGGTAGGGCTCGGTGACCCCTTGCAAGGTCAGATCGTCGATCATCACGCCGATGTAGCTGGAGGCGCGATCGAGGATCGTGGGCGCCCGTCCCATCGCATGCGCTGCCGCATTGAGACCGGCAATGAGCCCCTGCCCGGCTGCTTCCTCATAGCCGGTGGTCCCGTTAACCTGCCCGGCGCAGAACAGCCCAGCGATCGCGCGCGACTCCAGCGTAGGGCCGAGTGCGCGTGGGTCGAGGTAATCATATTCGACGGCGTAGCCCGGGATGGCCATGCCGACGCGCTCGAAACCGGGTATTGTCCGAAGCAGCTGATCCTGAACGTCCGCGGGCAGCGATGTGGACAGGCCATTGGGATAGATGAGGTGATCGTCGAGACCCTCCGGCTCCAGGAAGATCTGGTGCGATCCGCGGTCGGCGAAGCGGTGGATCTTGTCCTCGATCGACGGGCAATAGCGTGGCCCGGATGCTTCAATCGCACCGGTGAACATCGGCGAGCGATAGAGATTAGCACGGATGAGATCGTGCGTGGCTTCGGTCGTGCGGGTGATCGCGCACGCAAGCTGAGGCAGCACCCGTTTGCTGCTGAGCGGGGACATCGTCCAGAGCTCGGCATCTGACGGCTGGCGTTCCAGGCGTGCCCAGTCGATCGTGCGCCCGTCGAGCCGGGGCGGCGTGCCGGTCTTGAGACGGGCCACCGGAAGAGCATAGGCGCGCAGCTGCTTTGCTAGACGGCTCGCGCCAGGCTCTCCCAGACGTCCGCCGTCGATTCTCTCTTCTCCACGGAAGAGCGCACCGCCCAGGAACGTTCCCGCGGCGAGCACCACCGTGCGCGCCGGCACGCACCCGCCGTCCGCCAGGCGGACGCCACCGACGCGGTCGCCGTCGATGATCAGGTCGATCACCTCCGCCTCGATCACCGCAACGCCGCTGGCTTCCAGCGCAGCTTGGACGGCAGTGCGGTACCGCCGGCGATCGGCCTGGATGCGCGGTCCGCGTACGGCCGAGCCCTTGCTGCGGTTGAGCAGGCGATAATGGATGCCGGCGGCATCGGCAGCCCGGCCCATCAGTCCGTCGAACGCATCCACTTCGCGGACGATATGGCCCTTACCGAGCCCGCCGATCGAGGGGTTGCACGACATCGCCCCGATACCTCGCCGGTCGATCGCAGCCAGCGCGACCCGCGCGCCACACCGCGCCGCGGCTGCCGCCGCTTCGCTGCCGGCGTGACCGCCGCCGATGACGAGAACATCCCACATGGTGGCGGCTGCTATCGCATGCCCGACCTGATGGTCAAAGATGTTCCATGTGGAACATCATTTGCCGAGGCAGAAGCGGCCGAATAGCGCATTCAGCATCGTCTCGGTGGCGTCGACACCGAGCAGGTGCGCGAGGATGCGGCGGGCGACCGCGAGATGCTCTGCGATCAGCAATGTGTCTCGGGTCGTGAGCTCGAGCGCATCGGCTACTTCACTGCAGGCGAGCCGCTGGTGCTCGTGCATCGCCGGCGTGTCGGCCGAGGTGGACAGCATGGCGCCAGCGCGGAGACTCACCAGGCGCCACAAAGCAGCGATCGAGGCGGCGTCATTGGCTTCAATAGCTATGTCGCAACCCTCCGGCATCGTCTGTCGATCGGGAAGGTCGCCGCGCGCGTGCACCCACACAGCATCGGCCCGTGGAGGAGCGTCGTCGCCGAGCCACAGCAATAGGTCCGCATCATCAATGGCGCGCGCGGCGCGCTCTACTCCGATAGCCTCGACCGGATCGACCGTGTCGGTCAGTCCTGCGGTGTCGACGAGGAGCAGCGGTAGTCCGTTGCGGAGCACCGGCGCTTCGACCCGGTCGCGGGTCGTCCCAGCGATCGGCGACACGATAGCGGCATCGCGCTCGGTGAGGAGGTTGAGGAGCGTGGACTTGCCGGCGTTCGGCGGCCCGGCGATGACGATCCGGACCCCGGCGCGCAACCGCTCGATCGAGGGTGCTTCGAGCGCCTGGACGATTTCCGACCGCAGCGACGCCATGCCGTCGATCACTGTGTCCAGCATCGCGTCTTCGCCGACTACGTCTTCCTCCTCTGCGTAGTCGAGGAGCATCTCGACTTGCGCCGAGAGGCTGGCGATCGCGTCCAGCCAGCGTTGCGTTCGTGCGCTCAAACGACCTTCGGTGGCAGCCACCGCAGCGACCCGCTCAGCCTCGGTCTCGGCTTCGAGCAGGTCGGCAAGCCCCTCCGCCTGCATCAGGTCGATCCGGCCGTTGGTCAGCGCGCGGCGGGTGAACTCGCCCGGCTCGGCCCGGCGCAGCCCCGGTTGCCGGGCCAGCGCAGCCTCGACCGCGGCGACAACCGCTCGTCCGCCGTGGCAATGAAGCTCGACGACATCCTCGCCGGTCGCGGTGGCGGGCTGAGGGAAGCAGAGGACCAAGGCCGAATCGAGCGTCGCCTCGCCATCACGCAAGGTCCGCAGCGCAGCGTGGCGGGGCGGCGGCAGGGAACCGGCCAAGGCCGCTGCCGCAGCGAAGGCGTCAGGACCGCTCAGCCGGAGCACGGCAATGGCGGCGGGAGGGCGGCCGCTCGAGACCGCGAAGATCGTGTCGCTCAGCTCGGCTTGCCCGCGTCGAACAGCCGGCGCCACATCGCCATGCCGGCTTCGCCCATCGGCGCCCAATTGCGGATCATCGCCTCGAGCATCTCGGGCTTCACCCCGCTCTCCATCGTCTCCATCATCATGCCGACGTAGCGATCGTGGATGGGGGTGAGATCGGGCAAGCCCATCGCGCGGCGGGCTTCCTCCGGCGTGCAATCGATCTCGGCGGTGATCTTCATGTTACCCCCTCAGAACAGCCGGGCGATGCCCACGTCGGGATGCACGACGCCGTCGTAGATCATCTTACCCGCTACGTAGAGGATGACCAGCAGCCCGATGTAGGCGATCCAGCGGTAGCGGCCGATGTACGCCGCGATCAGATTGGCCGCGATCCCCATCAGCGCGACCGACAGCAGCAGGCCGACGATCAGGATGCCCGGATGCTCGCGTGCCGCACCGGCGACCGCGAGGACATTGTCGAGGCTCATCGACACGTCCGCGACGGCGACCGCCCAGGCCGCGGCGGCGAAGCTCTTTGCCGGCTTGACGCCACTGGTCGCCTCGCCGGCGTGGGGCCCCGCCTCGCGCAGCTCGCGCCACATCTTCCAGGCGACCCAGACCAGCAGCAGCCCGCCGGCGAAGATCAGCCCGGTCAGGCCGAGCAGCCAACTGACCATCAGCGCGAAGACGATCCGCAGCACCAGCGCGGCGATGATGCCGATCAGGATCACCCGCTTGCGCTGCTCGACCGGCAGGCCCGCGGCGAGCGCGCCGACGACGATCGCATTGTCGCCGGCGAGCACGACGTCGATCATCAGCACCTGGCCGAACGCCGCCAGCGTCGACGGCGACCCGATGTTCGCGAAATCCCGGACGATGTCGGCCCATAAGTCGATCACGAGAAATCCTGCGTTCAGTGGCGGAAGAGGGTGCCGATGCCGATCTCGGGATCGACGATCCCTTCATAGATCATCCGGCCGGCGACGTAGAGGATCACAGCCAGCCCGACATAGATGATCCAGCGATACCGCTCGATCAGCCGCGCGACGAGGTTTGCGGCGACGCCCATCAGCGTGACTGATAACGCAAGGCCGAAGAACAGCACCGACGGGTGGTCTCGCGCGGTGCCCGCGACCGCGAGCACGTTGTCGAGGCTCATCGACAAATCGGCGATGACGACCGAGACGATCGCGCCGCTGAAGGTCTTTGGCGGCTTGCCCTCCGCGTCGGGCGTCTCGGCATGGTCGACGGCACCGCCCGCCGGGTGAAGCTCGCGGAACAGCTTCCACGCCACCCAGAGCAGCAGCACGCCGCCGGCGAACAGCAGCCCGACGACGTGGAGCAGCTTCGTCGCGAGCAGCGCAAAGCCGATCAGGCAGACAAGCGCCAGCGCGACGCCGATGCTCAGCACCTTGCGGCGCTGGCCCGGCGGCAGGCCCGCGGCGAGCGTGCCGAGCACGACGACATTGTCGCCGGCGAGCGTCAGGTCGATCATGATCACCTGGCCGAGCACCGCGAGCCCCGCGGGGGTCAGGACGTCGGCGAGGTCGAACATCGGGGAACCCTAGTCGGAAAGGCCGCCGCGGCAAAGCCGCGCCGTCGGTCGGAGGCTTCGCCCCGCCGGCCGGCCGCGTTCGAGTCCTGCGGCAGCGTGCCCCAGGCCGAACGCTATTGGTTCATGCTGTCGAAGAAGTCGTCGTTGGTCTTCGAATTCTTCATCTTGTCGAGCAGGAACTCCATCGAGTCGATGGTGCCCATCTGCATGAGGATGCGGCGGAGCACCCACATCTTGGAGAGCTTGTCCTTCTCGACCAGCAGCTCCTCCTTGCGCGTGCCGCTCTTGCCCACGTCCATCGCCGGGAAGACGCGCTTGTCGGCGACCTTGCGGTCGAGAATGATCTCGGAATTGCCGGTGCCCTTGAATTCCTCGAAGATCACCTCGTCCATGCGGCTGCCGGTGTCGATCAGCGCGGTGGCGATGATGGAGAGCGACCCGCCCTCCTCGATGTTGCGCGCCGCGCCGAAGAAGCGCTTCGGCCGCTGCAAGGCATTGGCGTCGACGCCGCCGGTCAGGACCTTGCCCGAGGATGGGACGACGGTGTTGTAGGCGCGGCCGAGACGGGTGATCGAATCGAGCAGGATCACCACATCGCGCTTGTGCTCGACGAGGCGCTTGGCTTTCTCGATCACCATCTCGGCGACCTGGACGTGGCGCTGCGCCGGCTCGTCGAAGGTCGAGGACACAACCTCGCCCTTCACCGAGCGCTGCATGTCGGTGACCTCCTCGGGCCGCTCGTCGATGAGCAGGACGAGCAGGAACACCTCGGGATGGTTGTCGGTGATCGCCTTGGCGATGTTCTGGAGCATCACCGTCTTGCCGACCCGCGGCGGCGCGACGATCAGCGTGCGCTGGCCCTTGCCCTGCGGCGAGACGATGTCGATGACGCGGGCCGATTTGTCCTTGGCGGTCGGGTCGGCGGGGTCGAGGGTCAGCTTCGATTCGGGATAGAGCGGCGTCAGGTTGTCGAAATTGACGCGGTGGCGGACGACGTCGGGGTCGTCGAAATTCACCGCAGTAAGCTTGGTGATCGCGAAATAGCGCTCGCCGTCCTTGGGGCCGCGGATCTCGCCCTCGACCGTGTCGCCAGTGCGCAGGCCCCATTTACGGACCTGGTTGGGCGAGACGTAGATGTCGTCGGGCCCGGCGAGATAATTCGATTCGGGGCTGCGCAGGAAGCCGAAGCCGTCCTGGAGCACCTCGATCGTGCCCAGCCCCATGATCTGGTTGCCGTTCTCGGCCTGAACCTTGAGGATGGCGAACAGCAGGTCCTGCTTGCGCAGCGTCGATGCGCCCTCGACGCCGACCTCCTCGGCCATGCTGACCAGCTCGGCGGGCGTCTTCTTCTTCAAATCTTTGAGATGCATGCGGGTGTCCGGGTTCGGATGAACAAGCGTCGAGCGGCGACAAAAGGCGCGGCGGAACGAAGCTGGGAAACGCATGACGACAGGACGTCGCCGCGGTCAAGGCACGACCTAGGATCGGCGTGCGGTCGAGTCAAGCAGGCGCTTGACCGCGCTCTTGCCATAAGCAAGGGTCATCTAAGGAGACGGACCTGCCGACATACGGACCATTCCACCGCAGTGAGAAGACGGACCGTATTGCGCGCCTCATCGAGGAATCTGGCGAGTTGTGGGGACGCGAGCCTTTCGGCAGCAACATTCCGCAAGTACAGGCCTGGTCGGGACGCCTGCCGGCCGACGTGCGAGGCATCGAGTTCGTCACCGATACGAAACCTACGCCCGGCACGCCGCGACATGAAGCGCGATGGCGTCCTGGCACGGTCGGCGTCCATTTTCGGGAGGAAGGCGCGTTTGCCTGCATAATTGTTCGCGTAACGCGAAATACTCAGATATGAGTCAGAATGATATCGATGACACTGACGCAGCATACACTTCAGGACTGGCCGCTCGGCATCGAGAAGGATGCCGCATATCTCCAGCTTCTGCCGTCCCAGATTGGCAGCAGGGTTCCGATCGCCTTTGAACCGGGGCGGGATCAGCTTGGGCTGCTGGAAGGGGCCGTGCTGAGCACGCCTTTGACGGGACCGTTCGCCATCATCCACCACCGTGACGCACCCATGGCCGGGACCAAGATCGTGATCGATCGCGAAGCGACTTTGGACGATTTGGCGACTATCCTCGCGGTGCTGAAGATCAGCAGCGGTGATCTAGCCTGGATCAATCCCGATCTTAGCGCATCGCGTACCGGCCGGGCATTGCGGAGAAGCGGACGTCGATTCAAGCTTGGCGTGGGAACCCGCCTTACGTTCAAGCAGCGCGTGGAGCAGCGGGCGCGCCGGACGGCTCCCTATCGACCGGAGGGCATAGGAGCACGCTACGGTCGATCATAAAGTCAAAACGGCTTCACGATCACCAGCACCACGATGATCGCGGTCGCCAGCCCCGGGACCTCGTTCAACAGCCGCAACTGCTTGCCGGTCAACGTCGGTGCGCGACGCGCGAGCTTCCTAGCGTAGCCGACCGCCCAGCCATGATAGCCTGAGAGCAGCAGCACCACCGCGATCTTGGCGTGGAGCCAGCCGAGCCCCGGCACGCCGTCGGCCAGGCCGGCGTTGAGCGCCAGCGCGATGCCGAGCAGCCAGACGATCGCCATCGCCGGCGTCAGGATGATCCGGCGGATCTTGTCCTCGCGCGTGACCCAGGTTGCCGCCTCGGCGGCGTCGCCCGCCGCGAGCGCCTCCTGATGATAGACCAGGTAGCGCGGCAGCATGAACAGCCCCGCCATCCAGAAGATCACGAAGATCAGATGCGCCGCCTTGACCCAGTCGTAGCTCGCGCCAAGAAAACCGGTCATCGCCCCCTCACCCGTCCGATCAGCTGCTCGACATGCGCGATCGGCGTGTGCTGGCCGATCCCATGTCCGAGATTGAAGACATGGGGCCGGTCGGCGAAGGCGGCAAGCACCCGGTCGATCCCGTCCTTGAGCGCCTCGCCGCCGGCAAGCAGCGCCAGCGGGTCGAGATTGCCCTGCACCGGCATGCCCGGTGGCAGCACGGCATCTGCCCATTCGGGGTCGACCGTTTCATCCAGCCCGACCGCATCGACGCCGGTCTCGCGCGCATAGGCGGGCAGCTTGCCGCCGGCCCCCTTGGGGAAGCCGATCACGAGCAGGCCGGGGCAACGCGCGTGCAGCCGGGCGGTGATCGCCGCGTTGGGCGCGATCACCCAGCGCTCGAACTGCGCGGGCGAGAGGCTTCCCGCCCAGCTGTCGAACAGCTGCACCGCCTCGACCCCGGCGGCATGCTGGTGCGCGAGGTAATCGACAGTGAGATCGACGATGCGGTCCACCAGCGCCTGCATCGCGCCCGGATCGGCATAAGCGAAGCTGCGCGCTTCCGCCTGGTCCTTCGATCCCTGCCCGGCGATCATGTAGGTCGCCACCGTCCAGGGCGAGCCTGCGAAGCCGAGCATCGTGACCTCGGCAGGCAGCTCTGCGACGACCCGCGCGACGGTGTCGTAGATCGGCTGGAGCTTGTCGTGGTCGGGCGCCTGCAATCCGTCGACCGCCGTGCGGTCCTGAACCGGCGGGGCTAGGCGCGGCCCTTCTCCCGGCCCAAAGGTCAGCTCCTGGCCCAGCGCCCAGGGCACCATCAGGATATCCGAGAACAGGATTGCCCCGTCGAAGCCGAAGCGTCGGATCGGTTGCAGCGTCACCTCGGCGGCGGCGACCGGATCGGTCGCGAGCGCGAGAAAGCCGCCCTTCTCCGCACGAAGATCGCGATATTCCGGAAGATAGCGCCCGGCCTGACGCATGAGCCAGATCGGCGGCACCGCCTGCCGCTCACCCTTCAGCGCAGCCAGCAACGGCTTGGTCACATGGTCGATCAGAGCCTGCCCCTTATCTAATGAAGAGATTCAAGAAGGATGTGGAAGTAGTAGGCGCGTGGGTGTTGGGGCTTATGCGTTATGCCTGCGAATGCCAACAGATTGACCGCGAGCAGCTGATGCACCCCCGCCGATTCGGCGGTTGGCATTCCCGTGATCCACAGACGGTGGAAAATCACTGTGGTTGTGAGCAGCCGTGTGGATATGTCCGTCTCTGTCCACCGTTGTCGGCTTGCTTGGCGGCGCAGGCCGGTTGCGCTACCGGCTGTCCGCATGTTGTCCACAGACCGGTGCCGCTGAATGCGCAAGCTGCACGTCCATCTTCTATCGGATTCGACGGGCGAGACGCTGGAGAACATCGCCAAGGCAGCGATCGCGCAATATGACGAGGTGGAAACCTTCCGGCATTTCTGGCCGATGGTGCGGACCGAGGCGCATCTCGAACGCATCCTGCAGGAAATCGCCCAAAAGCCCGGGCTGGTCATCTTCACGTTGGTCAACCCGGCGACGCGGCGGATCCTGGAACAACGCTGCGCGGCGCTTGGGCTCCCTGCGGTGGCACCGCTGGATTCGGTCAATGATGCCTTGTCGACGCTGCTGGGCCAACAGGCCAAGGCGCGTCCGGGGCGCCAGCATGTTCTCGATGCCGCCTATTTCGCGCGCGTCGACGCCATCCATTACACGATCGCCCACGATGACGGGATCGCCTGGGAGGAATGGGAAGAGGCTGACATCGTGCTCGCAGGCGTGAGCCGCTCGTCCAAGACGCCGACGTCGATCTACCTTGCCAACCGCGGCTATAAGACCGCCAACATCCCGATCGTCGTGGAGAGCCCGCCGCCCCCTGCCCTGTTCGCGCTCAGCCACCCGCTGGTCGTCGGCCTGACGACCAGCGCCGACCGGCTGATCGCGATCCGGCGCAATCGGCTGCTGTCGCTCAACCAGGCCCCCGACACACGCTATGTCGAGGAGGAGGCGGTGCTGCGCGAGATCGCCTATGCGCGCCGGATGTTCGCGGACAATGGCTGGCCGGTGATCGACGTGACGCGCCGTTCGATCGAGGAGACGGCGGCTGCGATCATCGCGCTGGTCAACGACCATGGCGACGCGGCATGATCATCCTCGCGTCGCAGAGCGCGTCGCGCCGGGCGATGCTCGATGCGGCGGGCGTGCTGTTCGAAGCGCAGCCTGCCGGGGTCGACGAGGACGCCGCCAAGGCGTCGCTCGGCGATGCGTTCGGCGGAAGGGACCTGGCCGATGCCCTGGCCGAGCTGAAAGCGGTCAAGGTGTCGCAGCGGCATCCTATCCCGCTGGTCCTCGGCTCGGATTCGCTGGTCGAGCTTGCCGACGGCACCCGGCTCGACAAGCCGGCGAGCCGCGAGGAGGCGGCCGAGCATCTCGACCGGATGAGCGGCGGGAGCCACCGGCTGTGGAGCGCGGCGGTCATCGCGGAGGGTGGCCGTCCGGTATGGCGCCACGTCGATGGTGCCAGGCTCCACGTCCGGCCACTGTCCTCCGGCTTCATCGAGCAGTATCTGGATGCCGAATGGCCGGCGATCGGGGCATGTGCCGGCTGCTTTCGTATCGAGGGCATAGGCGTGCAGCTGTTCGACCGGATCGACGGCGACCATTTCACCGTGCTCGGGCTGCCGCTGTTGCCGGTGCTCGGTTTCCTGCGTGACCGCCGCGAGCTCAGCCGTTGACGGCGGCGTGTCCCATGACGGCAAGGTTCCAGTCTCGGGTGAAAAGCCTTGGCTGATTTGCCGTTTGCCGAGGTGATCGGCGATCCGATCGGCCACTCCAAATCGCCGCTGATCCACTGCTTCTGGCTGAAGGCGGCGGCGATCGAGGGCGATTACCGCAAGATCGAGGTCGCGGGCGAGGGCTTGGCAGGCTATTTCGCCAGCCGCCGGGACGATCCCGTTTGGCGCGGGTGCAACGTCACCGTGCCGCACAAGGTGGCCGTGCTGGAGCATGTCGAGGACCGCGGCGATCTGAAGCGCACGATCGGGGCGGCCAATACGATCCTGCGCGCCGACGACGGCGCTTTGATCGCGACCAACACCGATGCGGGCGGCTTCTATGCGCCGATCGCGGGGCTGGATCTTGCCGGCAAGCCGGTCACGGTGATCGGCGCGGGCGGCGCTGCGCGCGCGGTGCTGTTCGCGCTTGGCAAGCTGGGTGTCGGCGAGGTGACGTTGCTCAATCGCAGTCCGCTCAAGGCGGCGGGACTGCTCTCGACCTATGGGCTGAAGGGCCGCGCGCTGCCGCTCGACGCCGCGGTGCCGCCGAGCGCGCTGTTGGTCAACGCGAGCACGCTCGGCATGGCCGGGCAGCCTGAACTCGTCATCGATCTCTCGCTCCTCGAAGAGGAGGCGGTGGTCTATGACGCGGTCTATGTGCCACTGGAAACGCCGCTGCTCGCCCAGGCGCGTGCGCGGGGGCTGGAGACGATCGACGGGCTGGAGATGCTGGTCGGCCAGGCCGCGCTCGCCTTCGAGATGTTCTTCGGCGTCGCCCCGCCACGCGAGCGCGATGACGAACTGCGGGCGCTGCTCACCGCATGATGAAGCTCGGTCTGACCGGCTCGATCGGCATGGGCAAGTCGACCGTCGCGGCGATGTTTGCCGATGCGGGGGTGGCGGTGTTCGATGCGGACGCCGCGGTGCATCGGCTGCAAGGGCCGGCAGGGCGCGTGGTCGCGGCTATCGAGCAGCGCTTTCCGGGCACCACCAGCGAGTCGGGAGTGGATCGTACGACGCTGGCCGAGGCGGTGCTGGGCGATGAGGCGGCGATGCGGGCGCTGGAGGCGATTGTTCACCCGGCTGTCGCCGAGGAGCGTGCCGCATTCCTCGCCGAACAGGCACACGCGCCGCTTGTCGTCTTCGACATTCCGCTGCTGTTCGAAACCGGCGGCGACAAGGCGGTGGACGCGGTGGCGGTCGTCTCCGCTGCGGCCGACATCCAGCGCGCGCGCGTCCTTGCCCGGCCGGGCATGACGCCCGCCAAGCTCAACGCGATTCTCGCCCGCCAGCTGCCCGATGCCGAGAAGCGCGCGCGCGCGGACTTCGTCATCCCCACCGACGTGCCGCTCGCCGAAACCCGCGCCGAAGTGCGCCGGGTGATCGCTTGCTTGATCCAGCGCGAGGGGCAATAAAGGGGCAATGCGCGAGATCGTGTTCGACACCGAGACGACCGGCTTCGACTTTCCGAGCGGGGACCGGCTGGTCGAGATCGGCTGCGTCGAACTGGTCAATCGGGTCGAGACCGGCCGCACCTTTCACGCCTATTTCCACCCCGAGCGCGACATGCCCGCCGACGCCGAGCGCGTCCACGGCCTGTCGGCAGCGTTCCTGGCCAAGTTCCCGCTGTTCTCGGGCGGTGCGATCGAGCTGCTCGCCTTTCTGGGCGATTCGCCGCTGGTCGCGCACAATGCCGGGTTCGATTTCGGATTCCTCAACGGCGAGCTCGGCCGCTGCGGTCACCCGGCGGTGTGCACCAGCCGCATGGTCGATACACTGGCGATCGCACGCACCCGTCATCCCGGTGCCAAGCACAGCCTGGACGCGCTCTGCACCCGCTTCGGCATCGACCGCAGCCACCGCGTCCAGCACGGCGCGCTGCTCGACGCGCAGCTGCTGGCGCAGGTCTATGTCGAGCTGATGGGCGGTCGCCAGATCGGCCTGACCCTCTCCAGCGTGCCTGCCGCGACCCTGACGGCGATCGCCACGCGCACCGGTGCACCGCGGCCCGTCCGCCCTCCGCGCCATTTCGAGGTGGGCGCGGGAGACTTGGCGCGGCACCGGGCGTTCATGGCCGGCATCGCCAACCCGATCTGGGGGGCGGAGGCGTCGGGCTGACGCAATCCCGCGGAGCCAACAGGACCGCGACCGAACCGAGGAGTGACAGAATGGATATCCGAGTCTCAGGTCATCAGGTCGACACCGGTGAAGCCTTGAAGGCGCACGTCACTGACCGGCTCCAGGGTATCGCAGATAAATATTTCGCCCGTGCCCTCTCCGCCGAGGTCACTTTCGGCAAGGGGCCGCATGACGCGGGGTTCAAGTGCGACATCGTCGTCCATGTGATGCGCGGGCTGGTGCTCAAGGGCCGCCACGACGCGCAGGACGCGCACCTCGCCTTCAACGGCGCCGCCGACAAGATCGACACGCAGCTCCGCCGCTACATGCGCCGGCTCAAGGACCGCCATGCCGCCGAGACGTCCGCCGCGGCGGAGGACGGCGCTTACGACAATGCGGGCTATACGCTGTTTCAGGAACAGCCCCATGACGAAGAGGCCGGCGACGCGCCACTGATCGTCGCCGAGACGCGCGTCGACGTACCCGATGCCAGCGTGTCCGATGCGGTGATGATGCTCGATCTGCGCAATACCGCAGCGCTGCTGTTCAGGAACGCGGGCACCGGCGCCTACAACATGGTCTACCGGCGCGGCGACGGGACGATCGGCTGGGTCGAGCCGCAGCGCGAGGCGGCGCGGCAACAGGCGTGAGGCTGGCGCAAGCGCGCGTGGAGGTCTAGAGCGCGCGCTTTCCTGGCCGAAGACCTGCTTGCATGAACGATCTAAGCGATCTGCTCCGGCCCGACGCCGTGCTTACCGGCGTCGCGGCGCCGACCAAGAAGATGCTGCTCCAGCTGCTCGGCACCTCTGCCGCACCGCTGGTTGGCGCGGCGCCGCGTACGATCGCCGACAAGCTGGCGGATCGGGAGAAACTCGGATCGACCGGCTTCGGCGGCGGCGTTGCGCTGCCGCATGCCAAGCTCGACGGGATCGGGCAGGTGACCGGCCTGTTCGCCCGCCTGTCGCAACCGATCGACTTCCAGGCGGTGGACGATCTGCCGGTTGACCTCGTCTTTCTCCTGCTCTCGCCGACCGACGCGGGCGCGGAGCATCTGAAAGCACTCGCGCGGGTGTCGCGCAGGATGCGCGACCGGACGTTCCTGGCCAAGCTGCGCGGGGCCGGGTCGCGGGACGCGTTGTATGCGCTGTTCGCGACCGACGAGACGCGGGATGCGGCCTGCCGGCGAGACTGCCCATTTCCGGGCGTTGGAATCGCTCTACGCCCAGGCGCCGATCAACCGGCTATTCGAGTCGCAGCTGGAGATCTTCGGCGCGGGACTGGCGCGCATCCGCTTCGTCCTCGATGACCGCCACTTTCACGCCGCCGGCGCGGCGCATGGGACGAGCTATTTCAAGATGCTCGACGATGCGGCCTTTTATGCCGCCAACAGCCTGGTGACGGATCGCTTTCTGCTCACCACCGCGTTCAACCTGCTGTTCACCAAGCCGCTCAAGGCCGGCCCGGTCGTGGCGGAGGGCCGCTGGGTGAGCGGCAAGCGGCGGGTGTTTGTCGCCGACGCACGGCTGGTCGATGCCGACGGCGAAGAGGCAGCGCGGGGCACGGGCACCTTCATGCGATCGCAGATCGCGCTGGCTGCGCTGCCGGGCTATGCCGGATGAGCGACAGGCTACCGACGGGGCTGCTCGTGTCTGCGCTGCTTCGCCGGGTCAACGACAGCGGTGGGTTCGGTGCGGTGCTCGCCAAGGGTGACGCGCGGGCGGGGGGCATCCTCGTCGTGATCGTGTCGCGCGGAGGCCTAGCGCGCGTTCTGGAGCGCGGACTGGGTCCCGACGGCGCGAGCGCGTTGATCGAGTCGCGCGCGGGCGACGACCTCGACGCTTATTGGCGCAGGCGCCGTTCGCGCGACCCGGATCTGTGGGTTGTCGAACTGGACAGCCCGCTGGCGGAACGGTTCGCCGCTGAAACACTGATGTCGAATTGACTCCCTCGCCTGTCTCGTCAGGACAGGTTCATCTTACGGGAGCGTTGGGCCGGGCGGGGTGCGATACCGCGCGGTGACGCAGTCAGAGGGATGCCCGGACGGCTGGTTTTAGAGCCGCCGTGTCCGTGGTCTCACTGCACATGATGACGATTGATGACGTTTTGGACCCGCGCTGCGGCATTCGCCGCGCTCGCCTGCACGATGTCTGGCCTGCTCGTGACGAGCACGCCCGGAGCCGCTGCTGAACTTGCTGCGACCCAGGCGCAGCCTGCTCCCCCGGAGGGTGAGAC
>CAXTNG010000018.1:0-6614 GCA_964245475.1 uncultured Sphingomonas sp. | reverse complement strand
GGCCCAGATCCCGCCCCCCGCGCGCCCGCTCGCCCACGGGGCCCGCGCGCCCGCCGGTCCCCGGTACGTCAGCCTCGACGAGGCCGTCGCCGACCAGGACGATGCCGCTGCCGACGAGGCGTTGCGCTGCCTCGCCGGGGCGATCTATTACGAGGCCAAGGGCGAGCCGCTCGCCGGCCAGCTCGGCGTCGCCGAGGTGATCCTCAATCGCGCCAAATCCGGGCGTTTCGCGTCCGACGTCTGCGGCGTCGTGCTCCAGCGCGGCCAGTTCGGATTCGTTCGCGGCGGCGCCATTCCCGCGATCGACGCGACCCGTGCCGCCTGGAAGCGGGCCGTCGCAGTCGCCAAGGTCGCGATCGCCGACGCCTGGAACAGCCCGGCATCGAGCGCGCTCTACTTCAACGCGGTGAAGCGCGCGCCGGGCCGCGCGATCCGCGTGGCGGCGATCGGCAACCACGTCTTCTATCGCTGACGCGTTCTGCCCGTGCTACGGCGGGGCCGAAGGAGACACGCGTCATGGGATTGTTCGATGGACTGCTCGGCCAGGTGGCCGGAAATGTCGACCTCAAGAATCTGGCGGAGAAGGTCGGGCTAAGCCCCGAGCAGGCGGAGATGGCGATCGCTGCGCTCGCCAAGGCGCATCCGCAGCCGGGCGATACGGTCGCGACGGCGGCCGAACAGACCGGCCTGTCGAGCGACGTGCTGCAGCAGATCGTCGGCCATATCGGCGGCGAAGGTTCGCTGGGCCATTTCGCCTCCGCGCTGGCGCAGGGCGGCGCTGGCGGCGTGCTCGGCCAGCTTGGCGGGTTGTTCGGCAAGTCCTGAATGGGCGGATCGCACGGCCATGCCCATGATCACGGGCATGGTCACCATCACGACCATGCGCCGGCAAGCTTCGATCGTGCTTTCGCGATCGGTATCGCGCTCAACCTCGGCTTTGTGGTGGCGGAAGGCGGCGCGGGGCTGTGGGCCGGCTCGGTCGCGCTGCTCGCCGATGCCGGGCACAATCTTTCGGACGTGCTCGGCCTCGTCGTCGCCTGGGGCGGCGCAGCGCTCGCGCGACGGGCGCCGACCAAGCGCTTCACCTACGGGCTGAAGGGCTCGACGATCCTGGCGGCGCTGCTCAACGCGCTGCTGCTGCTCGTGGCGCTCGGCGCCATCGTGCTGGAGGCGGTGCAGCGGCTCGACGATGCGCCGATGGTGCCCGGCGCCATCGTGTCCGCGGTCGCAGGCGTGGGAATCGTCGTCAATGCGCTGACCGCCTGGCTGTTCGCGCGCGGGCGGCATGGCGACGTCAACGTGCGCGGCGCGTTCCTCCACATGCTCAGCGACGCGATCGTGTCCGCAGGCGTGGTCGCGGCGGGTCTCGTGATGTGGTGGACGGGGATCGGCTGGATCGACCCGGTGGTCAGCCTGGTGATCGCGGCGCTCATCTTCTGGCAGACGTGGGGGCTGCTGCGCGAGACGGTGGAGATGGCGCTCGCCGCGGTGCCGCGTGGGATCGATTACGACCGGGTTGCCGCTGCGCTCGCCGAGCTGCCCGGCGTGGCCCGGGTGCACGACCTCCACATCTGGCCGATGAGCACGACCGAGCCGGTGCTGACCGCGCACCTCGTCATGCCGGGCGGAGCGCCGGGCGATGATTTCCTGCGCGGCGCCGAGAGCATGCTCCACGACCGCTTCCACATCGGTCACGCGACGCTGCAGATCGAGCGCGACGGCGACTGCGATCTGGCCAGCGCGGCAACCGTCTAGCGCGGCGAGCCTTGCCCTGTTCGCTGGATGTTCTATGGTTTCGCGATGCTCGCCACTCCGGAATCCTGCGTCGACGCGCCCGGGCCGCTCTGCGCCGCGGACGTGTGCCGCGGGGTGACGCGGCTGCTGCTCCGCCACGACCTGATCGCGATGGCGGAGGTGCCGCTCGATGGCGGGCGGCGGGCCGACCTGATGGCGGTGGACGCCAGAGGCCGGCTGGTGATCGTCGAGATCAAGGTGTCGCGCGTCGACCTGATGGGCGACCGCAAATGGCCCGACTATCTGGCGCATTGCGACCGCTATTATTGGGCGGTGCCTGCCGGGTTCGACCTTGCGCCGTTCGGTACGCCCGCGTTCCTGCCCGGGCGCACCGGGGTGATCGTCGCCGACCGT
The DNA here is from genome assembly GCA_964245475.1 of uncultured Sphingomonas sp. Lineage (GTDB taxonomy): Bacteria > Pseudomonadota > Alphaproteobacteria > Sphingomonadales > Sphingomonadaceae > Sphingomonas. Next base: position 4,466 of record CAXTNG010000018.1, on the reverse strand, counting down.
TATGACGCGGAGATCGTGCGCGAGGCGGCCGAGGTCGCGCTGCCCCCGCATGCGCGCAAGCGCTGCACGCTGGCTTTCGCCAGGCGAGCCGCGCGGCGGGTGATCACGCTCGCCGATCCGGATGCCGACGGCTTGGCGTGGGGAAGCGGCTAAAGCTTCGGCCCGGCGACCGCGCGCTGGGGGCGCTTGGGAGTGTCGGCGATCAGTTTTGCGATCACGGCGTTGCGGGCGTCCTGCGTGGCGTAGGCGCGGGCGGAAAGGCCAGCGAGACGGTCGGACTGATCGGGGTCGGCGCCCGCAGCGAGCAGCTCGCGCACCATGGCGAGATCGCGGCGCTGGACCGCGCGGATCAGCGGCGTCTCGCCGCCCGAATTGCCGAGGTTGGGATTGGCACGGGCGCGGATGAGGACCGGGATGAGGTCGTCGGCGCCTGCCTCGACCGCGAGCATCAGCGGCGTGTTGCCCTTGCTGTCGCGCGCGTTGGGGTCGGCACCCTTGCCGAGCAGGTAATTGGTGTAGAGCGTGTCGCTGCGCTTCACGACGATATGGAGCGCGGTCTCGCCGCTCGACACGTCGCGGGTATTGACCAGGTTGCTGCCCGGCTTTTCGACCATCGCGATCACGTCGTTGGGCTTCGCGTCGCGGACCGCCTGGAGGAACTTGTAGCTCTCCGACTGCTGCTGCGCGCCGGCGGGCACCGCCAGGGTAGCGAGGAGCAGAAGGGCCAGGCCCGGAAGAGAGCGACGAGGCATCGGCGACATCCTTGTAAAGCGCGGCAGTGGGCCGCACTTGTGGGCCGCGCGCTAACAGATCAAGACCGGCCCTTCCATGAACAACCGCCTTCTCCTTGCCGCGCTGCTGCTCGCCGGTTGCAGCCAGACGCCGCCGCGGCACCCGCCGCTGGAAGGCGCGCGGATCGGCGGGCCGTTTGCACTCACCGACCAGGACGGGCGCGCGGTGACCGACAGGAGCTTTGCGGGGAAATACCGGCTGATGTACTTCGGCTACACCTTCTGTCCCGACGTCTGTCCGGTGGACATGCAGAATGTCGGCGCGGGACTGAAGCTGCTGGAGAAGAGCGACCCGGCGCTCGCCGCCGAGGTGGTGCCGGTGTTCGTAACAGTTGATCCCGCGCGCGACACGCCCCCGGTGCTCAAGCAGTTCGTCGCCAATTTCCACCCGCGCATGGTTGGGCTGACCGGCAGCGCGCAGGCGATCGCGGCGGCCGAGAAGGCGTATGCCGTATATGCCAGCAAAGGAGCGGCAGCGCCGGGTGGCTACCTCATGGATCATACCCGACAGGTCTACATGATGGACCCGGACGGCAAGCCGCTGGCGCTGATCCCTGCCGATCAAGGGCCGCGGGCGGTCGCTGACGAAATCCAAAAGTGGGCCTCGTAGGCATGGGGTTCTGGGACGATACGCCCCTCGACAAGCTCGACCGCGGCCAGTGGGAGGCGCTGTGCGACGGCTGCGGCAAATGCTGCATCCACAAGCTGGAGGATGAGGACACCGGCGAACTGCTCGCGACCAACGTCGCCTGCCGGCTGCTCGATCGGCGCAGCGGCTTCTGCTCGGACTATCGCCACCGCCGCGCCTATGTGCCCGAATGCGTGCGGCTGACGCCGAAGAACGTGCAGGGGCTCGACTGGCTGCCGTCGACCTGCGCCTATCGCCTGCGCGCAGCGGGCGAGGCGCTGCCCCCATGGCATTATCTGGTGTGCGGCGACCGCGAGGCGGTGCACCGTGCCGGCCAGTCGGTGCGCGGCTGGACGGTCAGCGAGGACGAGGCGGGCGACCTGGAGCACCATCTCGTCGACCGCGAGGTGTGATGCCGTTCGAAGAGCTTGGGATCGAGGTCATGCGGCATGCGCGGGCGCGGACGATGCGGCTGTTGCTCGATCGGACCACGGGGCGAGCGCGGCTGGTCGTGCCCAAACGGGCGGCGTTGAAGGGGGCGCTTGCCTGGGCCGAGAGCAAGCGCGACTGGCTCACGGCGCAGCGTGCCGGGCTTCCTGAAGCGAGGCCGCTTGTGCCGGGCGCGACCGTCACAATCGACGACATGCCGCTGACGATCGTCTGGCGCGAGGGGCCGCGCGCCGTGGTGCGCGAGGGTGATGCGCTCGTCCTTGGCGGACCTGTCGAGACGGTGCCGAGGCGGGTCGAAGCCTGGCTCAAGCGTGCGGCGCTCGACCTGCTGACCGCGGATACGCGGCATTATTCGTCGCGTGCGGCCGTCACCGTCGAACGCGTTGCAGTCGGCGACCCGCGCGGCCGATGGGGGAGCTGCGCGTCGTCGGGGGCGATCCGCTACAGCTGGCGGCTGGTGCTCGCGCCCTCCTGGGTCCGGCGCGCGACCGCGGCGCACGAGGTCGCGCATCGGGTGCACATGAACCACGGCGCGGCCTTCCACGCGCTCGTCGGCGAACTCTACGGCAGCGACCCGGCGCCGGCGCGCGCCTGGCTACGGAAGAACGGGGCGGCGCTTCACTGGGTTGGGCGATCGTCCTGAGACGAACGCGGCGGTAGCGCGCGCGGACTCGGTGATGGCCCAGGCCGCGAGGGCTCGCCGGTGGCGCGGTCGATCAGGTCCTGGATCGACGGCTCGGGCTGCGCGGGTGCCGTCTCGGGCGGAGCGGTGCGAGGCTCCCTTTCCTCTTGTCCTGCCGGGGGCAGCGGGTTGCCGTCGGGGTCGACGAGCTGGCCGGACTGGCCGTTGTCGGGATCGCCGAAATAGCTCTCCTCGTCGGGCTCCAGCTGCCATTCAGGCAAGGTCACCTGCGTCTCGAACTGCTCGATCGGACGGCTGGCGGTCGCCGGTTTCATGAACGCCGCCCAGGCCTGCGCCGGCGCGGTCCCGCCGTGCAGCCCGGCGATCGGCCGCGCATTGTCCCGCCCCATCCACACACCGGTGGTGAGGCCCGAGGAGAAGCCGAGGAACCAGCCGTCCTTGTTCGAACTGGTCGTCCCCGTCTTGCCCGCGACCGGCCGGCCGATCTGCGCGGCGCGGCCGGTGCCGGTGTTGACGGCGGTCTGGAGCAGATCGGTCATCTCGGCGGCGACATAAGGGGCGACCAGCACATGGCTGCGGTCGACCTCGTGGGTGTAGATCGTCTCGCCGTTCGCAATCACCCGGGTGATGCCGTAGGGCGTCACCGCCACGCCCTTGTTGGCGACGCTGGCAAAGGCGCGGGTCATGTCGAGCAGGCGGACGTCCGAGGTGCCGAGCACCATCGACGGGTGGGTGTTGACCGGGGTGGTGATGCCGAAGCGCCGCGCCATGTCGGCGACAGTGGTGAAGCCGACCTCCTGCCCGATCTTCGCCGCGACCGTGTTGATCGAATAGGCGAAGGCAGTGCGCAGCGCCATCGCGCCGCTGTTGTGCCGCGCTTGAAGGCGGAGCCCGGCTGGCGCTGCGCCTGCGTCGCGCGGTTGTAGATCGACGAGACATAGTCGGTGCCGCCGACCATCGCGCGCACCGCGCCGTCGCGATCGAGGCTGACGAGCGCACCCTGCGCGCCGCCGGGCACATGCTCGCGGATCGCCGCATCCGCCTGGCGCTGCATCGCGGGGTCGAGCGTGGTCCAGACGTCGAGCGGCGCCTTCTGCTCGTCGATCAGCACGTCGAGCTGGGGCAGCGCCCAGTCGGTGAAGTAGCGGACGCTGTTCTGCTTCGATTCGGGTGCGAGCTTGAGGCCGGCGACATCCGCAGTCGACGCGTCTGCGGCGGTGATCGCGCCGGTGTCCTGCATCGCCTGGATGACCACGCCCGCGCGGCCCTTGGCGGCCTCGACGTCGGCAGTCGGCGAATAGTTGGATGGCGCCTTGACCAACCCGGCGATCACCGCCGCTTCGGCGAGGCTCAACTGGTCTGCGCCGTGGCCGAAGAATTTGCGCGACGCGGAATCGATGCCGTAAGCGCCGCCGCCATAATAGACCTTGTTGAGGTAGAGCTCGAGGATCTGATCCTTGCTGAACTGCCGCTCGAGCGCGAGCGCAAGGAGCCATTCGCGAAACTTGCGGCCGAACTTCTTCTGGCTCGACAGGAAGACGTTGCGTGCGAGCTGCTGGGTGATCGTCGAGCCGCCCTGCGTCCAGCGCCCGCGCTGAAACCGCACCTTGGCGGCGCGCGCAAGGCCGATCGGGTCGACGCCGAGGTGCGAGCGGAAGCGGCGGTCCTCGACCGAGATGGTCGCGTCGCGCATCACCTTGGGAATGCGGTCGTAGGGGAGCCATTCGCCGTAGCTCGGCCCGAGGCTGACGAGGATCGACCCGTCGGACGCGTGGACGCGGATCATCTGGCCGTTGGGCGAGGACTTCAGCTCCTCGAACGAGGGCAGCTGCGAGCGGGTGACATAGACCGCGATCACCAGCGCGCCGAGCGCCAGCACGCCAAGGCCGACCAGCAACTGGATCGTGAGGACGATCCGGCGGAAGCCGGCGACCGGGTCGGGCTGGGGGTCGGT
>CAXTNG010000017.1:13127-22693 GCA_964245475.1 uncultured Sphingomonas sp. | reverse complement strand
TCGCCGAGATGCGCACCGGCGAGGGCAAGACGCTGGTCGCGACGCTCGCGACCTATCTGAACGCGCTGCCCGGCGAAGGCGTCCACGTCGTCACGGTCAACGATTATCTCGCCGCGCGCGACGCCGAGTGGATGGGGCGCATCTACCGTTTCCTGGGCATGACGGTCGGCGTCATCATCCCAAACCTCACCGACGAGCAGCGCCGCGCCGCCTACGGCTCCGACATCACCTACGGCACCAACAACGAGTTCGGCTTCGACTACCTCCGCGACAACATGAAGTATGAGCGCACCTCGATGGTGCAGCGCCCCTTCAACTTCGCGATCGTCGACGAGGTGGATTCGATCCTGATCGACGAGGCGCGCACGCCGCTGATCATCTCCGGCCCGACCGACGACAAGTCCGAGCTGTACATGCAGGTCGACGCGGTGGTGAAGCGCCTCGACGCGGTCGATTACGACAAGGACGAGAAGCAGAAGTCGATCGTTCTGACCGAGGACGGCACCGAGAAGGCCGAGCGGATGCTCGAGGGGGCGGGGCTGCTCGAGGGCGAGAACCTCTACGACTTCGAGAACACGCAGGTCGTCCACCACCTAAACCAGGCGCTACGCGCGAACATGATGTTCAAGCGCGACACTGATTACATCGTCAAGGACGACAAGGTCGTCATCATCGACGAGTTCACCGGCCGCATGATGGACGGCCGCCGCTGGTCCGAGGGCCTGCACCAGGCGGTGGAGGCGAAGGAGGGCGTGCAGATCGAGCCCGAGAACCAGACGATGGCCTCGATCACCTTCCAGAACTATTTCCGCATGTACCCCAAGATCGGCGGCATGACCGGCACCGCCGCGACCGAAGCGGCCGAGTTCTACGACATCTACAAGCTCAACGTCGTCTCCATCCCGACCAATGTGCCAGTGCTCAGGATCGACGAGGAGGACGAGTTCTACAAGGACACGCAGGACAAGTTCGCTGCCATTGCCAAGAAGATCCGCGAGCATGCCGAGCGCGGCCAGCCGGTGCTGGTCGGCACGGTGTCGATCGAGAAGTCCGAGCTGCTGAGCGAGTTCCTCCAGCAGGAGGCGGTGCCGCATCAGGTGCTGAACGCGCGCTACCACGAGCAGGAAGCGCATATCGTCGCGCAGGCGGGGCGCCTCGGCGCCGTGACGATCGCGACCAACATGGCGGGCCGCGGAACCGACATCCAGCTCGGCGGCAACCTCGAATTCCGCATGCTCGACGAATATCCCGATCTCGTCGAGGGAACGCCCGAGTATGAGCATCAGGCGACGCTGACCCGCGAGGAGATCGTGACCGAGAAGGCGCAGGTGCTCGACGCCGGCGGGCTGTTCGTGCTCGGCACCGAGCGGCACGAGAGCCGCCGCATCGACAACCAGCTGCGCGGCCGCTCGGGCCGGCAGGGCGACCCCGGCCTGTCGCGCTTCTACCTCAGCCTCGACGACGACCTGCTGCGCATCTTCGGCCCGGAAACTCTGTTCGCGCGGATGATGCGCTCCAACCTGGAGGACGGCGAGGCGATCGGCTCCAAGTGGCTGACCAAGGCGATCGAGACCGCGCAGAAGAAGGTCGAGGCGCGCAACTACGACATCCGCAAGCAGGTCGTCGAATATGACGACGTGATGAACGACCAGCGCAAGGTCGTCTACGAGCAGCGCGCCGACATCATGGATGCCGAGGCGGTCGGCGAGATGGTGGCCGACATGCGTGCCGAGACGGTCAACGTCATCGTCGGTGGTGCCTGCCCGCCCAACTCTTACCCCGAGCAGTGGGACGTCGCGGGGATGAAGGCAAAGCTCGCCGAGACGCTCAACCTGGAGCCCCCGGTCGATCACTGGTTGCAGGAGGAGGCGATCGACCCCGAGATCGTCGAGACGCGCGTGCGCGAGGCGGCGGACGCCGCGGCGGATGAGAAGGCGAAGGAGCTCGATCCGGAGACCTGGGTGTCGGTCGAGAAGTCGATCCTGCTCCAGAACCTCGACCACCATTGGAAGGAGCATCTGGCGACGCTCGACGCGCTGCGCCAGGTGGTGCATCTGCGGGCGTATGCGCAGAAGACGCCGATCAACGAGTACAAGCAGGAGGCTTTCGCGCTGTTCCAGCGGATGCTCGACGCGATCCGCGAGGACGTGACGCGCACGGTCGCGCATGCGCAGTTCCGCTTTCAGCCGCCGCCGGAGCTGCCCGAGCTGCCGGACTTCATCACGACGCACTTCGACCCGTTCACCGGCGACGATAACAGCGCGGACATCGACGCGGGCACCCGCGGGCTGATCCAGACCCAGCTGCCGCCCCTGCAGATCATCCAGCCGCAGGCAGGCGATCTGGGCGAGGACCCGGCGGAATGGGCCGGCCGGGTCAGCCGCAACGAGCCATGCCCGTGCGGCTCGGGGCGCAAGTACAAGCATTGCCACGGAGCGGTGTAGGTATCCCTCTCCCATTGGGAGAGGGAGGGAGCCGCCGTAGGCGGCGGAAGGGTGAGGGTGACGCAACGCGGGGTCTCCTCACTCACCCCCACCCCGCGCCTGCTGCGCAGGCTTGCCCCTCTCCCGGTGGGAGAGGGGGATGAGAAAGGGGCCCGGCCCGACAAAGACGGCCCCGCCCCGTTAAAAACACCCCGGGTGAACCGCGTATCGGCCCGCGGCGCATCACGATCTCGGCGGTCGCCTCGTAGCGGTCGATGGTGCGCACGTCGAAGTCATCGCCGAACCCGCCAAAGCCCCCAAACCCGCCATAGCCGAAGCCGCCGCCGAAGCGCCGCCAGCCATAACCGCGGCCATAGAAGTTCCACGACGGACCCCAATAGCCGCCAAACCCGCCATAGCCCCAGCCCGGACCAATCCCGGTGGAATAGGTCCGCGACTGAAGGTCGGTATCGCGGTTGGCCATCAAAAAGTAATCGTTGCCGCTCTGCAGCGTCAGCTCGGCAGCACGATAGAGCAAGTAGCGCTCGACCGTGTCGCGCGACGTCACGCTGTTGCCGGCGAAGCTCACCAGAAAGCGGTCGGGCTCGACCTGGCGCTCACTGTAGCCCGTGCGGTTGAAGCCCACGCCAGTAGCGGGGCGGTAAGCGGTTTCGGTCGCGCAGCCCGCAACCAGCAGCGTGCTCGACGCAAGCGCGGCAAGCACGGCCTTTCGACCCAAATTCATCATCATAGTCTCTCCGTTTTCGGCCACGCGGGCGAATGACTCGCCTTAACCGATTGATTTGGAACGAGCGATGAACGGTTTGGCTCCCGCGGCGAACCGATCGGCGGCAATCCATATAAACTGCGTCATAGCCGAAGTCGGCTGCCCGAGCGCATCCGCTGCTCCGCAGAGGCGGGCGGTGGCTCCCTGAGTTGGATTCGAACCAACGGCCGCTCGATTAACAGTCGAGAGCTCTACCGCTGAGCTATCAGGGATCGTCGCCGTGGGGGCGCTCTATACCGTCGGGAGAAAGGGATGCAAGCCCTTCCCCCCGTGCTTGAGCCGGCGTCCAGCGTCTTCTCCTGCGCGGTAGCGCCGCGGCGAAGCCGCGCCGGGCCGCGCTACGCGATGAACTGCTCCATCGTAATCCGGTCGTCCAAAGCGTGCTCAGGGTCGAACAAGAGCGTGAGCTCCCGCGCCCGGTCCATGCACACTTCGACGGTCGCGACGTCGCGGATCTCGCGCTGGTCGGCCACGGCGGAGACCGGCCGCTTGCCCGGATTGAGCACCCGAAAGCTGATCCGCGCCTTGTCGGGCAGGATCGCGCCGCGCCAGCGCCGCGGCCGGAACGGGCTGATCGGGGTGAGCGCAAGGAGCGCCGAGCCGAGCGGCAAGATCGGCCCCTGCGCCGAGAGGTTGTAGGCCGTCGATCCGGCGGGCGTCGCGACGAGGATGCCGTCGCAGGCGAGCTCCGCCAGCACGATGCGGTCGTTGACCGACACCTCCAGCTTCGCGGTCTGGCGAGTCTCGCGAAGCAGGGACACTTCGTTGATCGCGGGCAGCTGGTGGACGCGGCCGTCGATGCCGGTCGCGGTCATCTGGAGCGGCGTCACCTTGAACGGCTTGGCGCGCGCGAGCCGGTGGTCGAGGCCGTGATGGCGCCATTCGTTCATCAGGAAGCCCACGGTGCCGAGATTCATCCCGAACACCGGAACGATCGGCTTGCGATGCTCCAGCATGGCATGCAGCGTCTGCAGCATGAAGCCATCGCCGCCCAGCGCGATCACCACGTCGGCGCCGTCGGGATCGACCCAGTCGCAGGCATCGGCCAGTTCCGCAGCCGCGACCTGGGCCGAAGTCGCAGGCGAGGCAACCAGCGCCCGGCGCTCGTAGGTCATGGCAGGAGAGGGCTCATCCCCCGGTCACGCTCATGTGCCGTGCCACCGAGGGCGCCTCGCCGGCGCCGATGCGGAAGTCGTGCGCGCGCGGCTTCAGCATCAGCGCGCCGTCGATCGCAGCATCGAGCGCACCGACCCCATGCTCGCGCAGCACCGCCTTCAGATCCACCTGATCGTCATGGCCGAGGCACAGGTAGAGCTTGCCCTCGGTGGTCAGCCGCACGCGGTTGCAGCCATCACAGAAATTGGCGGTGAGCGGCGAGATCAGACCGAGCCGGGTGCCCGTGCCCTCGACCCGCCAATAGCGCGCCGGACCGCCAGTGCGGTGCAGGTCGCGGACGAGCGGAAAGCGGGCGGACAGGTCGTCGAACACGCGGGCCAGCGGCAGGAAGCGGTCGACCCGGTCCTCGTCGATTGCGCCGAGCGGCATCGTCTCGATCAGCGACAAGTCGTGCCCCTGATCGACGCACCAGGCGAGCAGGCCGCCGAGCTCGCCCTCGTTCAGTCCTTTCAACGCGACCGCGTTGATCTTGACGCGCAATCCCGCCTCGCGCGCCGCGGCGATGCCGTCGAGCACCTGGGCGAGGTCGCCGTGACGGGTGATGAAGCGGAAGCGGTCGGCGTCCAGACTGTCGAGGCTGACGTTGATCCGCCGGATGCCCGCGCCTGCGAGGCGCTCGGCGTGCTGGCGCAGCCGCGTGCCATTGGTCGTCATCGTCAGCTCGTCGAGTCCCTGACCGACGTGGCGGCCGAGCCGCGCGACCAGATCGCCGACATCGCGCCGCACCAGCGGCTCGCCGCCCGACAGCCGGATCTTGGTCACCCCGCGCGCGATGAAGCGCTCGGCGATGATCGCGATCTCCTCCAGGCTGGCGAGCGCGTGGCGCGGCAGGAAGGTCATTGCCTCGGCCATGCAATAGCGGCACCGGAGGTCGCAGCGGTCCGTCACCGAAATCCGCAGATAGCGGATCGTCCGGCGGTGCGCGTCGATCAGCGGGGCGGGGGAAGACGCCATGATGCGGACCTAGGGTGCAAGCCACACGGCGACAAGGCTTTTGCGCCGGAGGCGGCGGGGACTTTGCGGGTGTTCCACCCGCCGCCGTTCGCGACTAGGGCATTGACCATGGATCAGCCGACCCCGCCCGACCGGCGCCTAGCCGACCGGCGCGAGCCCGGCACACCCGACACCCCGGTCGAGGTGCTCGCCACCGACCTTCCGCAGGCGATCGCGCGCGGCGAGATCGCGATCCTCTTCCAGCCTCAGGTACGCATCGCCGACGGCCGCATTACCGGCGCGGAGGCGCTCGCCCGCTGGGAGCATCCGGCGCACGGCGGCCTGGGCGCCGACCTCCTTTTCGCCGCGGCCGAGCGCGGCGGGCTTGAGCTGGCGCTGTCCGCCCACGTCCAGTGCCTCGCGTTGAGCAGCGCCGCCGGATGGCCTGGCTCGCTTACCGGGCTCGACCTGTCGCTCAACGTCACCGCCGGCGATCTTGCGCAGCCTGAGTTCGCCTCGGCGCTGTTCGATCGGATCGGCGCCACCGGGTTCGCCGCGGAGCGGCTGACGATCGAGATCACCGAGACCGCATTGATCGCTAATCTCCACGCCGCCGCCGCGGCGCTGGACCGGGTGCGCGCGGAAGGAGTGCGGGTCGCGATCGACGACTTCGGCACCGGTTATGCCAGCTTCACGTACCTCAGGGCGCTGCCGCTCGACCGGCTCAAGATCGACAAGTCGCTGGTCGAGGACATCGCCACATCCCGCCGCGGCCGCGCGGTCGTCCGCGGCATGGTCACGCTGGCCGAGGCGCTCGGGCTCGCCGCGATCGCCGAAGGTGTCGAGACGCCGGCCCAACGCGACATCCTCGCCGCTGAGAACTGCGGCTGGTACCAGGGCTTCCTCTGCGCGGGCGCGCTCGACGCGGCGGCGCTCGCTCGACTGATTGAGGCGTAAAAAGCAAACGCCCGGATCGTTGCCGACCCGGGCGCCCGCGTGACGATCGCTCGTCAGCCCCCATTCTCGTGCCGGCGCTCACGCTTCACAGCGGAACTGCCGGCGATCCCCGAACCACGGCCATTGCCTGTGTGCCAGTGCCCAGACTGCTAGGCACGAGTCGCCGCCATGTCACGGCTCTTGTGGCACGGTCGCGACGATTGGGGAGAACCTGTGTCGCGGGCGCAACAACGCGCGCTCGGTTGCCTCGTTCCGCGCCACCCCGTAGAGCCGCGCGGATGTTTCTCTCCTCCTACGAACGGATGATCGCCCGGCGCTATCTGCTGCCCGGCAAGGGGGAGGCGTTCATCCTCCTCGTTGCCGGCTTCAGCCTGGGGGCGGTGATGCTCGGCGTTGCCGCGCTGGTGATCGTGATGAGCGTGATGAACGGCTTCCGCGCGGAGCTGTTCGACAAGATCGTCGGGCTGAACGGCCATGCGGTGGTGCAGGGCATCGGCGGTCGCCTGCCCGACTGGCGCGAGATCGTCGCCGAGGCGAAGCGCACTCCCGGCGTCACCAGCGCGGTGCCGCTGATCGAGCAGCCGCTGATGTCGAGCTATAACGGCCGGGTCGAAGGGGTGCTGGTCCGCGGCATGCGTGTCGAGGACATCCGCGGCAACGCATCGCTCCGTGGCAACGTTCTGATGGGCAGCCTCGCCAGCGTAACACCCGGCAGCGGCCGCATCGCGATCGGCAGCCGTCTCGCCGAGCAATTGGGCGCGCAGGTGGGCAGCGAGATCTCGCTGATCAGCCCGCAGGGCCAGACGACGCCGTTCGGCACGGTGCCGCGGATCGTAAACTACACCGTCGCCGCGATCTTCGAGATCGGCGTCTACGATTACGACAAGGCCTATGTCGTGATGCCGATCGAGGACGCGCAGACCCTGCTGCTGATGGGCGACGCAGCGGGGATGGTCGAGGTGCAGACGGTCGACGCGGACCAGGTCGGACCGATCCTGAAGCCGCTCGCGATGAAGGTGGGAGACCGCGCGGTCGTCTCCGACTGGCGGAGCATGAATGCGCAGCTGTTCGAGGCGCTCGCGGTCGAGCGCGACGCGATGTTCGTCGTGCTGTGCATCATCATCCTGGTCGCCGCGTTCAACATCGCCTCGTCCTTGATCATGCTGGTCCGTTCCAAGACCCGCGACATCGCGATCCTGCGCACGATGGGCGCGACGCGCAGCGCGATGATGCGCATCTTCATGACGGTGGGGTCGACGATCGGCGTGCTCGGCATCGTCGCCGGGCTGCTGCTCGGAAGCGTGTTCCTGTTCTTCCGCCAGGCGGTGGTGAACTTCGTCCAGTTCGTCACCGGCCAGAACCTCTGGGACCCGTCGATCCGCTACCTCACCGAGCTGCCCTCCAAGCCCGACCCGGTCGAGATCGTCGCCATTGTCCTGATCGCGCTGCTGCTTACGTTCCTGGCGACGCTGTACCCGGCGTGGAAGGCGGCAAATACCGATCCGGTGCAGGTGCTGCGGTATGAGTAACGCAAGCGAAGCGGCGCACGGCCGGCGCGGCGGCGTCCTCCAGACTCGCTCGCTCGCCCGCAGCTTCACCCAGGGCGGCGAGACGATCGAGGTGCTGCGCGGGGTCGACCTAGACGTGGGCTCGGGGGAGATCGTCGCGCTGCTCGGACCCTCGGGCTCGGGCAAGTCGACCCTGCTCCAGGCGGTCGGCCTGCTCGAAGGCGGGTTCTCCGGTTCGATCGCGATCGTGGGCCGGGAGGTCGCGAGCCTCGATGCGCACGCCCGTACGGAGGTGCGCCGCGACCGGCTCGGCTTCGTCTACCAGTTCCACCACTTGCTCCCCGACTTTAACGCGACCGAGAACGTCGTCCTCCCCCAGCTCATCCATGGCGCCGAGCGCGGACAGGCGCAGGCGCGTGCCGAATCGCTGCTGTCCGCGCTCGGCCTGGGTCATCGGCTGACCCACCGCCCGTCGCAGCTCTCCGGCGGCGAGCAGCAGCGTGTCGCCGTCGCCCGCGCGCTCGCCAACCGCCCGGCGCTGGTGCTGGCCGACGAGCCGACCGGCAACCTCGACGAGCACACCGCCGACATCGTTCTCGCCGAGTTCCTCCGCCTCGTCCGTGAGGAAGGCTCCGCAGCATTGGTCGCCACCCACAACGAGCGGCTGGCGGCGCGGATGGACCGCGTCGTTCGGCTCCACGAGGGCCAGCTGGCGTGAGCGCCTGGCGTGACGCGCCGACGCTCGTCGGCCGTCATGTCACGCTGCGCCCGTTGTCTCGCGACGATCGCAACCCGCTGCTCGATGCGCTCGCCGGCTTGCAGGGCCTGTTCACGACGACCGTGCACAACGAGCAAACGATCGACCGCTGGTTCGACGCGCTCGATCGCGAGCGGGCGGCGGGCCGCGTGATCCCCTTTGCAGTCCTCGATGGCGAGGGTCGTGTGGCCGGGACCACCCGGTTCATGCGCATGGCGGAACGGCACGGGCGGCTGGAGATCGGCGGCACGCTCTACGATCCGCGCGTCCAGCGAACCGGGCTCAACACGGAAGCGAAGCTGCTGCTGCTGACTCATGCCTTCGACGTCTTGGACGTGCGCTGCGTCCAATTGCGGACGGACTTCCTCAACCACGTTTCGCGTCGCGCTATCGAGCGGCTCGGCGCCCGAATGGACGGCGTGCTGCGCGGCCACATGACGCTCGGCGAGCATCATCGCGACACCGTCGTCTATTCGATCCTGAAGCACGAGTGGCCGGGAGTCCGGCGCAACCTCATGCATCTGATGGAGAAGCACGCATGACCGTCACCGACTTCACCGTGAAAGCCGCCGACGGCTCGCCTGCGCCGCTTGGCGATTACGCCGGCAAGGTGCTGCTGGTCGTCAACACCGCGTCCAAATGCGGCTTCACCCCGCAATACGAGGGGCTGGAGGCACTCCACCGCGAATACGGCGATCGCGGCTTCGAGGTGCTTGGTTTCCCATGCAACCAGTTCGGCGCGCAGGAGCCGGGCAATGCCGAGGAGATCGCCAGCTTCTGCTCGCTGACCTACAACGTCACCTTCCCGGTGTTCGCCAAGATCGACGTCAACGGCGTCGATGCCGATCCGCTGTTCAAGGCGCTCAAGAAGGAAGCGCCGGGCCTGCTCGGCAGCCAGACGATCAAGTGGAACTTCACCAAGTTCCTCGTCGACCGCACCGGCAAGGTGGTCAACCGCTACGCCCCGACGACCAAGCCCGAGGCGCTGAAGGCGGATATCGAGGCGTTGCTCTAACATTTTGTCC
>CAXTNG010000017.1:0-13117 GCA_964245475.1 uncultured Sphingomonas sp. | reverse complement strand
TCCCCGAGCAAGCTCGGGGAGGAATAGGCAGTTCCCGAATCGCCCGGACGGCCTTAGCAATCCCCCATGCATGCCGGCTTCGTCCCTCTCCGAATCTTCTCCTGCTACACGATGCTCGACGGCGCCATCGAGCCGAAGGCGATCGCCACCCACGCCGCCACGCTCGGGTTCCCGGCCGCCGCGCTTACCGACCGCAACGGCCTCTACGCCGCGATGCCCTTCTCGGAAGCCGCCAAGAAGGCCGGCGTTCAACCGATCATTGGTACCATGCTCGGCGTCGCCCGCCCCGACATGCCTGAAGGCGTGAGTGCGCCGCTCGACTGGCTCGCGCTATATGCCCAAGACGAGGCGGGTTACGAAAATCTTTGCGCGCTCGTCAGCCACGCGCACCTTGAGCGCCCGATCGAGCAGGCGCCGCACGTCGCCTTCGCCGATCTGGCAGGCCGCACCGACGGACTGATCGCGCTCACCGCGAGCGGGGAGGGCGCGCTCGCCCGCCTATTCGCCGAGGACCAGCCCGACCGCGCCGAAGCCTATGCAGATCGCTTGGAGGCGCTGTTCGCCGATCGGCTCTATATCGAGCTCGCACGCCGCAACGACCCGGTCGAACAGGCGGCCGAGGATGCGCTGATCGATCTCGCCTATGCCCGCGACCTGCCGCTGGTCGCCACGAACCCCTGCTGCTTCGCGACGAGCGACTTCGGCCGCGCGCACGATGCGATGCTTTGCATCGCCCATTCGACCTACGTCGAGAGTGACGACCGGCCACGCAGCTGCCCCGAAGCGTGGATGAAGCCTGCCGAGACGATGCGTGACCTGTTCGCCGACCTGCCCGAGGCGATCGACAACACGCTCGTCGTCGCGCAGCGTTGCGCAGTGGCGGCGCCGAACCGCAAGCCGATCCTGCCCACCCTCGCCGGCGACCAGGCGGGTGAGGCGGATATGCTCCGCCGAGACGCGGAGGCGGGGCTGGAAAAGCGCCTCGATCGCATCGCCGAGCTTCACGGCGAGGGTGAGCCCGGCTGGCGCGATGCCTATCGCGAGCGCCTCGCCTTCGAGGTCGACGTCATCGCCCAGATGGGCTTTCCCGGCTATTTTCTGATCGTCGCCGACTTCATCAAATGGGCCAAGGACCACGACATCCCGGTCGGCCCCGGCCGCGGCTCGGGTGCCGGCTCGGTCGTCGCCTGGGCACTGACCATCACCGACCTCGACCCGCTCAAGCTCGGATTGCTGTTCGAGCGCTTCCTCAACCCCGAGCGCGTGTCGATGCCCGACTTCGACATCGATTTCTGCGAAACGCGGCGCGGCGAGGTGATCCGTTACGTCCAGGAGAAATACGGCCGCGACCAGGTCGCGCAGATCATCACCTTCGGCAAGCTCAAGGCCCGCGCGGTGCTCAAGGACACCGGCCGCGTCCTCCAGATGAGCTACGGCCAAGTCGACCGGCTCGCCAAGCTGGTGCCCAACCACCCGACCGACCCGTGGGACCTGAAGCGTGCGCTCAACGGCGTGCCCGAGCTGGCGAAGGAATACGCAAACGACAACGGCGTCCGGAACCTGCTCGACTTGGCGATGCGGCTGGAAGGCTTGCCGCGCCATTCGTCGACCCATGCCGCGGGCGTCGTCATCGGCGATCGCCCGCTCGCCGAGCTGGTCCCGCTCTACCGCGACCCGCGCTCGGACATGCCGGTCACCCAGTTCGACATGAAATATGTCGAGGGTGCCGGGCTGGTGAAGTTCGACTTCCTCGGTCTCAAGACGCTGTCGGTTCTGAAGAAGGCGGTGCAACTTCTGGCTAAGCGGGGAATAACGGTCGATCTGGACGCATTGCCGTGGGACGATGAAGCGACCTTCCGGCTGATCCAGAGCGGCAACACCGTCGGCGTGTTCCAGATTGAATCGGAGGGCATGCGACGCACCCTCACCGCTGTGCGCCCGACGGTGTTTGAAGACATCATCGCGCTGAACGCGCTCTATCGGCCCGGTCCGATGGACAACATCCCGATGTTCGGCCGCCGCAAGAACGGTTCCGAGGCGATCGAATACCCGCATCCGCTGCTCGAGGACATCCTCAAGGAAACCTACGGCATCTTCGTCTATCAGGAACAGGTGATGCAGGCCGCGCAGGTGCTCGCCGGCTACAGCCTGGGCGGCGCCGATCTGCTGCGCCGGGCGATGGGCAAGAAGATCAAGGCAGAGATGGACGCGCAGCGCCAGACCTTCGTCGACGGGTGCCTCGCCACCAACGGCATCGGCAAGGCCAAGGCCAACGAATTGTTCGACCTGATCGACAAGTTCGCCGGCTACGGTTTCAACAAGAGCCATTCGGCCGCCTACGCGCTGCTGACCTACCAGACCGCATGGTTGAAGGCGCACCACCCGCACGAATTCTTCGCCGCCTCGATGTGCTTCGACATGGCGCTGACCGACAAGCTCGGCATCTTCGTGGAAGACGCGCGCCGCATGGGCGTCCACATCGCAACGCCCTGCATCAACCGCAGCCAGGCCGGGTTCGACGTCGAGGAAGAGAACGGCGTACTGTCGATACGTTACGCACTCGGCGCGCTCAAATCGGTGGGCGAGGCCGCGATGGAGCGGCTTGTCGACGAGCGCACGGTTCGTGGCGCCTTCGCTAACATCGACGACCTCGCCCGCCGCGTCGACCCACGCCTGCTCAACAAGCGCCAGCTTGAGACGCTCGCCGCCGCTGGCGCCTTCGACGGGCTCGACCCAAACCGCGCCGGCGTCCATGCGGTCGCCGAGACGCTCCTTGCCGTCGCCGCACGGACCCATGAGGCGAAGACCAGCGGCCAGGGCGGCCTGTTCGGCGAGGCCGAGCCCGCCGGCGACGCCATCCGCCTGCCGCAGTCCGCGCGCTGGTCGCTCACCGAGCGGATGGCGCAGGAGAAGGAGGCGTTCGGCTTCTACTTCTCCGCTCACCCCGTCGACCGCCACCAGCATCTGGCGAAGATGCATGGCGCACGCGCCTTCTCGGCGCTGACCGAGCTTACCATCCCCGACGACGGCACTCGTGCCGGCGCGGTCATGGCGGTGCTGGTCGAAGAGGCGCGCTGGCGCACATCGGCCAGGGGCAAGCGCTACATGATGGCGCAGCTCTCCGACGCGAGCGGTCAGTTTACCGCCACCTGCTTCGACGACACGATCGCCCGGGACATTGAGGAGGCGGCACGCATCGGCGGCTGCGGTCTCGCGACCGTCGAGCTCGACCGCCGCCCCGGCGAGGACGCGCCGCGGGTGACCGTCAAGAGGATCCAGCCGTTCGAGACGCTGATGGCCAGCACACGCTTCGTCATGGAGGTGACCGTAGCCGACGCCGCCGCCTTTGCCGGCCTGGCGCAGGTGCTGGCGGATCATCGCGGTGCCCGCGGCGAAGTCCGGGCGCTTGTTCCCTTGCCGGCAGGCGGAGAGGCGATGGTGCTACTCGGCCGCGACTTCCGCGTCGACGCGGAGCTTGCCGAGACGATCGAGGCGCTGCACGGTGTCGTATCGGTGGCGATGAGGACCTCCGAAACGAGGCTCGCGCTGGTCGGCTGACTGCCGAGTAGATCACCGCTCACCTTGCCACGCGCGTTGCCCGCTGGTGGCTGCCCGATGCGATCGCATTTGTCGACAGCCTGCCGCACACCGCAACGGGCACGCTGCTCAAGGCCGAGTTGCGCCGCCGCAATCACGACTACCGGCTGGTGGCCTGACGAATAAGCGCTTGCGCTTGCGCCCGCCGATGCGCCACCTTTCGCGTTCGCGACGGAGGACCGGTGGCCGAGACGATCATCAGGACGGGGGCGAACGACGCCGCAGCCGTGACGCTGCCCGCCCGGCCCGAAGCGCTGCGCCTCGATCCAGCCGAGACCGCGGTGATCGTCATCGACATGCAGAACGCCTATGCGAGCCCCGGCGGCTACGTCGATCTGGCCGGCTTCGACATCGCGGGTGCGGCGGGCACGATTGGCAGGATCGCGCAGGTGCTCGACACCGCGCGGGCGGCCGGCGTGCAGGTCGTCTATCTCCAGAACGGCTGGGACCCCGATTACGTGGAGGCCGGCGGGCCCGGCTCGCCCAACTGGCACAAGTCCAACGCCTTGAAGCACGTGCGCAGGGTCCCTGACCTCGCCGGGCAACTCCTCGCCCGCGGCAGCTGGGATTACGCGCTGGTCGACGCGCTCGCCCCGCAATCTGGCGACATCAGCCTGCACAAGACGCGCTACTCCGCCTTCTTTAACTCGCAGCTCGACAGCACCTTGCGGGCGCGCGGCATCCGCAACCTCGTGTTCGTCGGCATCGCCACCAACGTCTGCGTTGAATCGACGCTGCGCGACGGCTTCCACCTCGAATATTTCGGGGTGATGCTGGAGGATGCAACCCACCACCTCGGCCCGCCGGCCATGCAGGAGGCGGCGGTCTACAATGTCGAGAAGTTTTTCGGCTGGGTCTCGACCGTCGCCGACTTCTGCGGCGCCTTCGGCCAGATTGCAGAGGAATAGGCCATGCCCTTCGAGCCGATCAACCCGCCGCAGTTCCCGACGCCGATCGCGCCCTATTCTGCGGGCGCGAAGGCGGGGAACACCGTTTACGTCTCTGGTGTGCTGGCACTGGGCGAGGGTGGGGCGGTGCTCCACGTCGGCGATGCTGCGGCGCAGACGCGGCATGTGCTCGACGTCATAAAGACGACGCTGGAGGCGGCGGGTGCGACGCTGGCGGACGTGGCGATGAACCACATCTTCCTGAAAGACCTAGGCGACTATGCCGCGTTCAACGCTGTCTACGCTGAGTATTTTCCGGGTGCCAAGCCCGCGCGCTACTGCATCAAATGCGAGCTGGTGAAGCCCGACTGCCTCGTCGAGATCGCCTCGGTGGCGCACATTGCCTGAGGCGGCGGGGCTTTATTACGAACTGCACGGGCCGGAGGACGCGCCGCCGCTGATCCTGTCCTCGGGCCTCGGCGGGTCGGCAAACTACTGGGCGCCTAACCTCGCGGCATTGGCTGAGCACTTCCGCGTCGTGCTATACGATCATCGCGGCACAGGGCGGAGTGACCGGACGTTGCCGCAGCCCTTCACGGTCGACGACCTTGCGCAAGACATGCTGGTGCTTATCGACGCGCTGGCAATCGAGCATGCGGATGTGGTCGGCCATGCCGCAGGCGCAATCGCAGGGTTGCGGCTGGCGCGACTAGTGCCTGAACGCCTTCGCCGTCTGGTGCTGGTGAACGGCTGGATCAAGGCGGACCCGCACTTCCTCCGCTGCTTCGAGGCGCGGCTCAATCTGCTCAGACATGTCGGACCGGAGGCCTACCTGCGAGCGCAGCCGATCTTCCTCTATCCGGCCGAGTGGATCAGCGCGCACTCGGTCGAACTCGACGCCGAGGTGCCGCACCAGCTCGACGCTTTTCCGGCCTGTGAGACCATGGAGGCGCGTATCGCTGCGCTCGCGGCCTTCGATGCGAGCGACTGGGTCGGCAAGCTTACGACTCAGAGCCTGGCGCTTTGCTCGACCGACGACATGCTCGTGCCATGGACTTGCTCGGAAGCGCTGGCAGAGGCGAACCCCCGCATACGGTCGGTCAGCACTTCCTGGGGCGGGCACGCCTGCAACGTCACCGATCCCGACACCTTCAACCGCATCGTCCTCGATTTCCTCAGGAGCTAAGCCATGCAGGTCGGCGTCTTCGTGCCCATCAACAACAACGGCTGGCTGATCAGCGAGAACGCGCCGCAGTACAAGCCGTCGTTCGACCTCAACAAGACGATT
This sequence comes from uncultured Sphingomonas sp., assembly GCA_964245475.1. GTDB lineage: Bacteria > Pseudomonadota > Alphaproteobacteria > Sphingomonadales > Sphingomonadaceae > Sphingomonas. The sequence goes on along the minus strand of CAXTNG010000017.1, from coordinate 7,345 downwards.
GCGCTGAGTGCCGAGAAGCACGGGCTCGACTTCCTGCTGTCGATGATCAAGCTGCGCGGCTTCGGCGGCAAGACCGAGTTCTGGGAATACGGGCTGGAAAGCTTCACGCTGATGGCGGGGCTCGCCGCCGTCACCGAGCGGATCAAGATCTACGCGACGTGTCCGACGCTGGTCATCCCGCCGGCCTTCGCCGCGCGGATGTGCAATACGATCGATTCGATCAGTCACGGGCGGTTCGGGCTGAACCTGATCACCGGCTGGCAGCCGCCTGAATACACGCAGATGGGCATCTGGCCGGGCGACGAACATTTCCGTAATAGATACAAGATGCTGGACGAATATGCTCGCATCCTGCGTGAGCTATGGGAGAGGGGCGTCAGCGACTTCGACGGCGAATATTACCATATGGAGGACTGCCGCGTCCGGCCGCAGCCGACCGGCGACATGAAGATCATCTGCGCCGGCTCCTCGGACGAGGGCCTCGCCTTCTCGGCAAAATGGGCCGACTACGCCTTCTGTCTCGGCAAGGGGGTGAACACGCCGACCGCCTTCGCCTTCAACAACGAGCGCCTCGCCAAAGCGCTGGAAAAGACCAGGCGCAGCGTCTCCGTGTTCGTCCTCGTGATGATCATCGCCGCCGAGACCGACGAGGAAGCGCATGCCAAATGGCAGTCGTACAATGACGGCGTCGACCTCGACGCGATCGCCTGGCTCGCGCAGCAGGGGGCCAAGGACACGGTCAACACGGACACCAACGTCCGTCAGCTCGCCGCGCCCGAGGGTGCGGTCAACATCAACATGGGCACGCTGGTCGGCAGCTACGAAAGCATCGCGCGGATGCTCGACGAGATGGCGGAGGTGCCGAACACCGGCGGCGTGCTGCTCACCTTCGACGATTTCGTCGCAGGCGTGGAGGCGTTCGGCACGCGCATTCAGCCGCTGATGCAGTGCCGGGCAGCAGGCCTCGCTGGCTGACGAGAATGCCCTGCTGTCGGCGAAGTTGACGCCAGGTTGACACTATCGGCGACCGGTGTCTGGCGCGGAGTGAGCCGAACTGGACGCTTGCGCGAAGGGCGCTACACCCGACCGGTTCGTGCCGAGCAAAAATCGAAGCACGCGGTCAAAACATGCCCTCGACTCAGGGCGAACGGAAGTTGGGTCGAATGTCGCGCACGACGCCATGGAAACGACTTGCGTTCCAAGCGGCCGTCGATCGGACGATAAGAAAGAGCGTTCCCGTGCTCCGGCGAAGGCCGGATCCTTAGCTATCGAAGTCTCACACTTGCCAGCGCTCCGGGCTTTGCCGGAGCACACCGAATGCCTTTAACTCGGGTGGATCAGACCCTAATGCGCCGTCGCCTTGTAGGGCAGCGCTAATCGTCGGGCTTGTCCGGCATCGTCTTATCCTCTTCGCCCGGCTTGCCCACGTCGTTGGTCAGCGCGTTGTTGCCGTAGCCCGCACCCGATTGCTCGGCCGCGGCGGGGGTTCCCGTGTCGCCCTCGGGTGTCTCGCCGGCCATGGTCGCATCTCCTTTCGCGCAACAACCGCGGGACCCCCGCAAAGTTCAGAACAGCTCGCCCTGCGGACCCGCGGGCGGGCGGAACAGGTCGGTACGCAGGCTCACCCGGTGGCCGTCGAGCCCGTGTTTGCGCATCGCCAGGCGGAAGCGGGTGCGGATCAGGTCGGCCCAGGGGCCGCTGCCCTGCATGCGGGTGAAAAAGTCCGGATCGTTGTCGCGCCCGCCGCGGATCGACTGGATGATGCTCATCACCTTGCCCGCGCGATCGGGAAAATGCGCGTCGAGCCAGGCGCGGAACAGCGGCGCGACCTCCCACGGCAGCCGGACGGGCAGGAAGAAGCAGGAGCGCGCGCCGGCGTCCGCGGCACGTTCTACGAGATGCTCGATCTCGTGGTCGGTAATTGCGGGGATCACCGGCGCGATCGAGACGAACACCGGAACACCCGCGTCCGCCAGCCTGCGCACCGCGGCGAAGCGGCGCTCGGGGGTGGGCGCGCGCGGCTCGATGGTGGAGGCCACCTTGCGGTCGAGCGAGGTGATCGACAGCGTCACCGCCGCCAGGCCCTTTTCGGCCATCGGCGCCAGCAGATCGAGGTCGCGCAGCACCCGGTCGGACTTGGTGGTGATGAACAGCGGGTGGTCGGTCTCGGCGAGCAGCTCGACCACGCCGCGCGTCACCCGCCAGTCCGACTCGATCGGCTGATAGGGATCGGTGTTGGTCCCCAGCGCCATGGAGGACACCGTATAACCGGGCTTCGCCAGCTCGGCGCGGAGCAGAGCGGCGGCGGTGGGCTTGGCGAAGAGGCGGCTTTCGAAATCGAGCCCCGGGGAGAGATCGTGAAACGCGTGGCTGGGCCGCGCGAAGCAATAGATGCAGCCGTGCTCGCAGCCGCGATAGGGATTGATCGAACGGTCGAACGGCACGTCGGGCGAGCGGTTGCGGCTGATGATCGTCTTTGGAGACTCGATACTTACCGTCGTGCGCAGCGGCGGGGAGATGCCATCCAGCTCGTCGCGCGTGTCGAGCCAGTCTCCGTCGGCTTCGGTCTCCGGCAGGTTGAAGCGCCGGCTTTCGCCGTTGAGAGTTGCGCCTCGGACCGGCCGGGTCTTCATGCCACGACCTTAGGCCGTCCGGAGAACATAGCAAGAACTCATGTTAGCGTGCGACGTAGATGCGAGTAGGTCGCAATTGCATTGACTCTGCGATCCAGTCGCAATAGCAGGTCCCTCAAGCAAAGGGGCAAGCATGTCGAACAGCAGCACGTCGTTTCTCGCACTATCGTGCGTGGGCTTCATCGCCACCACGCCGGCCTATGCCGCCAAACCGGCAGGCCAGCGCTATGGCGACCCGCAGCGCGGCGAGGACGTCGTCGTCGAGGGCGAGCGCGAGGAGCGGCCAGTACAGGCCAAGCAGGTCGCGCCGCTGGTCGACACGCCACGCTCGATCGTGGTGGTGCCCAAGGAGGTGATCGAGCAAACGGGGTCGGCCTCACTCACCGAGGCGCTGCGCACGGTGCCCGGCATCACGTTCGGCGCGGCGGAGGGCGGCAATCCGATCGGCGACCGCCCCTTCATCCGCGGCTTCGACAGCCAGGGCAGCACCTATGTCGACGGCGTCCGCGACTTCGCCGCGCAGAGCCGCGAGGTGTTCGCGGTCGAGTCGATCGAGGTCATTCGCGGCTCCAACTCGACGCTCGGCGGGCGCGGCAGCGCGGGCGGCACGATCAACATCCTGTCGAAGATGCCGACGACCCGCGATTTCGTCCGCGCGACCGCGAGCTACGGCACCGACGACTATAAACGCTTCACGGTCGACGTGAACCAGAAGCTATCCGACACCGTCGGCTTCCGCATCGAGGGGCTCTACCACGATCAGGACGTCGCCGGTCGCGACGCCATCTACCAGCGCCGCTGGGGCGTCGCGCCGTCGGTCACCATCGGGCTGGGCACGCCGACCCGTCTGACCGCGCAATATTATTATCTGGAAAGCCACGAGCTGCCCGATAGCGGCATCCCGTACCTCTACACGATCGGCAACGCGCCGCTCGGCACCAACATCGACCCGCCGGCAATCGGCCGGGTGACCACCGCGGGTGGCGTGACGGGCTATGTCGACCGCTCGACCTTCTACGGGGTCAAGGCGCGCGATTTCCGTGAAACCAAGGTCAATCAGGCGACGATCCGCGCCGAGCACGACTTCGGCCACGTCACGCTGCGCAACACCGCGCGTTTCACCCACAATGTTCAGAACTACATCTACACCCAGCCCGACGACCAGCAGGGCAACGTATTCGGCACGGCGACCGCCAACCCGACCACCGGCGCAGCGGCGACGCGCGGCGACCAGATCGCCGGCGGCTACGTTTGGCGGCGCGCCAACACGCGCTACGGCTATGCCGACGCGCTGACCAACCAGACCGACCTGTTCGGTACTTTCGAGACCGGCAGCATCAAGCACAGCTTCGCCGCGGGCATCGAGCTCGACTGGGAGAAGGCGCGGCGCGGCATCTATGTGATCCGCGGCTTCACCAACAGCACCACCGCGCCTGCCGAGCTGCTGTCGACCGGCTCGACGATCACGCCCCGCTGCAACACCGCGACGATCGCGCGCTATTATTGCACCAGCCTGTTCAACCCGAACCCGAACGACCCGTTCGTCTATTACACGACCGATACCTCGACGGTCACCGCCGAGCGGGTCCGCAACCTGCCGGTGGCGGAGACGCAGAACGACGCCCGGACGCGGTCGGCATACCTGTTCGACTCGATCACGCTGGCCGAGCCGCTGGTGCTGAACCTCGGCGCGCGGTTCGACCGGTTCCATTCGCGCATCCGCCCCGGCCAGACGCTCAATGCGACGAGCCAGATCGAGTATGAGCGCACCGACGAGCTGTTCAATTGGCAGGCAGGGCTGGTGCTCAAGCCGACGCGCAACACCAGCGTCTACGCCAGCTACGCGACCGCGGCGACTCCGCCCAACAGCCTGCTCGGCGAGGGGCAGGAGGCCAATGCGCTGCCGGCGACCGCCGCCGCCGCCGCAGTCAGCCCGATCGCGACGCTGAAGCCCGAGAAGACCAAGACCTATGAGGTCGGCGCCAAGGCGGACCTGTTCGCGGGGCGGCTGAACCTGACCGCGGCGGCGTTCCAAACCGAGATCCAGAACGCGCGTGTGATCGGCGAGAACAATACCGCAGAGTTCGGCGGTGAGCGCCGCATCCGGGGGTTCGAGCTTGGCGTCAACGGGCAAATCCTGCCCGGCTGGACCGCGTTCGGCGGCTATACCCACCTCGATCCGAAGATCATCGACGGCGGCTTCACCGCGCTGGCGGTGGCGGCGGTGATGAACGGCACGGTCGTGGTGCAACCGGCAAAGACGGTGCAGGTCGTCTCGGTCAACACCGGCCGCCAGGCGACACAGACCGCGCGCGACAGCTTCGCCGCCTGGACCAACGTGACGCTGTTCAAGAAGCTCCAGGTCGGCGGCGGCGCCTTCTACACCAGCCGGGTATACGGTGGGTACACAGACAACCGCTCGGCGACGCAGAACGCGGCGGGCGTGGTCACCGTCGCTCCGGCGACCAGGACGATCCTGCGCGCGATCCCCGGCTATTGGCGGTTCGACGCGCGCGCGGCGCTGGAGATCACGCCGCGGGTCGAACTCAGCGTCAACGTCCAGAACCTCACCGACAAGACCTATTTCAGCCAGGCGTACACCGCGCATTACGCGACCATCGCGCCGGGGCGGTCAGCGTTCGCCACGCTTGCGGTGCGCTATTGAGCGTTGCCGCACTCACCCGCGACGAAGTCACCGCGCGCCTCTCCGGCTCACCGGAGGAGCGCGCGGCGCTCGTGCGTGACGGCGCGGAAGCCGGTGTGGCCGAAGCACAGGCGGTGTGGGGGCAGATGCTGCTCGACCGTAGCGAGGCACGCGCGGCGCTCGGATGGTTCGTGAAGGCCGCGGCCCAGCATCACGTCATGGCGCTCAACATGGTCGGCCGCTGCTACGACCTCGGCTGGGGCACTTCGCCGGACAAGGCGCGCGCCGCCGAATGCTACCGGATCGCGGCCGAACGCGGGCTCGATTGGGCGATGTACAATTATGCGACGCTGCTCGCGCTGGGCGAGGGCGTAGCGGAGGACAAGGCGGTAGCGCTCGCTTGGCTCCGCAAGGCGGCGGCGCTGGGCAATGCCAAGGCGATGACCTTCATCGGCAGCTTCGCCGAGGACGGCTGGGCCTGCGAGCGCGACATGACCGTCGCTGCCGAATGGTATGCGCGAGCCGCGGAGGGCGGCGACTTCCGCGGCTGCTTCAACCATGCGCGGATACTCGCCGCAACGGGCGACCTTCGCGCGGCTCTCCCTTGGCTGCGGCAGGCGGGGGAGACGGGTACGGAGGCGTTCGTCGTCAAGGCGATCGCCTTCTGCCGCGCCGACCCGATGCTCGGCGAGCCGGGTGTCGCCGCGCTGCTGGAGGGCGCGCGGTGCTGATCGCCATCCCCGACGTGCTCGACGCCGCCGAATTCGCCCGCGTCCGCGCGATCGTCGATGCCGCCGGCTGGGTCGACGGCAACGCCACCTCCGGCCACCAGTCCGCGCTCGCCAAGCGCAACGAGCAGTTGCCCGAGGACGGCGCTGCCGCGGCCGAGGCCGGGCGGATCGTCCTCGACGCGCTCGGCCGCTCGGCGCTGTTCGTCGCCGCCGCGCTGCCGCTCAAGGTGTTTCCGCCGCTGTTCAACCGCTATTCCGGCGGGCAGGCGTTCGGCACCCATGTCGACACCGCCGTACGCATCCGCCGCGGCAGCGACTTCCGAGTCCGCGCCGACCTCTCCGCCACGCTCTTTCTCGAGGAGCCCGACGCCTATGAGGGCGGCGAGCTGGTCGTCGAGGGCGCGTTCGGTGAGCAGTCGGTCAAGCTGCCCGCCGGCCACATGATCCTCTACCCGTCCTCCAGCCTCCACCGCGTCGCCCCGGTCACCCGCGGCACGCGCGTCGCGAGCTTCTTCTGGCTCCAGTCGATGGTCCGCGACGACGGCGCGCGGCGCATCCTCTTCGACCTCGACCGCGGGGTGCAGCAGGTCGCCGAAGCGCAGGGGCAGGGCGCCACTGCGACGGTGCAGCTGACCGGCGTGTACCACAATCTGCTTCGCCGCTGGGCGGACGTGTAGCTATCGCACCGATGCGGACGGCACGACCTCGTCCGCTTCTTCCGGGCGCGGGTTGCGGATCGAAGGCCTGAGCCGTGCGACGCTGCACAGGCCCGCCACCACACTGAGCCCGGCGGCGACCAGCGCCGGCACCGACCCTGCGCCGATGCCGAGCGCCAGCAGCGCCGCCACCAGCGTCGCGCCGCTCGTCTGCCCCACCAGCCGCACGGTGGAGGTCAGGCCGCCCGCCGCCGCCGCCCGCTCGCGTGGCGCTGAGCCGATGATCAGCCGCGCGTTCGGTGGCAGGAACAGCCCGAAACCGGCGCCGCACAGCGCCATCCGCCAAGCGATGTCGACGTACTCCAGGTCCGCGGGCATCCAGGCGATCAGCAGCAGTGCCGCGATCGCGACCGCCATCCCGATCCCGCCAAGGATGCCCGCCGGCACGCGGTCGCTGAGCCAACCGGAGAACGGCGCCACCACCATGTTGACGAATGGCCAGGGCGCGATCGCCGCGCCGACCTCCGCCGCGCTGAACCCATAGCTGTGCTGGAGCCGAAACGGAATGGTCAGCAGCAAGGTCATGGTCGAGACGAAGGCGGTGAACGCGCCCACCGCGGACAGCGCGAGCACCGGGCTCGCCAGCAGGTCGAGCGGCAGGATCGGGTTGGTCTCGCCGCG
>CAXTNG010000016.1:22973-23656 GCA_964245475.1 uncultured Sphingomonas sp. | reverse complement strand
ATCCCGCTCTGCCATGACCGTCCCCGATGGAATCTGTTCTTGCGCCCGGCCTCTACATCGTCGCGACCCCGATCGGCAATCTCGGCGATCTCTCGCCGCGCGCCGCGCATGTCCTGACGCATGCCGCCGTCATCGCGAACAGGTCCGCACCGATGTCGACAGCCAGGTCTATGAGGCAGGCCAGGAGGCCGACAACGACGGCGCGAGCGCCGCGCTGGCGCTGACCCATCCCGATCTCGTCGTCGCGTCGGTGACCGCGCCAGGCAATCCGCAGAGCGGCTCGACCCTCGACGTGCGCTGGACGGTGCGCAACGACGGCAGCGGCGCGACACTGGGCGGCTGGACCGACACGCTCTGGCTGTCGCGCGACGGCATCGTCGGCAGCGGCGACATCAAGCTCGGCGAGGTCGCAGCCCTCGGGACGCTGGCCGCCGGAGCGACGCGCGACGTGACGCTATCGGTGACGCTGCCGATCGACGCACAGGGCAGCTATCGCCTGCTCGTCCAGACCGAAATAGCGGGCACGGTCGTCGAGGCCGCAGGCGATCGCACCGGCCAGCGTCGCCGAATGCAGGACCTGGTGCGCCCCAAACTCATCGGCCCGTCCGGACGCGCCCTTGGCCAATAGGGCCGCGAGGCGCAGTTCGGCGCGTCGTGCGCGACCACGGTGGTGATGTCGCGGT
>CAXTNG010000016.1:17481-22963 GCA_964245475.1 uncultured Sphingomonas sp. | reverse complement strand
GTGAGTATCGCCTGCTTGTCCAGACCGACAGCGCGGGCACGGTCATCGAGGCCGCAGGCGAGGGCAACAACGTCGGCGCTGCGGCGCTCACCGTCGGCCTAGCGCCCTACGCCGACCTCACCGTCTCCAACGTCACCGCGCCGGCGCGCACGATCGAGGATCCGGCGCGGGTCACGGTCGGCTGGCGCGTCACCAACGTCGGCACCGGGGTCGGCGCGACCACCCGCTGGACCGACCAGGTCATCCTGTCGCGTGACGGCGTGTTCGGCAACAGCGACGATTTCGTCATCGGCAGCCAGCTCCACGACGGCGCGCTGGCTGTCGGCGCGAGCTACGAGTCAAGCCTCAACCTGATCCTGCCGACAGGGCTCACCGGCCGCTTCACCCTGTTCGTCCGCTCGGACGCGACGGATGCGGTGTTCGAGAACGGCGCCGACGGCAACCGCGGCTTCCTGACCGGCCCGTTCGACGTCTCGCCGATCCCCTGGGCCGACCTGTACGTCGGCTCGGTGACCGCGCCCGCGACCGGCGCATCGGGCACCGAGCTCGCCGTCACCTGGGTGGTCGGGAACCAGGGGCTGGGGCTCACCAACGACGGCGACTGGTACGACACCGTCTACCTGGAAAAGACCGACGGCACCGGCCGGGTGAAGCTCGGCTCGGTCAACCACCTCGGCTATCTCGCGGTCGGCGACAGCTATCGCCGCACTGAGACGTTCCGTCTGCCCGACGGTATCTCCGACGACTATCGTGTCGTCGTCGAGGTGCCGGGCACGAACAATCCCAACGACGGGCCGTACGAGTTCATCTACACCGACAACGACACTGGGGTTTCGGGCACGATCGCGGTCACGCTGTCGCCGGCGCCCGACCTTCGCGTCACCTCGATCTCCGCACCTGCCAACGGCACCGAGGGCGAGGTCGTCGATGTCGAGTGGACGGTGAAGAACGACGGCGCGAGCACCGCCACCGGCAATTGGGTCGACAAGGTCTATCTGCGCAAGTCCGGCGACACCGGCGCGGGCACGCTGATCGGCACCTACCGCTACACCGGCCCCTTGCAGGCGGGCGTCAGCTACACCCGCCGCGAGGAGATGCGGCTGCCGGAGAAGACGAGCGAACGCTACGAGGTGATCGTCGTCACCGACGCCGACAATGCCATCTACGAAGGCGCGGGCGACGCCAACAACCGCTCGGTCGACGACGCCACCATTCTCGTCGCGGTCAAGCCGCGGCCCGACCTGAAGATCGGAACGATCACTGCGCCCGACCATGTCAGCGCCGGCGCGACCGCATCGGTCGAGTTCACCGTCTTCAACCAGGGACTGGTCGCGGCGACCGGCAGCTGGACCGACAACGTCTATCTCTCGCTCGACGACAAGATCACCAGCGACGACATCCTGGTGTCGGGCCTCGCCAACCAGACCGCACTCGGTAGCCTGGAGGAATATCGCTCGGCGACCGGCACCTTCACCGTCCCCAAGCGGTTCCGCGGCACCGTTTACATCCTCGTCCAGACCGACGCCGGCAATGCCGTCGACGAATGGCCCAACGACACGACCGCCAGCAACGTCGTCGCCAAGCCGATCTACATCGACCCGATCCCCTTCGCGGACATCGTCGTCGACAATGTGGTGGTGCCGGCGCAAGCGTTCGAGGGCAACACGGTGTCGGTCAAATACACCGTCACCAACCGCGGAACGGGCGACACCGACCTCGGCCGCTGGGCCGAGCAGATCTGGCTGACCCGCGACAAGAACCGCCCGCACCCCGGCCAGGGCGACATTTTGCTCACCTCGCTCAACTACACCGGCGGCATCCTGAAGGTCGGCCAGGGCTATGACCAAGAGGTGACCGTGACGCTGCCCGACCATGTCGTGTCGGGCACCTATTACATCATGCCGTGGGTCGACCCGTACGCGACCCTGCTCGAAGACCCGCTGGCCGTAAACGTTAATCCCGACGATCCGGCGGAAATCAATTCGAGCAACTATCGCGCGCGCGCGATCCAGATCGTCGGCACCCCCGCGGAGGCGGCGAAGACGCGCTCGATCAGCGTCGAGAAGGTCACCGCGGACGCGAGCGCCAAGGGCGGCGACATCTTCTCCTTCTCCTGGACGGTGAAGGCGGGCGGCGACGCGACCGCTGACGGCTGGACCGACCAGGTCTACCTGGCCGACGCGCCGCTGCTCGAAAATGCGACGCATATCTTTGCCCTCGGCGGCTTCGCCAACCTGAAGCCGCTCGATCCCGGCAAGAGCTACACCAACTCCGCCTCGGTCCGGCTCAACCCGGCGGCGGCCGGGACCTATGTCATTGTCCGGTCGACCCTCTCCGGTGATCCGGTGTCGGTCGACGACGTTAAGTTCACCGCCACCTCAGTCACCAACGCGCCCGCCGACCTGCAGGTGACGAGCGTCATCCCCGCCGCGCCGGCAGCGGTCGCCTATTCGGGCGAGAAGTCGAGCGTCACCTACACCGTGCAGAACAAGGGCGCGGCGGTGTGGTCAGGCACGCAATATTGGCAGGACGAGGTCTGGATCTCGAAGGACCCGACCTTCGTCCAGAGCCGCGCCAGCCTGGTCGCGACCGTCAACCAGCCAGCGCGGTCGCTCGCATCAGGGACAAGCTACACCAACACCGCCTCGTTCGAGCTGCCGCCGGGCGTCGAGGGGCAATATTACGTCTATGTCTTCACCAACGCGCAGGGCGGCGACCGGCTGCGCCCGGGGATCGCGACGGACGGCGGCAACGACGGCCTGCTCGACCAATATGCGAAGGCCGCCTATGAGCTGCCCGCGGGCAACATGGGCCAGGCGACCTTCCCGGTCGTCTATCGCGAGCCGGACCTCAAGGTCACCGCGCTGACCCTTCCCGACACGCTCGAGGCCGGCAAGACCTACACCTTCTCGTTCAAGGTCGAGAACATCGGCAATCGCGCGACACGCGAGGACAGCTGGGTCGACCGGCTCTATCTGTCGATCGACCCCTCGCTCGACGAGGGCGACTGGCTGATGTCGCGCGAGGCGTCGCCAGGCGTGATCGTCAAGGCGGAGAACCAGCACAAGGGCGTGCTCAACCCCGGCGAGAGCTATATCGCGACCGCCACTGTCACGATCCCGTTCGAGCTGACCGGCCAGTTCAACGTGATCGCGATGGCCGATTCCGGCCTCGGCGAATCGGGCTATGCCAAGTGGACGCTGTCGACGCGGCTGCAGGTGGTGCGCGGCAACCTCGCCGGCAGCGTCCGCGAGTTCCAGGGCGAGGGCAACAACACGACCGCGCACGCGGTCACCATCACCCCCTATACCGCGCCCAACCTCCAGGTGACCGCGCTCGCCTCGCCGGCGCGGGCGGTGCGCGGGCAGAAGTTCACCGTTGACTATACCGTCGCCAATACTGGCGGGCCGACGCAGGCGCTCCAGTCGTCGTGGGATGACCTCGTCTACCTCTCGCGCGATCCGGTGCTCGACCTTACCTCGGACCGCTTCGTCGGCAGCTTTAGCCACATCGGCGGGCTGGCGGCGGGCGGCAGCTACGACGTCCACCTCGACCTCGCCGTGCCGGGCGACCTCGGTACCGAGGCCTATTACGTCTTCGTCGTTACCGATCCGGCGCGCTACGACACCACCGGCCGCGTGTTCGAAACCAACGAGCGCGACAACAGCCGCGGCTCGGCCACGCCGATGGTCATCGCGCTGCCGCCGCCGAGCGACATCCAGGTGACCGGAATAACGGTGCCCCAGAACGCCCAGACCGGCGACCCGGTGACGATCAGCTGGACGGTCAAGAACACCAGCACCGTCACCGCCAGCGGGAGCTGGACCGACGCCGTCTACCTGTCGAGCGACGCCAAATGGGACATTGGCGACAGATTGCTCGGCCGGGGCGACTTTTCGGGCACATTGCTCGCCGACGGCAGCTACACGCTGAGCCTCACGACGACGCTGCCCGGCGTCTCGCCCGGCAATTACCGCGTCATCGTCCGCGCCGACGCGCGCAACCAGCTCTACGAGGACACCGGCGAGGCGAACAACACCACCGCGTCCGCCGACACGCTGAGCATCGCGGTCGAGACGCTCAAGCTCGACATCCCGACCACCGTCAACCTGAAGCCCGGCCAGGAGAAGCTGTACCGGATCGAGGTGCCCGCCGGACAGACGCTGCGCTTCCGCGTCGACGCCGACGACGAGCGCGCGATCAACGAGGTGTTCCTGCGCCACGACGCGGTGCCGACGTCGGCCGCCTATGACGCGACCTACACCGGCCCGCTCGCGCAGGAGCTGACCGCGATCGTCCCGAACACCGAGCCGGGCGTCTATTACGTGCTGGTCCGCGGCTACAGCGGCGACGCCGACGGCACCGAGGTCACGCTGACCGCCGACCTGCTGCCGCTGGTCATCACCGACATCGACACCGACCGCGGCGGCGACGGCAAGTTCGTCACCACGACGATCAAGGGCGCGCAGTTCCAGCCCGGCGCGATCATCAAGGTGTCGCGCCCCGGCATCGCCGAATACGAGCCGGTGACGTGGAAGGTGGTCGACAGCGCGACGATCATCGCCACCTTCGACTTCACCGACGCGCCGCACGGACTCTACGACGTCAAGATCATCAACCCCGACGGCACCACCACGGTCGAGCCCTACCGCTTCCTGATCGAGCGCGGCATCGAGCCCGAAGTGACGATCGGCGTCGGCGGCCCGCGCGTGATCCTGGCCGGCGACCAGGCGACCTATTCGGTCGCGCTCCAGAACCTGTCCAACCTCGATGCGCCCTACACCTATTTCCAGGTCGGCGTGCCTGAGCTGAACTTCAACAAATACGTCTACGGCCTGCCGTTCCTGAACTTCTTCACCAACGTCCGCGGCACACCCGACGGCGCGGCGGGCTCGGCCAACGCCAACGTGCCGTGGCAGGGGCTGGAGTCGATCACCAACACCGACGGCCAGCTGATCGCGTCGGGCTTCCTCTACGACGAGGCGGCGGACGGCTTCGGCGGGTTCAGCTTCAACGTCCTGACCTATCCCGGCCTGAAGGCGATGGCCGACCGAGCCTTCGACACCTTCCGCTCGCAGATGGCGCAGCGCTTCCCCGAGCTCGACAGCGTGCTGGCGAAGGGCGAGGGTGCGCTCGCCGAGTGGTGGGAAGCCGCCAAGACGAAGATCGACGAGAATCTGCCAGGCGCGAAGGGCGTGCTCGACAAGCTCGATTTCGTCGGCCTTTACAAGCAGAACACCGCCGTCCCGAGCGAGGACGAGATCCCGTTCATCCCGTTCCGCTTCCACATCCTCGCCGCCGCGACGACGATGACGCGAGCCGAATTCGTCGCCTTCCAGTCGCAGCAGGCGCGCGACCTCCGCACCGCGATCCTCGCCGCCGACGACGCGCCGCCGGCGCTGCTTGCGCTCGCCGCGAGCGAGAAGGACTGGGTCAACCTCTATCTTGCCGCGCGCGAGAATGCCGGGCTGCTTCGGCCCGC
>CAXTNG010000016.1:15338-17471 GCA_964245475.1 uncultured Sphingomonas sp. | reverse complement strand
CGGCAGCATCCCGCCGATCCGCACCCAGACGCAGATCGTCAGCCTGATGGCGACGCTCGCCTCGGGCATCCTGTTCGGCCCGGCGGGAAGCCAGATCCGCTCCGACGGCAATCTGATGGGCTTCTTCGAGCAGGTCCGCGCGCTCTACGGCCACAAGGACGGCCAGATGGCGGCGATCGAGTATGAGGATCCCCGCGAGAGCCGGCGCTACACCGGCGAGGTGCCGGTACCCGCGCTGCCGACCTTCGACGCTTACAATCTGGCGCTGTCGGCGGCGACGCATTTCGAGGCGGTGCGCATCTTCGTGCCCTGGCTCGATTTCGCGCTGCGCGGCGCGGGGCTGCCGGCCGACTTCCAGCTCAACGGCCCCGAGCCGGTCGACGGCGACGAATTCGCCGCGCTCGACTTCAGCCGCTATTTCAAGGGCGACGCGAACGTCGGCCGGCTGGCCTCGATCACCGGACCGCAGACGCTCGTCACCCAGGGCTGGCTAGCGACCGCCACCGCGCTGCCCTATTCGGTCGGGTTCGAGAACGCAGCCGGGTCGGCGCGCTACGTCAACGAGATCCGGATCACCACCCAGCTCGACCCCTCGCTCGACCCGCGCACCTTCACCTTCGGCGACATCAAGATCGGCGACATCTCGATCGACGTGCCGGAGGGCCGCTCGAACTTCTCGACCGAGATCGACTTCACCCGCACCCGCGGTTTCGTGCTCCGGGTCAGCGCGCTCGTCGACCTGTTCCAGTCGCCCGCGCGCGCGACCTGGCTGATCCAGGCGATCGACCCGGTGACCGGCGAGGTGCTGGAGGACGCGACCCGCGGCCTGCTCGCGCCCAACAACGCCAGCGGCTCGGGCGCCGGCTTCGTCAATTACTCGGTCCAGCCCAAGGGCACCGTCACCACCGGCGACCGGATCAGCGCGTCCGCGCGGGTGACGATGAGCGGCTTCGCACCGGAGGACACGATCGTCCTTTCGCAGGCAATTGACGCCGCCGCGCCGGCGAGCCGGATCCCCGCAGCCCGGATCGCATCGACCAACGATTTCCAGGTCGACTGGAAGGTGACGGACGACCAGGGCGGATCGGGCGTCAAGCACGTCACCCTCTACGTCGCGGAGAATGGCGGCGATTTCCGCATCTGGCAGCGCCAGCTTCCCCAGGCGTCGGGCAGCCGCGTCTTCAACGGCGAGGCGGGCAAGACCTACGAGTTCCTGGCACTCGCCACCGATGTCGCCGGCAACCGCGAGACGCCCAAACCCGGCGTCAACGCGGTCGATGACGGCTCCGGCGTAAACCTGGGCGGCGTGCCGACGGTCGATGCGACCACCGCGCCCAATTTCGGCCAGCCGCCCGCGCCGACGATCGTGCCCTCGACCAACGCGCTGTTCACCGCCGCCGAGGCGAAGGTGTCCGCCGCGGCGGCACTCAGCGACGTCAGCGAGTTCGATGCCGTCCTCAGCCCCTTCACCGCGCGCGCCTTCGCGACCGGTGTCACCCGCAGCGACGCCGGGATCGGGCCGATGGCGATCGTCGAGGCGCCCGATGGCAGCATCCTCGTCTCGGGCGGTCCCAACCGCGGCACGATCTGGAAGTTCGACGCGCGCGGCGGTGCCGCCAGCACCCCGCTCGCCGAGCTCGACGTGCCGATCTTCAACATGGCGTTCGATGGCCAGGGCCGGCTCTGGGCGACCACCGGCGGCGGCGCGCTGGTCCGGCTCGATCCGGCGACCGGCCAGATCCTCGACCGCTTCGGCGACGGCATCACCATCGCGCTTGCGATCGAGCCGAAGACGGGGCTGATCTACGTCTCGACCAATTCGGGCGTCTCGGTGTTCGACCCCGACACCGCCACCTTCACGCAATGGAGCCGCGACGAGAACCTGCGCGTCGGCAGCCTCGCCTTCGACGGCGACGGCACGCTCTGGGCGGTCACCTGGCCCGATCGCAAGCAGGTCGTCCGCTTCGACGAGCGTCGCCGCGCGACGACGATGCTGACATTCGACGCGCCGGCCGACAGCCTTGCGTTCGGCAAGGCCGGCACGAAGCTGGCAGGGCTGCTGTTCGTCTCGCACAACGCCGGCAAGGTCGCCGACACCGGCCTCGCAGCGAGCGGCAGCGAATTGACCATGGT
>CAXTNG010000016.1:11454-15328 GCA_964245475.1 uncultured Sphingomonas sp. | reverse complement strand
CGCGGCTGAAGCCGGTGGGGTCGTTCGCGTCGCTCTTCTCGACCGGGTCGTCGATGAGCATCGGTTCGCTGTGGTCCTACCAGAGCCAGGGCGCGGTCCTCTCCCACCAGTCGGACCGCTCGCTGCTGAGCAGCCAGAGCAACCAGGTCGACGTCATCGCCCCGGCCACCGCGCCCGCAGTAATCGCGACCAACCCGCCCGCCGGCGCCCAGGTCGCGCTGCCGAAGCCATTCCTGTCGTTCACCTTCGACCAGGATATGTTCGTCGGCGCGGCGACCGACGCTGGCTCGGTCACCAACCCGAGCTACTACCACCTCACCGGTGCGAAGACCGGCGCGCAGACGGTGCGCTCCGTAACCTATGACGCGGCGACGCGCACCGCGTTCGTCAGCTTCGGCACCTTGCTCGCCGACAGCTACACGCTCCAGGCCGACGCCGCGCTCACCGCCGCCAACGGCCAGCGGATGGGGGTCAATTACCAGTCCGCTTTCAAGGGTTTCGACGACATCTCCGGGCTGGTCGACCTGAAGTTCTCCGGCACCCGGCTCGATCGCGCGACGGGCACGATCTCCTACGAGGTCGTCGTCACCAACCGCACCGACGGGCCGATCTCGCTGCCGGCGCTGCTGACCATCGACCCGCTCGACGGCTTCACCAACATCCCCGCCGGCGCGACGCAAACCGACGACGGCCGCTATCTGATCGACCTGTCGGCCTCGCTCCCCGCCAGCGGCCTCCTCCAACCCGGCGAGAGCACGACCGGGCGCACCGTCTCGGTCGCGACCGCCAACGGTCAGCGGCTGTCGTTCGTCGCCGGCGTCGTCGCGGGCGTGCTGCCCAACACCGCGCCGACGATCACCAGCACCGCGCCCGAGAAGGCGGCGATCGGCACGCCCTTCACCTATCAGGTCAAGGCGACCGATGCCGAGGGCCAGCCGATCTCCTTTGGCCTGCTGACCGCGCCCGCCGGCATGACGATCGACGCCACCACCGGCCTGATCGCCTGGACGCCCGCCGCCAAGGCGAACGCGCTGACCCCGGTCGTGGTCGAGGTGTTCGACACGCGCGGCGCGGTGACGCTGCAGCGCTTCACGCTCACCGTCGCCGGCGGCAACCAGGCCCCCGCCTTCCGCAGCCCGCCGGTGTCGCTCGACGGCGGCGAGGGGCAGCTCTTCGAGTTCGTCCTGTCCGCGGTCGATGCCGAGGGCGACACGCTCACCTATTCCGCCGACGGCCTGCCCGCGGGCGCCGCGTTCGACCCTGCGACGCGCACTTTCTCCTGGCTCGCCGACTATCATTCCGCCGGCACCTACGACGTCCGCTTCCTCGTCACCGACGGATCGAGCAAGGACGAGACGGTCGTCACGCTGCGCGTCGCCGAGCGCAACCAGCCGCCGCAGGTGACGCCGCCGGGCGACCGGCTGGCGCGCGAAGGCGATTTCATCCGCTTCAAGATCAAGGCCAGCGCAGAGAGCGACCGCGACCTTACCTTCTCCAGCGACAGCCTGCCGTTCGGCGCGACGCTCAACCCGGTGACCGGCGAGTTCGAGTGGGTGCCGACCTTCATCCAGGCCGGCGTGTACGACGTCCCCTTCACCGTCAGCGACGGCGACACCGCGGTCACCGTCACCTCGCGGATCACGATCACCGCCGCCAATGCCGCGCCGGTGTTCGACCAGCAGGACGGCTGGCAGGTGCTCGAAGGGCAATTGCTCGCCTTCACCGCCTTCGCCTTCGATCCCGACAATCCCTATTACAGCCCGGCGATCCGCAATCCCGCAGGCGAGCTCGTCGAGACCGGCGAGCGGCCGAAGACCGTCATCGTTCAGGTGATCGGCGGCCTGCCGCCCGGCGCGACCTTCGATCCCGACACGCTCGCGTTCAACTGGATGCCGGGCAATGCCCAGGCCGGCACATACGTCGTCCGCTTCCGCGCGACCGACACCGGCGATGGCGGCGAAGGGCCGCTGTCGAGCGAGATCGCGGTGCCGATCACCGTCTTCAACCAGAACCGCCGCCCGGTCGTTGCGCCGGTCGCCAACGTCACCGTCGCCAAGGGCGCGGTGGTCGAGGTGCCGATCCGCGCGACCGACGCCGACGGCAACCCGCTGGTGCTCGCGGTGCGCAACGAGAGCCCCTACCGCGCGCTGCCCGGCTTTATCAGCTTCACCGACAACGGTGACGGCACCGGCGTGCTGCGCCTCGCTCCGGGCGCCAACCAGCGCGGCGACCATGTCGTGATCGTCACCGCCACCGACAACGGCGACGGCACCGGCGAGCCGCTGTCGGGCGCCTATACTTTCGTCATCACCGTCACCAGCCCGAACGAGACACCCGTCATCAGCTATATCGGCGACCTCGTCGCGGGCGCGGGCCAGCCGCTGACCGCGACGGTGCGCGTCACCGACATGGATCAGGACGCGCTTCGGTATGCCGTCGCCGGCCTCCCCGCTGGCGCGACGCTGACGCCCACCGCAGTCTACGGCCAAGCGCTGCTCAGCTGGACGCCGACCTCGGCGGACATCGCCACGTACAACGCCTCGATCACCGTCACCGACAGCGGCAACGGCACTGTTACCCCTGCCAGCGCCACCAGTGCCTTCAAAGTCATCGTCCGCGCCGCCAACGCCGCACCGCAGATCGCGCCGGTCGGCAACCGCACCGTCGCCGAAGGGCAGCAGATCGCTTTCACGCTGCGCGCCACCGATACCGACGGCGACCGCCCGACCTTCACCATGACCGGCGCGCCCGACGGAGCGACGCTCGATCCCGCGACCGGCGCGTTCAGCTGGACGCCGGCGCGCAATGCCGCGGGCACCTATCAGATCACGTTCGCCGCGAGCGACGGCAACACGACGAGCACCGATGCGATCACGCTCACCGTCACCAACGTCAACCAGGCCCCCGAATTTGTGCCGATGGGTCTCCAGCTCGTCCGCGAGGGCTCGGACTTCACCTTCAAGATCGTCGCCGGCGACGCCGACGACGAGCCGGTGCAATATTCGGTGGTCAGCGGCCTGCCGCAGGGCGCGCTGTTCGTCGCCGGCCGCGGCGAGTTCCAGTGGACGCCGGGCTACGATCAGGCGGGCGACCATGTCATCCGCTTCGCCGCGGTCGATGCCGCGGGCGCGATCGCCACGATCGACGTCACGGTGCGCGTCGCCAACGTCAACCGCGCGCCGGTGATCACCGAGGGCTATCACGCCTTCCTGATCGGCGAGCGAAAGCAGTTCACCGTCGCCGCGACCGATCCCGACAAGGACGACACGCTCACCTTCACCGC
Organism: uncultured Sphingomonas sp.; assembly: GCA_964245475.1. Lineage (GTDB taxonomy): Bacteria > Pseudomonadota > Alphaproteobacteria > Sphingomonadales > Sphingomonadaceae > Sphingomonas. Next base: position 12,045 of record CAXTNG010000016.1, on the reverse strand, counting down.
CAAGGGGCTGCCCGAAGGTGCGACCCTCGACGCGCGCACCGGCACGCTGGCATGGACGCCGGGTCCGGGCCAGGCGGGCGACTATGTCGTCACCTTCGTGGTCGACGACGGCCATGCCAAGGCGCGGCGCAGCGTCGTCTTCCGCGCGCTGCTCGAGCCGGCCAAGCCCACCGTTCGCGTCGAGCTGACGCCGAGCTTCGCGCCGACGCCGGGGCAGCAGGTGCTGGTCCATGCCGTTGCCGACAGCCTGTCCGACATCACCTCGCTGCGCGCCTTCCTCGACGGGCAGGAACTGACGCTCGACCCCAACGGCCGGATCAAGATCACCGCCGGCGCGCCGGGCAAATACACGCTCACCGTTACCGCGACCGACGTCGACGGCGGTACGCGCACCGTCACCAGCCAGCTCAAGGTCCGCGACCCCGCCGACAAGGCCACGCCCGCGGTCGCCTTTACCGGGCCGGTCAACGGCGCGGTGGTCACTGGTGCGCTCGCCGTCACCGGCGCGATCGATGACGCCAACCTCGACACCTGGACGCTCGAGCTGCTCGCCGCCGACGGCACGGTCACGCCGCTGGCCAACGGCGAGAC
>CAXTNG010000016.1:6531-11444 GCA_964245475.1 uncultured Sphingomonas sp. | reverse complement strand
CGGGCTCGGCGAGCTGGCGAGCCTGATCGAGTTCTGCGGCTCACCGCGCGCGACATTGGCGGGCGGACCAGCGTCGCCAGCGCCAAGGTCGAGGTGCATACCGGCACCGACAAGACCGGCCGCTACCAGACCCAGACGACCGACATCGCCACGATGCTGGGCACGACGCCGGTCGCGCTCACCCGCGCCTATGACAGCCTGACCAACGCCTGGTCCTTCCTCGGGCTGGAGCCGCAGATCGAGACCAGCGTCGGCGACCAGCCCGGACCGGGCGGCGTGCTGCCCGCCTTCGGCCTCGGCACGCGTCTCTACCTCACGCTGCCCACCGGCGAGCGCGCCGGCTTCACCTTCGCCCCCATCGCCGAGACGATTGGCAGCCAGACCTTCTGGCGGCCGGCCTGGACGCCCGACACCGCCAATGGCTGGACGCTCGCTTCCGTGAACGTCCAGCTCCGCAAGGTCGGCGCCAGCTTCTACGACGTCGACAGCGGCGTCGCCTACAATCCCGGCGCGTCGGTGTTCGGCAGCGACGACTATCGTCTCACCGGCCCTGACGGGACGACCTACCTCATCGACACGACGCGCGGCACCGTCGGCATCGCCTCGGCCAGCGGCGCGCTGCTCGTCGGCGACAGCGGCGTCACCGCGCTCGGCGGCGCGTCGCTACGCTTCGTCCGCGATGCGCAGGGTCATGTCGCCCAGGTTACCGCACCGGACGGCTCGGCGACGGTTTACAGCTACGACGCCGAGGGCAACCTCGCCGCGGTGCGCGACCTCTCGACCGGCGCGGGCGTGCGCTACGGCTATGTCGACGGCAAGCTCGCGCTCGTAATACCTTCGACTGGTGAAGGTCGCCGCATCGACTATCGCGCCGACGGCACGGTCGTCACCGCATCGATCCGCCAAGACCTGGCGACCGCGGCCAGCTTCACCGGGCATCCGGTCTCGGGCACGCTCGGCGCAAACGGCAGCGACAGCTATGCCTTCACCATTCGCGACAGCGAGCTGACCGGGCCGTCGTCGGGACGCGTCATTCTGCGCGTCGCGACCACCGGCGACATCGCGCCGACCATCGCCGGCCTGACCGCGATCGGCAGCGCGACCAGCGCCGCCGGCCGCATCACCCTGTTCGCGGTCGATGCCGCGGGGCTGTACGAGCTCCGCGTCGCGGGCAGCGGCAGCTATACCGCCGAACTGCGGGTCGCGGGCGACATCAACGGCGATGCCAAGGTCGACGGCGCCGACAGCGCAGCGATCGTCGCGGCGCTCACGAACGCCGACGTCAACGGTGACGGCGCGGTCGCCGCCACCGACGCGCAGATCGTCGCCGCGAATTTCGGTTTCCGCGCGAACCTGGCCCCCGTCGCCGCCAACATTCCCGCCGGCAAGACCCACGTCGACCTGCAGATGCTGCTCGACCTGTCGAAGGTCGCGACCGATCCCGACGGCGACCGCCTGACGTATCGCGTTGCCTCCGCGACCGGCGGCACCGCGGCGCTCACCGCCGACGGGCGCGGCGTCATCTTCACCCCGACCGCGGGTTACTATGGCGCGGCCAGCGTCAGCGTCGCCGCCGACGACGGTTTCGGCAGCTCGGCCGCCGCGGTGATCGCCATCGGCATCTCCAACGCTCCGCTCACCGCACTTGACTTCGACCTGCGCCAGATCGGCTTCGGCGAGGCGGGCGACACCGGTCGCGTCGCGCTAATCGGCGACTTCGCCGACCAGAAGGGCGTCGTGCTGCCCTACAATTACGTGACCACGACGATCGGCGACAAGAACGTCGTCCGGCTGGAGGACGACGGCACGCTCTACGCGCTGAAGGACGGCGCGACCTATCTCAAGATCGCGCACGGATCGATCGCCGCCGCCACCACGATCACCGTCGGCCTGCCGTCGAGCGGCAACGACCTGATGACGTCGGTCTACAACATCGATGCCTATCCCGACAGCGTCACCGTCCTGCCCAACGGCGGCACACGCCAGGTCATCGTCCGCCTCGATCCGGGCGAAAAGTATTTCGCAACCGGCGCCGACGGCGTAGTCTTCGTCTCGGGTGACAGCTCGATCGTCACCGTCGACGCCAACGGCCTGATCCACGGCGTGGGCGCGGGCACGACCACGGTCACCGCGCTCTACCGCTGGGGCGAGGACCAGGTGAAGGTCAGCGTCATGCCGGCGGCGGTCGGCGACACGGTCGCGGTCGATGGCGACACCGGCGGCATCGTCCAGAACGCCGACGGCATCCAGGTCGCGTTCGGCCCCGGCGCGCTCGACGGCGACGCGACGGTCCGCATCCAGACGCTCGCCAAGGACCAGCTGACCACGCCGCTGCCCAGCGCCGACGTGTTCCAGTTCCTCGGCGCGTTCAACCTCGACGTCCAGGGCGCCGTGTTCACCGACACCGTGCAGCTCGCCGTACCGGTGCCGCCGGGCGGCGGCAATGTCGGCGACCAGGTGTGGTTCTTCACCAGCATGAAGCTGCCGGTCGGCCCCGACGGGGCCGAGCAGGACGTGTGGGTGGTGGTCGATTCGGGCACGATCGACGCCGACGGCATGGCGCGGGTAAAGTCGCCGCCGTTCCCGGGGCTGAGCCGCAGCGGCAACATCCTGATCGCGCGTGCCGCTCAGCCGCTGCCGCGCATCCGGCTCGACATCGGCCTATCGGTGGGTCTGACTATCCTGTTCGCGCCGGCGATCGGCGTGGCGGCGGTCGGCGGCCTGGCCGGCGCGGTCGTCGCGATCGGCATGGTCGGCGCGCTCGCCAGCATGATCATGTTCCCGGCGACGGTGCAGGCCGCGAACCTCGCGCTGTACCGCAAGTTTGCCAACGGCGAGGTCGTCTCCACCCCGCTCAGCTTCCAGACCAACCCCAACGACGTCGAGACCTACGTCAAGGCCGATCTGCCAAGCGAATCGTCGCAGGCGTCGAAGGGGATCGTCGTCACCAAGACGGACTATCACTTCAGCAACGGCCATGGCGAGGTGACGATCGTCGGCACCGGCTTCGTCGCCGGCGCGTCGAGCGCCGGAGCAGTCGGCGACAGCTTCGACGACCTCACCATCGTGTTGCGCTACGGCTCGGAGGAGATCAGGCTGGGCCACGACAAGTTCACGGTCCAGCCCGGGTCGAGCGCCGGCGAGGACGTGATCACCTTCCAGGTGCCGCAGGACGTCCTGCTCGGCCGCACCGAAATCTATCTGGAACGGCCGCGCGGCGGCACGCCTGCGGCCAAGGACGGCTCGATCCCCGCGAATGCCTCCCTCGCGCGCAGCACCATCTTCACCATCGACAACAAGCAGGGCTACGCCTTTGCCGGCTATGGCAACGGCGTCGAGGTGATCGACGTCGCGCGCAAGGACGAGACCGGCAAGGTCGATCACGTCATCCACTCGATCTCGCTGGGGGCGCCGGTCAACGAGATCGTGGTGACGCAGGACCTTGGCGCCGCCTTTGCCGCCACCTCGGCGGGCATCGCGCTGATCGACACGGTGACGCTGCAGCAGGTCGACACCGATCCCAAGAAGCCGGGCGTCCAGATGATCCAGTTGCCGGGGACCGGCGGCGCGACGACGCTCGCGGTCGATCCCGGCGGGCGCTACCTCTACGCCGCCGGGCTCGGCAAGGTCTATGTCATCGACATCGATCCGGCGTCCGCCAACTACCTCAAGGTGCTGACCGATTCGACCCACGCGATCGACGTGTCGATCAAAGAGGGCAATACTCTGTACGGCCATATCCTGACCATGGCGCTCAACGCCGACGGCACGCGGCTCTATGTCGGGGTACCCGAGTCCGAGCTGTTCGGCACCGATTCCTATGCCTTCGGCGCGCAGGGCAAGGCCGGCCGGATCAAGGTGATCAACGTCGACGAGGACGACCGCCCGAAGACCGGCGCCCCCAACAGCGACGGCTGGCGCACCGTCATCGGCTCGCTCAACGCAGGCGTCGAGGTGTTCGACATCCAGGCGACCAGCGACCCCTATCTGATGATCGCCGCCGCGCGTGGCGACCGCGACAAGGGCGCCAAGCTGATCGAAGTGACCTCGAACAATCCCAACGGCTTCTCCGCCAGGGTGACGACGATCGCTACCAAGATCGGCGAGACGCCCTCGGTGATCGAAGTGCCCTTCTCGATCAACGGCGTCGTGCTCGGCGTCGACGTTCGGCGCGGCACCAAGGGCCCCGGCATCGATCTGTCGGTGCATAACGCATCCGGCATCGCGATCACCCCCGACCGGCAGTATATGTTCGTGGCCGACTGGGGTTTGCCGCCCTTCTACTGGTTCCAGCAGACCTCGGGCCGGGTCGAGCTCGCCGCGCGGATCGACGAATTCTACGCGACCGGATCGAAGATCCTGGTCATCCGCGATCCGTTCGGCAAGCCGGAGATCATCGGATCGACCACGCCGATCCCGATGGCCTTCCTGGAGGAGCTGCGCGTCGACAGCTCGGGCAAGAAGCTCTACGCCAATTATCGCGGCGCGGGGAATGTCGTGGTCCTCGATATCGACACGATCGAGGACATCGACCCTGCCGACAAATGGCAGCAGCTGCCGATCGATAACCGCAACGAAGCCTATTACGACACGATGTATTACACGCCGGTCGATGTGGTGCGCCACGGCCGGGGCCTCGCGTTGCAGGCGGTCGATGCGCTTGAGCTGATCACCCCGCTCGATGAGTTCGACCTGTTCAACGACCCCAAGGCGCAGCTGTCGTTCGAATGGAAGATCGACACGACGCTGCTCGTCGGCGACAGCTACCGCACTCAATTCTATCTGAGCACGCTGCCTCCGGGTCGCGGCCTGTGGCCCAACGATCGTCCGGTGACGCGCGAGTTCTTCGACAAGAATGTCGACCAGGCGATCCTCGACGAAGGCGACAACAACCCCAACCGCATCTACAATTC
>CAXTNG010000016.1:1729-6521 GCA_964245475.1 uncultured Sphingomonas sp. | reverse complement strand
GCTCAAGGCAGGCAACTATTTCGTCGACGCGGACGGCAAGATCAGCAAGGTCTCCGACGGCGACGGCAAGACCTGGAAGGTGACCTTCGCCAATGCCTACACCAAGGCGATGACGGCGGGTCAGGAATATTACTGGGGCGTCGAGGTAGCTGGGACCGGAATCAACGAAGCCGCGGCGTTCCTGCTGTCGCCAAAGAAGGTCGATGCGCCGTTCAACGGCGTGACGCTGATCACCCATGACCTGCAACTGGGCTTCGGCCTCGACAACACCAGCATCGCCGACGAGGGCGGCGAATATGCGGTGCTGGCCGATGCGATCGTCGCGGCGAGCGGCGGCGGCGTGGTGCTCTATTACGACAAGAAGAGCGGCGACTGGATCGACCTGGAGACCGGCAAGAAGAACGGCGCCGCGCTCGCCGGCGCAACCGGCAAGGCGGTCGTGCTGCTCAGCAACTGGAGCAAGGAGTCGGACATCTCCGACACCGGCTTCGCCGAGGGCGCCGCCGACGCCTTCTTCGCCTCGCTCGTCACATTGCAGCGCGCGAGCGGCGACAAACTGTTCCAGTCGCCGCTGCACTTCATCGGCCATGGCCGCGGCGCGGTGGTCAATTCGGAGATCATCCAGCGGCTGGGAACCTACTTTCCCGACGCAGGCGGGTCACTCGGCATCCAGATGACTACGCTCGACCCGCACGATCAGGCGCAGGAGACGTTCGCGCTGCCGATCGACCAGATCTTGAAAGCCGCGGGCCTCGCGCTGGGCGTGGTCGCCGGACTGGTCGCGCCCAACGTCGGCAAGAAGATCATCGAACTCGCCAACAAGCTGCCCGACCTGTTCAACCTGCTGGCCAAGGTCGGGCTCAAGATGAACCCGATCCAGTATCAGGACTTCAAGGATCCCGACGTCGAGGTCTGGGATAATGTCGACTTCGCCGACAATTACTATCAGGACCTCGCCCGGACGAAGACCACGGACCTGCCGGTCGGCGAGCTGCTGCGCAAGCTGTCGTTCACCGCGACGATGAACGGCCGGTCGCTGAACAACTCGCCGACTGCCGCCGCCAACGGCTTCTACGCGCACGTCAACACCGCCGACATCGACATCCGCCTCAACGGCCGCTCCGGCTTCACCCAGGACGACGTCGCGCTGCTCGGCGCATCGTTCGGTCTGGGCGGTCCGCACGGCCGGGTGTTCGACTGGTATCTCGGCACGGTCGACACCAGCCTCACCAGCAACGCGGGCAATCCGATCTACCGCCGCATCGTCGATCAGGGCCGCGCGACGCTGTCGGTCGTGTTCCCAACCGAGCGCTTCGGCGTCGCGCCCTGGTATTCGGTCGATCCGCACGACGTGACCTCGGGAACGCCGGGGCTGACCGTAGATACCAAGCGCAACACCCTCAACAACGGCCAGATCTGGGAAGGCATCGGCACCGGCTGGTATTACAGCGCGGTGGGCGGCGGCTACGCCTTCCGCCCGCAGAGCGGCCAGCGCGTGTCGGTCGCCTTCAACAACGACGACGGCGCGGGGCCGGTGGCGCTGGCGGACGCGTCGCCCGCGGTGCCGACGGTCTTCAACGGCGACTTCGAGCTCGGCGTCAAGAACTCGCTGTGGAACTTTCTGACCCAGGCGGGCAACGCCAACGGCAGCGCGTTCGACGAGTCGACCTATGGCCGCTATCCGCTGTCTTACGAGATTCCCGGCTGGTCGTTCCACGGCGGCGGCGGCTTCAGCCTCGACTTCGGCGCATTCCTCGGCACGAATTTCGGACCGCTCGACATCACCGGGCTGATGCTGGTTCAGACCGACCCGGTAACGTTCGCTAAGGACTTCATTGGCCGGTTCATGGACACCATCGGCAAGGCGTTCGTCGACAAGTTCATCCGCGCTCAGCTGCTCAAGAAATTCGGCATTCCCGAAGCGCCCAACGCCGGCACCGATAGCGACGAATACAAGGAATGGTTCAAAGTGTTCGGCGAGGGCAGCCCCAACCGGCTGGCTTACGACCTCGCATTGAAGTTCCTCCAGGGTGTCGACAAGGTCATCAAGGCGCTTATCGATGCGGGGCTCAATCCCACGGGCACGTTCAGCCCGGAGGATTTCTTCGGCAAGCTCTCCGACCCGAACGAAACCAATTTCGACGGCGTCGTCGAGTTCTTCAAGAAGATGATCGAGCTCACTATCACCAAGCTGTTCGGTGGGGGCTCATCGGACTACGCACTGATCATGGGCGGGCCGCAGGCGCTGCGCGCGCTGTTCAACGGCTTCCTCGACACCTTCGCGCCCGATTCGCCCGGCATCAAGGAGATGCGCACCGCTATCGACACGTTCCTCGACAAGCTCGGCGACTTCCGCGGCATCACTCACAACCGACTCTACGTCCCCACGGACGCGAACTTCCTGCAGTTCCAGACCTTCGTGCCCTTCATGATCACCAGCGGCGCCGGGTTGAAGGTCATCATCGAGACTGCCGATGGATCCGTGCCGCCGCACGAGGAGTTCATCCGCTTCGATCCCACCTTCCTCGAAAAGAAGATGCATACGATCGCGGTGCCGGCGGCGTTCCGCGGCAAGATCGTCACGCTCACCTTCGAGCACGTCCAGTCCGAGGGGATCGTGCGCTTCGCCACCGACTACGAGCTGCCGGCAGACATCGACTATCGCGTGCAGTTCAAGCTCGACAAGTTCGAGTACGACGATCTCGCACCCGAGCAGAAGACGCTGCTCCTCAACCAGGCGATCTGGCTGGTCAACCACCCCGACGTGACGGTGCAGATCTACGGCTACACCGATCCGCGCGGCGACGCCGGCTACAATCAGGAGCTCGGTCTGAAGCGTGCGCAGATGGTGACTCATTACCTGCGCCAGTATCTGATCGACCATGGCGACAGCGCCTCGCGCGTCGCCAACCCTCGCTCGTACGGCGAGTCCGAGCCGGTGGCGTTCGCCGGCAGCCAGGAGGCGACCTGGGCGCGCGACCGGCGCACCGAGATGCGCGTGCGCACCACCGGCTTCGACAATCAGGGCAGCGATCCGCCGTCGGGCCTGTTCGACGCGATCAGCCAAGTGTTTTTCCTCGACAAGATCGCCTTCGCCTCGGTCGCGGCCGGCTCGCCGCTGCTGCTCGATACGAGCAGCATGGTCACCACCCCCGCGCCGCCGATCACACTGTCTCAAGCGCAGACGCTGTTCGAGACGGCCAAGCAGCGCTGGATCGCGTCCGGCCTCGTTGCCGGCGCGGCGGCGCGGCTGGCGCAGATCAGCCTGGCGGTCGGCCCGCTCGGCGACGGCGCCTTGGGTGCGTTCGACGCCGACACGGTCACCATCGACGACAATGGCGCGGGCTACGGCTGGTTCGTCGACGCGACGCCCGGCAGCAACGAGGAATTCGCGGCACGCAGCCAGTCCTGGCTGCTCGACGCCATCGCAACGGCAGGCGCGGCGGGCAAGGCGGACCTGCTCAGCGTGATGATGCACGAGCTCGGCCATGCGCTGGGCCTCGGCGACATCTCGCCCACCATCGACACGCGGCTGATGACCGGGAGGATCGGGCTTAGTACGCGGCGGCTGCCGAGCGCACTCGACACCGCGACGAGCGCGTCGGGAAGCGGCAGCGGAAGCGGGACGACGTCCACGACGTCCACCGTCACCGTCCAGTCTTCCGGGTCGACGGGCGTTACGAGCGGCGCGCAGGGCAATCTGCTCGCGGGCGCCACGGCGACGAGACCGCTCGCCAACGGCGACTTCGCCGCGGCCGACGGCTGGAGCGCGCTCGGCGGTGCAACGGTCGCGGGCGGCGTCGGCGTCCTTGCCGAGGACTCGCGCTTCCTGTCAGCGCTCCGCCAGACCTTCATCATTCCCAACGGCGCGACCCAGCTCAGCTTCCGGATCAAGTCGGCGACGCTCGGCAGGAGCGCGGACCTCCCGCCCGACGCGTTTGAGGCGGCGCTGATCGACCCGGTGACCGGCGCGTCGCTGCTCGGTGCGCTCGGCGGAATGACGCTCTCCGACGCCTTCCTCAACCTCCAGGCCGACGGCACGCTGCACCTCGCGCCGGGCGTCACGGTCAGCGGCACGCCCGGAAGCGGGGAAGCGACCGTCACCGTCTCGCTCGCCGGCGTCGCGCGCGGCAACGGTGCGTTGCTGTCGTTCGACCTGATCGGCATGGGCGCGCTCGACAGCCGCGTGGTCGTCGACGACGTGAGCTTCACCGTCGTCGCCAACTCGCCGCCGGTGGCGCGCGACGACCGGGCGACGGTGGCGGAGGACGGCAGCGTCGCGATCGACCTGCTCGCGAACGACAGCGATCCCGACAACGATCGGCTGACGGTGGCGATCGTCAGCGGCCCCCGCCATGGCAGACTGACCGCGCCGACGCTCGCGGGCGGCGCATGGACCTATACGCCCGACGCCGACTATAACGGCACTGACGGCTTCACCTATTCGATTACCGACGGCCTCAACGCGCCGGCGATCGCCGCGGTCGCGATCGGGGTGACTCCGGTGAACGACGCGCCGGTGCTGACCCAGCCGGCCGATCGCAGCGCCGCAGCGGGCCAGGCGGTGGCGCTCCGCCTCACCGCCAGCGACGTCGACGGCGACGCGCTCACCTTCTCGCTCGTCTCCGGGCCGGCCGGCGCGACCGTGTCGGTCAACGGCGGCGGCGCGTTGGTGGTCAGCTTCGAGGCCGATGGCCACGCGCCCGCGCAACGCGACGTGGAGCCGGGGTGGAACGACTACGCCGTGCTCGACGACGTCGTTCTCGTGGCCTACGACGCGGCGGTCACCGAC
>CAXTNG010000016.1:0-1719 GCA_964245475.1 uncultured Sphingomonas sp. | reverse complement strand
CAGGCCGTTGTCGTCCGTGTCGCCGACCCGTCGGGCGCCTTCAACGATCGCCGCTTCGTCATCAGCGTCACGCCTGCCGGCAACGCCGCGCCGGTGCTGGCCCCGATCACCGACCAGACGATCGACCAGGGTGCTACGCTGGCATTCATCCTGACCGCGACCGACACGGACAATGTGGCGAGCGCCTTGACCTATACGCTCCTATCGGGGCCTGCGGGCGCGACGGTGTCGGCGGGCGGCCGCTTCGCCTGGACGGCGACCGGCGGGGCGGCGAGCCAGACGGTGACTGTCCGCGTGACCGACCCGCTCGGCGCGTTCGACCAGAAGACCTTCCGCATCGCGGTCAATCTCGCCGTGGCCAACACGCCGCCGCGGCTCGCCGCGGTCGCCGACCAGAGTGTCGGGGTGGGCAAGGTACTGGTCGTGCCACTTTCCGCGACCGACACCGAGGATGCGGCGGCAGGCCTGACCTTCTCCCTCGTCAGCGGCCCCGCGGGCGCGACCGTGTCCGCCAGCGGCACGTTCAGCTGGCAAGCGGGCGCGCAGCCGGCAAGTACGTCCGCGACGGTGCGCGTCACCGACAGTGGCGGGCTGACCGCCGACCGCACCTTCGCGATCGCCGTCACCGCGGCGGCCAATGTCGCGCCGACGCTCGCACCTATCGCCGATCAATCGGTCACGATCGGGCAGCAGGTGAGCGTGCAACTCGCCGCGGCGGACGCCGACAATATCGCCGACCAGCTCGCCTATGCGCTCGTGCGCGGCCCCGCGGGTGCGACGTTGAGCGCCGGCGGACGCTTCACCTGGACCAGCAACGCGCTCGGCGACGCCGCGGTCACCGTACGCGTCACTGATCCCGAAGGCGCCTTCTTCGAGCGCAGCTTCACGATCGCCGTCGCACGCGTGCCCAATCAGGTGCCGACACTCGCGACGATCCCCAATCAGGCGGTCACGATCGGCGACGAGGTCTCGCTCCAGCTCGTCGGCAGCGACGTCGACAATCCAGCCAGCTCCTTGGCATACTCGCTCGTCAAGGGCCCCGCTGGCGCCGCGGTGTCCGCAAACGGCCGCTTCACCTGGACCAGCAACGCGACCGGCGACGCGGCCGTGACCGTTCGCGTCACCGATTCCGAAGGCGCGTTCGCAGAGCGCAGCTTCACGATCGCCGTCGCCCGCGTGCCCAACAAAGCCCCGACGCTCGCGCGCCTCGCCGACCAGTCGGTCACCATCGGAGACAGCGTGTCGGTCCAGCTTGTCGGGGCCGATGCGGACAACCCCGCCAGCTCGCTCGTCTATGCACTCGTCAAAGGCCCCGCCGGCGCGGCGGTGACCACCGACGGTCGCTTCACCTGGACCAGCAACGCGCTCGGCGATGCCGCGATCACCGTCCGCGTCACCGATCCGGAGGGTGCATTCGCCGAGCGGAGTTTCAGCGTCGCGGTGGCGCGCGTGCCCAACAAGGTGCCGGCGCTCGCCGCCATCGCAGACCAGACGATCGCCGAAGGCCAAACGCTCACCCTGCGCCTGCAGGCGAGCGATCCCGACGGCCCCGTCTCGGCGCTCGTCTGGCTGCTCGTCAACGGCCCCGCCGGCGCGATGCTGGCGGCGGACGGCACGCTGACCTGGCGTGCGCTCGACGGCGACGACGTCCAGTCGTTCGCCGTCCGCGTCGCCGATGCCGAAGGCGCAACCGCGGACGCCGAATTCATGGTCTGGGTG
>CAXTNG010000015.1:24008-24838 GCA_964245475.1 uncultured Sphingomonas sp. | reverse complement strand
GGGCGTGGTCACCGCGCCGAACACGACTGGCCGCGACCCGGTCGCTATCGCCGCGCGCCGCACCGAGCGCTTCGCCGGCGCGCCCTACGTGCCGACCGGCGACCCGCTGGTCGACGGCATCGGCCCCGCCGCCTGGGCCGACCGCGCCAAGCGGCCCGATCTCGACATGGAAGGCCATCCGCGCATCGGGCCGCTGAGCGCGCAGCCTGACTTCTGGACGGCACGTCAGGACGGCGACCTCAACGGCTGGCCGGTCGTCGCGGCCGACGGCCGGACGGCGGGCGTCGTCACCGACCTCTGGATCGACCGCAGCGACCGGTTGGTCCGCTACCTCGCGGTGTCGCTAGACGGTGCTGCGGGGACGGTGCTCACCCCGATCATGTCGTCCAAGGTCGACCGCCGTCGCCGCCGCGTGGTGGTCGACGCGATCACCGCGGCGCAGTTCGCGCGCGCGCCGCGGATCGACGCGACCGACCGAATCACTCTCTACGAAGAGGACCGCGTGCAGGCCTATTTCGGCGGCGGCTTCCTCTACGCCACGCCCGACCGGCAGGAGCCGCTGCTGTGATCGAGTTCGACGACGGCGCCGCCTCGGGCCTGCCCGGCCCGCTGCCCCGGGGCGAACGCATCTTGTGGCAGGGCAAGCCCGACGCGCGCATCCTCGCCCGCAGCGCCTTTCACGCGCGTCTGGTCGCCGGCTATTTCGCGTTCGCGCAGGCGAACCCCAATCTGTGGATGGCGATCTACGACCATCGCCTGCCCGCCGGGATGGGCGTGCCCGCGGAGGACGAGGCGACGCGCGCGACGCTGACCGGCATCGTCGCCGACGA
>CAXTNG010000015.1:23503-23998 GCA_964245475.1 uncultured Sphingomonas sp. | reverse complement strand
GGCGCGCACCGCCTTTCACGCCCGCCTGATCGCCGGCTATTTCGCGCTGCTCGCCGGATGGGGGATGGGCGGCGCGCTCGCCGGGTCCGGGAGCTTCACGGGAGTGGCCGGCACGCTGGTGGCGGGCGCGCTCGCGGTTGCGCTCCTTCAACTGCTCGCCTGGGCAAACGCCCGCGCGACGATGTATACGCTGACCGACCGGCGGCTGGTGCTTCGCGTTGGCGTCGCCGTTCCCAAGTGCATCAACCTGCCGCTCGGCAAGATCGAGGCGATAGATCTGGCACTGCGTCCTGACGGATCGGGCGACCTGCCCCTCAGACTCTCGGGCACGCCTAAGCTCGGCTATCTCGCGCTCTGGCCGCACGCCCGCGCCTGGCACCTGGTCGCGCCGCAGCCGATGTTGCGTGCGATCCCCGACGCGGAGAGCACCGCGGCGCTGATCGCGCGCACCTGCCTTGCCGCCAACCCGCAGGGGCGAATCGCCTCGATCGAGCG
>CAXTNG010000015.1:7357-23493 GCA_964245475.1 uncultured Sphingomonas sp. | reverse complement strand
GGAAGCTCGGCGGCATGACCGCGACGCGCGCCGATCGGGTGACCGGCACCCCGCTAATCCTGGCGGGCGCGACCGTCGCTTTCGCCTTTGCGGCGACGGCAGCAGTCCGCATCGCGCATGTCCCCCCGGCCGCATCGCCCGCGCTGTTGCGCGCTGCAGCGCACGTGGCGCCGGTCCAGTCGCGGAGCCTGCGCTTTCTGGACCGGGCGGACGGCGCGGTGGTGATCCGCGACGCGCGCACCGGCGCCGTCACGCAGGTGATCGAGCCGGGCGAGAAGACGGGCTTTATCCGCGGCGTGATGCGCGGCCTCGCCCGCGAGCGGCACCAGCACGGGGTCGGCGCGAATGTGCCCTTCACGCTTACCGCTTGGCGCGACGGCGAGCTGTCGCTGACCGACCCGGCGACCGGCCGCTCGATCGAGCTGACTGCGTTTGGCACGACCAACCGCGCTGCCTTCGCGGCCCTTCTCGGCGGGAGCGCCGCATGATCCCGTTCCGCCGCGCCGCCTTTGACACGCCGTGTCGCGTCGAGGTCGAACTCAGCGACGAATTCTGTCGCGCGAACGTGGTACTGGCGAACGACTATGAGGTTGGCCCCGGCGACCGCGTGCGCGTCCACGGCGCGCCAATCCACGTCGGCTTCGGCGAGCGCCGCGTCGAGGAGCGCATCGCCACGGTCGAGCGCGCCGGCGCGTTGGAGCGGCTGTGGACCAAGCTCGCCGGCCATTTCGAGATGACCGAGTTGTACGAAGTCAGCTTCAGCGATCGGAGCTTTTCGGGTTGGAGAGGGCAATGACCGCGATGACTCCGATCAAGGCCGCTGCTCCGGTCGCCACTCCCGCGGACGCGATGGCGATATCGCTCTAGGACAATGTGCTGAGCCCGCGCTTCTACACCACAGACTTTGCGGCGATGGACCGGATCGACGTGTCGGGCGTGCGCACCGAATGGGACGCGCTGATCGCCGAGATGGCGAGCGATCCCAACCGACTGCACTTCAAGCGCACGGAGGCGTTCGACGGGGTGATCGAGAGCCTGCCCAACGGGCTGCGCGAGGAGTTCACCGATTTCCTGGTCAGCTCGCTCACCGCGGAATTCTCCGGCTGCATCCTCTATGCCGAGATCGCCAAGCGCGTGAAGAACCCCGATATTCGCCAGCTCTTCCGCCTGATGAGCCGCGACGAAAGCCGCCACGCCGGCTTCATCAACGACACGCTCAAGGACGCGGGCATCGGTATCGATCTCGGCTTCCTTACGCGCACCAAGAAGTACACGTACTTTCGGCCGAAGTTCATCTTTTACGCGACCTATCTGTCCGAGAAGATCGGCTATGCCCGCTACATCACGATCTTCCGCCACCTGGCGGCACATCCCGAGCTCCGGTTTCACCCGATCTTCAACTGGTTTGAACTGTGGTGCAACGACGAGTTCCGCCATGGCGAGGCCTTCGCCATCCTGATGCGCACCGACCCTAAGCTGCTGTCGGGGATCAACCGCTGGTGGATCCGCTTCTTCCTCGTTGCGGTCTATGCGACCATGTACGTCCGCGATCACAACCGTCCTGCATTCCACAAGGCGCTCGGCATCGACCCGACCGATTACGACCAGCGCGTGTTCACAACATGCTCGGCAATCACCCGGCAGGTGTTCCCGGTAGTGCTTGACACCGACAGCCCGCGCTTCATGGCCGGACTGGAGCGGATGCGGCGGATCGCCGCCGGCATCGACGCGGCGAAGGCGCAAGGGGGCATGATGGGAGCGGTCAAGCGGATCGGCCTGACCGCGGCAGCGGCCGTGTCGTTCGCGCGGCTCTACTTCGTGCCCGTCGAACGCAACGCTGCGCCTGCGGACGTCCGCATGGTTCCCGCCTGGTGACGATCCCGCCGCTCCTCTTTGCGCTGCTCATGTGGTTCATCGGCACCGGGGCCGTAGTCTGGCTCGACAGCCGCCCGCGCGCGACGTTCCGCGCAAGCCTCGGGCTGGTCGGCCTCGCCGCACTCGGCGCGGCCGCGCTGGTCCGAGCGCGTGCCGGCGATGCGAGTGTCGGCGGCGCCTATGCCGGCTTTGCCGCGGCGATCGTGATCTGGGGCTGGCACGAGATAAGCTTCCTCATGGGTGCCGTTGCCGGGCCGAATCGTGAACCATGCCCTCCTGGTATTGCCGGCTGGGCGCGCTTCCGCGCCGCGACGGCGACTGTGATCCACCACGAGATCGCGATCGCGCTCACTGCGGCGGCGCTGTTCTCGCTGACCTGGGGCGAGCCGAACCAGGCGGCGCCGCGGACATTCCTGCTGCTGTTCGTGCTGCGGCTGTCGGCCAAGTTCAACCTGTTCTTGGGTGTGCCGAATCTCAGCGACGAGGTGTTCCCGGCCCATCTGGCGTATCTGAAGAGCTATTTCCGCGCCCGCGCGATAAACCCGCTGTTCCCCGTGTCCGTGCTATTCGGCATGGCGCTGGCCGCCTGGGCGTGGATCGCCGCAGAGGCGGCGCCGGTCGCGAGCGGAGCCTCGGCGAGCGCGACGCTGATAGCGGGACTGGCGGTGCTCGGCGTGATCGAGCATCTGTTCCTGGTGCTGCCGCTGCGCGATGCGCGTATGTGGCACTGGGCGAGCGCGACGAAATCGACTAAGGATTTGAAGGGAAGGGGCTTCCATGGACTTTGAGGCTTATTTCGAGGGCGAGCTCGCGACCCTCAAGGACGACGGCCGCTACCGCATCTTCGCGGAGCTGGAGCGCAAGGCCGGGTCGTTCCCCAATGCCAAGCACTATACCGAAGCGGGCGAGCGGCCGGTGACGGTGTGGTGCTCGAACGACTATCTCGGCATGGGCCAGCACCCCAAAGTGCTCGACGCGATGCACGAGACGCTCGACGCGTGCGGCGCCGGCGCTGGCGGCACGCGCAACATCTCGGGCACTACCCACGCGCACGTCGAGCTCGAGCGCGAGCTTGCCGATCTGCACGGCAAAGAGGCGGCGCTGCTGTTCACCAGCGGCTATGTGTCGAACTGGGCGGCGCTGGGCACGCTAGCGTCGCGCATCCCGAACTGCGTCGTGCTGTCGGACGCGCTCAACCACGCCTCGATGATCGAGGGCATCCGCCACAGCCGCGCCAAATGCATCCGCTTCGCGCACAACGACGCGGCCGACCTCGACCGCCACCTGTCCGCGCTCGATCCGGACGTGCCCAAGCTGGTCGCGTTCGAAAGCGTCTATTCGATGGACGGCGACATCGCGCCGATCGCCGACATCCTCGACATTTGCGAGAAGCACGGCGCGATGTCCTACCTCGACGAGGTCCACGGCGTTGGCCTCTATGGCCCTCGTGGCGGCGGCGTTGCCGAGCGCGAGGGCCTGATGGACCGCGTCACCGTGATCGAGGGAACGCTCGGCAAGGCGTTCGGCGTGATGGGCGGCTATATCGCAGCCTCGGCGGCGCTATGCGACTTCATCAGGAGCTTCGCCAGCGGCTTCATCTTCACCACCGCTTTGCCGCCGGCGCTGGCGGCCGGCGCGGCGGCGAGCATCCGGCACCTCAAGGAGAGCGGCTGGGAGCGCGCGCGCCACCAAGAGCGCGTGGCGAAGGTGCGGCGGCGGCTCGACGCGATCGGCATCCCGACGCTCGACAACCCGAGCCACATCATCCCGGTGATGGTCGGCGATGCGAAGAAGTGCAAGATGATCAGCGACTGGTTGCTCGAACACCACGGCATCTACGTCCAGCCGATCAACTACCCGACCGTTCCCGTCGGCACCGAGCGGCTGCGCCTTACGCCCTCGCCGGTGCATACCGACGGCGACATCGACCGGCTGGTCACGGCGCTGAGCGAGATCTGGTCGCAGTGCGCGCTCGCGCGGAGGGCGATGGCGGCCTGATCGCTGGGGCGGCGCCGCGCTGCGCGCCGTTCTTGCCTGCATTTCCAGGATGGGCCAAGGCGCGGCCGAGTGGAGAGGCCGTGCCATGCGTGTGACCGACGCCTTCGTCATCCGGACGATGGGCTGACAGGATGAGCGACGACGAGCTGCTCGCATTCCGCGACGGCGGCGTCGGCCGCATGCGGCTGAATCGGCCGCGGGCGCTTCACACGCTCACCCTCGACGTGTGCCGGGCCATGACTGCGGCGTTGCTGGAGTGGCGTCACGATCCCGCGGTACAGGCCGTGATGCTCGATCACGCCGCCGGCCGGGGCTTCTGTGCCGGCGGCGACGTCCTCCGGATCGCGACCAGCGCGCAGGGGCATGGCGGTGCGGCGCGCGCCTTCTTCTTCCAGGAATACCGGCTCAATCACCTGCTGTTCGGCTATGTCAAACCGACGGCGGCGTTCATGGACGGCGTCACGATGGGCGGCGGCGTCGGGGTGGCGCTGCCGTGCCGCTACCGCATCGCGACCGAGCGCACCGCGTTCGCCATGCCCGAAACCTCGATCGGGCTGTTCCCCGACGTCGGCGGCGGCCGGTACCTGTCGCGCCTGCCCGGCCGACTCCCGCAGTTTCTTGCGCTGACCGGCTCACGGCTCGACGGCTCGGAATGCGCGGCACTGGGGCTGGCGACCCATTACATTCGCTCGGAGGAACTCGATGGCGTTAAGGGGCGGATCGCTGCCGTGCCCGACGAGCTGGAGGAAATCCTCGCCGCGGCAGCCACCGTGCCTCCGCCTGCGGCGATCGAGGCGGACCGGGCGCGGATCGACCGGCTGTTCGCCGCCGATCGGCTCGAGGACATTCTCGCGGCGCTCGCCGCCGATCCGTCTGTCTGGGCGGCACGGCAGCTGGCGATCCTGCGGGCGAAATCGCCCGCGGCGTGCAAGGTCGCGCTGCGGCTGCTCGCCGAGGGCGCCCGGCTCGACGACTTCGCCGACGAGATGCGGGTCGAATACGGGCTGGTCTGCCACGTCTACCCGCGCCATGACTTCGTCGAGGGCGTTCGCGCGCTGCTCATCGACAAGGACAATGCTCCCAGCTGGCGGCCGCCGACGCCCGAGGAGGTCACGGATGCGATGATCGACGCGATGTTCGCGCCGCTGCCGGCGCGGGAAGCCTGGACTCCGCTGCCCGAGGAAGAGGATCGACCCGATGAATTATGAGACGCTGCTGATCGAACATCACGACGCGGTGACCCTGATCCGCCTCAACCGGCCGCAGGCGTTCAACGCGCTGAACGGGCAAGTGCTCGCCGATCTGATCGCCGCCTTTGCCCAATACGATGCCGACCCAGATCAACGGTGTCTGGTCCTGACCGGCAGCGAGAAGGCGTTCGCTGCGGGGGCGGACATCAAGGAGATGCAATCCAACGGCTTTGCGCACAATTACGCGACCGACTTCTTCGCGGGCTGGGAACGCGTGACGGCGACGCGCAAGCCGTGGATCGCGGCGGTCGCCGGCTTTGCGCTCGGCGGTGGTTGCGAGGTCGCTATGATGGCCGACTTCATAATTGCCGCCGATACCGCGAAGTTCGGCCAGCCCGAGATCAAGCTGGGCGTCGCGCCCGGCATGGGCGGATCGCAGCGGCTGACCCGCGCAGTAGGTAAGGCCAAGGCGATGGAGATGTGCCTGACCGGGCGGATGATGGGCGCCGAGGAGGCCGAGCGGGCTGGCCTCGTCTCGCGCATCGTTCCAGCCGCCGAGCTGATCGGCGATGCGCTGAGGACGGCGGCTGCCATCGCTGCGATGCCGCCGCTCGCCGCAGTCGCCAACAAGGAGATGGTGGACGCGGCGTTCGAGACCGGCTTGCGCATGGGCATCCAGTTCGAGCGGCGCCTGTTCGCCGGGCTGACCGCCACCGAGGACAAGGCCGAGGGGATGACCGCCTTCGTCGAGAAGCGTCCCGGTAACTGGACGGGACGCTGACGTGGCGACGATCGGGTTCATCGGCGTCGGCAACATGGGCGGCGGCATGGCCGCCAACCTTGCCAAAGCCGGACATCGGGTACGCGCGTTCGATCTGGCGGCGGAGGCCGTGAGCCGGGCGGAGGCGGCCGGCTGCGTCGGCGCGGAGGCGGTCGCCGAGGCGGTCGGCGATGCCGATGCCGTGGTGACGATGCTTCCGGCGGGCAAGCATGTCCGCGAGGTCTATACCGGGCAGATCTTCGCGGCCGTGCCCGATGAGGCGATGCTGATCGATTGCTCGACGATCGACGTCGCGTCCGCGCGTGCGGTGATCGCCGGCGCCGCCGCCAAGGGCCTGGCGATGGTCGACGCGCCGGTGTCGGGCGGCATAGCCGCCGCGCAGGGCGGCACGCTTACCTTCATGGTCGGCGGCACCGCCGAGGCATTCGACCGCGCCAAGCCGCTGCTCGATGCGATGGGCAAGGCGGTGATCCATGCCGGCGCGGCGGGAGCCGGGCAGGCCGCCAAGATCTGCAACAACATGCTGCTCGGCGCGACGATGGTAGCCACCTGCGAGGCCTTTCTCCTGGCGGAGAAGCTGGGGCTCGACCCCCAGACATTCTACGACATCGCGTCAAAGGCTTCGGGCAATAGCTGGTCGATGACCAGCTATTGCCCGGTGCCGGGAGTGGGGCCGGAAACGCCTGCAGACCGCGGTTACCAGGGCGGCTTCGCCTCGGCGCTGATGCTGAAGGACCTGAAGCTGGCGAACGATGCCGCCGCGGGCGCGAACGCGAGCGTGCCGATGGCCGCCGCGGCGCAGGCGCTGTACCAGGCGATGACCAACGCCGGTGCCGGTCAATCCGACTTTTCGGCGATGATCCGGTTTCTGGACGGCTCCATCGGCAAGTGACGACCGTTTAGGGGCGGCGAGCACACGGAGAGAGATGCGATGACGACCAAGGACGGTGCGCTCGCGGTGCCGGTGAACCTGCCCGATCCGGGCGAGCTGGCAACCGTCTGGACGCAAATCTTCGCCCATGCCGCCGAGGCCTTGCAGGCGACGGCAGGGCGCTACGCGCAGCCGTCCGCGCCGCTGCCTTACGATCCGCACGCGCCGGCAAGGGCCTTCGCCGAACTCTCTGCGAGCTGGTGGTCCGATCCGGCCTGGCTGCTAGAGACCCAGCAGGCGATGGTGCGTGAATGGGCCGATCTGTGGGCCAATGCGACAGTGCGGACCTTCGCAGGCAGCGGCGACCCGCTGATCGCACCGGCAAAGGGCGATCGGCGATTCAACGACGTGGCCTGGAACGAGCCGATCTTCGACTATCTCAAACAGGCGTATCTGCTGACCTCGCGGCAGACGCTCGACCTTGTCGCCAACAGCAACCTCGATCCCGCCCAGCGAACGCG
Organism: uncultured Sphingomonas sp.; assembly: GCA_964245475.1. Taxonomy (GTDB): domain Bacteria; phylum Pseudomonadota; class Alphaproteobacteria; order Sphingomonadales; family Sphingomonadaceae; genus Sphingomonas. The sequence continues at coordinate 16,257 of CAXTNG010000015.1, read as the reverse complement.
CGCCGACTTCTTCGCACGGCAATTCCTCAACATGCTCTCGCCGGCGAACTTCGCGTTCACCAACCCGGAGGCGATCCGCAAGGCGCTGGAGAGTGGCGGGATCAGCCTGCTCGCAGGCTTCGCCAACATGCTGGCCGATGCGGCCTCGCCGTCGGGTTTGGTACAGCGCAGGGCGGCGGACAATTTCGAACTTGGCGTCACCATCGCCGCGATGCCGGGCGCGGTGATCTTCCGCAACACGATGATGGAGCTGATCCAATACACGCCGACTACCGAGGAGGTGTACCGGCGACCGCTGCTGTACGTCCCGCCGCTAGTCAACAAATTCTACGTGCTCGACCTTCAGGCGCATTCGAGCATGATCTGCTGGCTGGTCGAGCAGGGGCACAGCGTCTTCGTCATCTCCTGGGTCAATCCGGGGCCGGAGCTGCGCGACAAGGGCATCGCGGACTATGTGCAGGCAGGACCGGTGGCGGCGCTGGAGGTAATCGAGCAGGTCACCGGCGAGCGGATCGTGGACGTGTTCGGCTTCTGCATGGGCGGCACGTTGCTGGCGATCACCGCAGCCTACCTTAACGCGACGGGGCAGGGCGACCGGCTCGGTTCGCTGTCGATGATCGGCACGCTGCTCGACTTCACCGACATGGGCGAGTGGGCCACCTTCTACGAGCCGGAGCAGATGGACGCGTTCGAGCGGCACCTCGATGCGACCGGGGTGATCGGCGCCGACAAGCTCCAGGCGCTGTTCAGCGCGGTGCGCGCGAACGATCTGATCTGGTCGTCGGTGGTCAACCATTATCTGCTCGACCGGGTGGCGCCTGAATCGGACCTGTTGTTCTGGTTCGGTGACGGCGCGCGCATCCCACAGGCGTTCCTCCTCGAATACGGCAGGCTCCTCTTGCGGGGCAACCGGCTGAAGGAGGCGGGTGGCATGGTCGTAGCCGGCGTGCCGATCGATCTCGGCGCGATCGAGGCGCCGACGATGATGATCTCGCTCAAGGACGATCACGTATCGGGGTGGCGAGCGACCTATGACGGCGCGCGCCTGCTCAGCGGACCGACGACGTTCCTGCTCGGCGGCTCGGGCCACAATGCCGGCGTGATCAACCCGCCCGCGACCCGCAAGCACGGCTATTGGACCAACGAGGCTCTCCCCGACACCGCCGATCAATGGCTCGAGGGCGCGCAGAAGCAGGAAGGCTCCTGGTGGCCCGCGTGGCAGGCGTGGCTCGCCCGTGGCGATGACGGCAAGGTGCTTGCGCGCATCCCCGGCACCGCCGGGCTGCCGGTGCTTGAGGCTGCACCCGGGTCCTATGTCCGCGTGAAGTAACAGCCATAAAGAGGCTGCGTTGCTGATCGTCGCCGGGGGTGGATCAGTGTCGCTATGTCATCGTGCAACGGGAGAGAGTCGGCATGATGAAGGGATGGGGACTGGTCCTGGCAATGACGATGGCGAGCACGGTGCATGCGGCGGACTATCAGCGCAAGCCGTTCGGCACGATGCCGGACGGCACTGCGGTGGAGGCGATCACGCTGAGCGGCGGCGGCACGATCGCGACGATCATCACGCTCGGCGCTAGCGTGCAGGCGGTGCGGGTGCCCGACCGGGACGGGTATGTCGCCGACGTCGTGCTCGGCTACGACGATCTGCGGGGCTACATCGCCGCGCCCAACTTCTTCGGCGCCACCGTCGGGCGCTTCGCCAACCGGATCGGCAAGGGCACCTACCAGCTCGACGGCAAGACCTATCACGCGCCGCTCAACAACGGACCGAATTCGCTGCACGGCGGCACGCAGGGGTTCGACAAGCGCGTGTGGCAGGTCGTCGCGGTCTCGAAGGGGCCGACCGCGAGCGTCACGCTCAGGCTGCTCAGCCCCGACGGCGATCAGGGCTATCCCGGCACGCTCACCGTCACCGCGATCTATGCGATCGACGACCGCGGCACGTTGAGCGAGACGATCCGCGCGACCACGGACAAGCCGACGATCGTCAACCTGTCCAACCACACCTATTGGAATTTGGCGGGCGAGGGCAGCGCAGGCGGCGCGACCGGGCACCGGCTGACGGTCCCCGCGGCCGAGTTCACGCCAGTCGACGCGACGCTGATCCCGACCGGCGAGTTCCGCGCGGTCGAAGGCACACCGTTCGACTTCCGCCAACCGGCAATGGTGGCCGACCGCTTGCGCGACGGGCGCGACGAGCAACTCCGTCACGGGCGCGGCTACGACCACAATTGGGTGGTCAGCCGCACTCCTAGCGCTGCCCCACGCCTCGTCGCCAGGCTAGAGGATCCGGGCTCGGGCCGTGTGCTGGAACTGCTGTCCGACCAGCCCGGTCTGCAATTCTACTCCGGCAACTTCCTCGATGGCACCATCGTCGGCAAGGGTGGGCATATCTATCGCATGGGCGACGCAATCTGTCTGGAGCCTCAGCGCTTCCCCGATACGCCCAACCGGCCTGCCTTCGGCTCCGCGCGGCTGGCGCCGGGCGAGACGTACGAGAACCGCATGATCTTCCGCTTCTCCGCCGGGAGGTGAGCGGACCGGCGAGGGGAGGGGATGAGGATGAAGACGCTACTGGCTGCTTCCGCGGCGGTGATTCTGTCGGGAGCGGCGCATGCTGCCGATCTGCGGGCGGGCGTCGCCAAGGCGTCGATCACGCCGCCCGCGTCCGAATATCCCTATGTCGTGCCGCGCGAGAAGCCGTTCGTCGGGGTGCACGACGACACGTTTGCACGCGCGCTGGTGCTCGACGACGGCGCCACGCGCGTGGTGATCGTCAGCCTGGAGCTGACCGCGGTGCCCGATCCCGAGGCGATCGCCCGTGCGGTCGCCGACGCTGCAACGGTGCCGGTTGCCAACGTGATGGTCACCGCCAGCCACACCCACAACCACCCGCTCGTCTTTTATCACGGGGCCGCAACGCCGAGCCAGCAGCGCCAGATCGACCAAGTCCGCACCGCCTCGATCGATGCGGTGCGCCGGGCCGTGGCCGGGTTGCAGCCGGCGCGGATCGGCTGGGTGCGGGGGAAGGCGTACGTCAACATCAACAACGGCGAGGAATCCGCCGGCACCAAGGTGGCCGACCCGCTCGGCTCGTCCGACAAGTCGCTCGACATCGTCCGCGTTCAGAGCGCAGGCAGGGCGCCGATCGCGCTGTTGCTCAACTATGCCAACCACGGCGAGGTGCTGTTCCGCAGCGTTACCAAGGACGGCGGCTACGAGGTGAGCGGCGACCTGCCCGGCGCGGTGTCGCGCTACCTCGAAGGGGAGAAAGGCGCGCCGGTGGTGCTGTTCACGTCCGCCGCGGAGGGCGACCAGCTGCCGCTGTTCAAGTCGCTCGAGCCCGCGGGGACGTTGCCCGGTGCCGACCAGGGCGCGGGGGCGTGGACGCTGCTCGATGTCCAGGCGAGGCGCCTCGCGGCGGCCGCCATCGAGACGCTGGCGCGTATGCCGGCGGGCACCGCCGATGCGCCGATCTCCGTCGCGACAGGCGCGGTGACCTGCCCGGGCCAGAAGTTCAACGTCGAGCGGCTCAGCGGCAAGCTGCTCGGCACCACCGGCACGGCGCCGGTGACCATCCCGCTGACCGTGTTCCGCTTCGGCGGCTTCGCGCTGGCGGGGGTGACCGCCGACATCGCCAGCAACATCGGCGTCGCGATCAAGAAGGCGTCTCCGGTCGCCGACACGACCGTGGTGACGATGCTCGCCGGGTCGGTCGGCTATGTCCTCAACGATGCGGCCTATGCCAACCCGGGCCATGGCGCGATCGGATCGCCGGTTAAGCCAGGATGCGCCTCCACCGCCATCCCCGCAGGCGTGGCGCGATTATTGGGCAAGTAGCCGCCCCGCCTGGCGCCGGGAGCCAAAGCGCCCGTCGGTCATTGATGGGGCATGGCCAAGTTCAACGACCAGTGGACGGTGGGTCCGCATGGGCCGGTCGTAATGCTCGACGAGGGGCTGCTGACGGTAGCCGGCGACATCCGCATGCCCTTGGGCAATTTCCCGCGGCGGATGACAGTCGTCGGGCTTACCGGCGGGCGTAGCGCGATCTGGAGCGCGATGGCGTTGCGCGAACCCGAGATGGCAGAGATCGAGGCCCTCGGCGATCCGGCATTCCTGATCGTACCGGGCATCGCGCACCGCCTGGACGTCAAGCCGTGGAAGCGCCGCTATCCGCGCGCGCAGGTGGTCTGCGCGCCGGGTGCACGAGACGCGGTGACGGAGGTGGTGCCGGTCGACGCCATAGGCGATGTGCTCGACGATGCGGACGTGCGGTTCGAGACGGTGCCCGGGGTGGAGGAGAAAGAGGCGGCATTGGTCCTACGCCGGGCGAGCGGAACGACTTTGGTCGTCAACGACATCCTCGCCAACGTGCGGCATCCGCACGGGCTCGGCGCTCAGATCATGGCGCGGCTGTTCGGCTTCGGAGTCGACCGCGCCAAGATGCCGTGGATGGCGGCGCGGATGTTCGTCAAGGATCGCGCGGCGCTGGCCGGGGCGTTCCGCAGATGGGCGCGGGAGCCGAGGCTCGTCCGCATCGTGGTGAGCCATGGCGACGTCATCACGGACGAGCCGGCTGCGGTGCTGGAACGGGTGGCGGGAGAAATAGCAGGCTGAGGCCGTTCGCCGGCTTGCCTCAGTCGAGTAGCCAGGCACGGGCGGCGGCCTCGTCGCCGAAGAGCGCGGTGTCCGTGCGCGTCACGAACCGGCCGATCTGGAGCTTGGACAGGATCGAGTGGAAGACGATCGCCGTGCGGTCGCCCGGCGACTTGATCGCGAGCAGATGATCGCGGACGTGCATCGCCACGAGCGGCGATTGTACGCTCTCGATCCGGATCATCATCCGCACAGCGCCATGGCGGCGGCGCGCTTCGGCGTGAAGCGGCGTCAGGCTGACGAACAGCGCGTCCGCATCCTCCTTCGACCACAAGCCGCGGACGGCAAGCGTCAGGATGCCTTGGTCGTCAAGCGTGGCGACGTAGCGCCCGCCTGATCCCGGCCGGTCGTCGCAGATCTGCATCCTTCGCCCGCTTCTCCCAGCCGGTCACCCGCGCAGCGCTGCTGCCGCCCGGGCTTTCGCCTCGACCTCGGCCATGGTGCCGCCGGTGAGCCAGCTGCCGCCAACGCATAGCACTTTCTCGAAGGCGAGCCAGTCGGGCGCGGTCGCTTCGGTAATCCCGCCGGTGGGGCAGAAGCGGCACTGGTAGAAAGGTGCGGCGAGCGCCTTCAGCGCCTTGAGGCCGCCGCTGGTTTCAGCGGGAAAGAACTTGAAGTGGGTGAGGCCTAGGTCGAGGCCGCGCATGATGTCGCCGGCGTTGGCGATGCCGGGAAGGTAGGGGACGCCCGAGCCGGTGATCGCCTCGCCGAGGCGCTGCGTGAGGCCGGGCGAGACGATGAACTCGGCGTCAGCCTTCATCACCGCTTCGAACTGTTCGGTGTCGACTACCGTGCCCGCGCCGACGATCGCGCCGGGGACCTGCTTCATCTCGGCGATCGCTTCCAGCGCGGCGGGAGTGCGCAGCGTGACTTCGAGAACGCGCAGGCCGCCGGCGACCAAGGCCTCGGCGAGCGGCCTGGCGGTCGCGGCATCCTCGATCACCAGCACGGGGATGACCGGGCTGGCCCGCATGATGTCTACGATGTCGGTCATGTATGTTCCTGCGCGAAGGCCGCCGCGGCGCCGAACAGGCCCGGTTGGGGATGAGTGATGAGCTTGACCGGCACCGAGGCCATCAGCGACTGGAAGCGGCCTTTCGCGACAAAGCGGTTGCCGAAGCCCGAGTGGAGCAAGCGGTCCTTGATGCGCAGCCCGAGACCGCCGGCGATGACGACGCTGCCGGGCCCATGCGCGAGCGCGAGGTCACCCGCGACCGCGCCCAATGCCAGGCAGAAGCGGTCGAGCGCGGCGAGCGCAATTGAGTCGGTGCCCTCCAGCGCCTCGGTCCAGATCGTCTTGTCGTCGCGGCTGGGCACCGCGCGGCCTTCAAGTTCGGCGAGCGTCTCGTAGATCGCGATGATGCCCGGCCCGGAGCAGATGCGCTCGGCCGACACGCGGGTGAAGGTCTTGCGCAACCGCTTGACGAAGGTGTCCTCGATTGCGTCGAGCGGGGCATAGTCGATGTGCCCGCCCTCGGTCGGCTGGACGTAATAGCCGTTCGCCAGCCGCAGCACCTGTGCGACACCGAGGCCGGTACCAGGGCCGCAGACGGTGATGACGCCGCGGTCCGGCAAGGGGCCGTCAGGACCGCAGAGATGGACGAAGTCATCGTCCGGCAGCTGCGCGACAGCGTGGCCGACCGCGCCGAAGTCGTTGATGATCGTGTACGCGGGCGCACCGAGCCGCTCGGGGATGAGCGAGGGGCGGATCACCCAGGGGTTGTTGGTCAACCGGATCAGGTCGCCGGTGATCGGCGAGGCGACCGAGATCGCCACGGCCGGGGGGAGGGTGCCGCCCTGCGCCGCGCCGAACGCTTCCCAAGCGGTCTGGAGCGAGGCGTGTTCGGCAGTCTTCTGGGTCATCGGCTCGCCCAACGAAACGACACGGCCGTCCGCTACCTCGGCGATGGCGAAGCGGGCGTGGGTGCCGCCGATGTCGACCGCTACGACTTGCATGTCGCCTCCTATAGCCCCGCGCCGGCCAGCACCGCGCTGGCGCCCTTCTCCGCTTCGTCCGCGTGGCTGCGGAACAGGCCGAACAGCTCGCGGCCCATGCCGGTCGCCGGGAGAGGCGCGTCGGCAAGGGGGCGGGCGGCCCATTCGTCCGCCGGCACCAGCGCGTCGAGCGTGCCGGCGACCGCGTCGACGCGGAGGAGGTCGCCGTTGCGGACCTTGCCGATCGCGCCGTCGAGCAGCGCCTCGGGCGAGCAGTGGATCGCGCAGGGCACCTTGCCGCTCGCGCCCGACATGCGGCCGTCGGTGACCAGCGCGACCCTGAAGCCGCGGTTCTGCAGGACGCCGAGCGCGGGCGTAAGCTTGTGCAGCTCGGGCATACCGTTGGCGCGGGGACCCTGGAAGCGGACGACGACGATCACGTCGCACTCCAGCTCTCCGGCACGGAAGGCTTCGAGTACGTCGAGCTGGTCGGTGAAGACGCGTGCGGGCGCCTCGATCACCCAGCGCGTGCGGTCGACCGCGGATACCTTGATGCAGGCGCGGCCGATATTGCCGGCGAGGATGCGCATGCCGCCGTCTGGGGAGAAAGGAGCGGCCACGGGGCGGAGGATGGTGTCGTCCTTCGTCTCGCCGGGATCGGCCCACACGAGGGCGTCACCCTCGAGGGCGGGGGCGCGGCCGTAGTCGGCGAGGCTGGCGCCGGCGACGGTCAGGATATCTCGGTGGAGATAACCGCCGCCGAGCAGCTCGCGGATGACGAAGGGCATGCCGCCCGCCGCCTCGAAGCCGTTCACGTCGGCCGAACCGTTCGGGTAGACGCGCGCGATCAGCGGGACAGCGCACGAGAGGCGGTCGAAATCTTCCCAGTCGATCACGATTCCCGCCGCGCGCGCAATCGCCGGGATGTGGAGCAGGTGGTTGGTCGAGCCGCCGGTGGCGAGCAGGCCTACCGCGGCGTTGACGATCGCCTTTTCGTCGACGCAAGCCCCTAGCGGACGATAGTCGTTGCCGCGCTGGCCGATCTCCGCGAGCCGGTGGACCGCGGCGCGGGTCAGTTCCTGGCGCAGCTTGGTGCCGGGATTGACGAAGGCGGCGCCGGGCATGTGCAGGCCCATCACCTCCATCATCATCTGATTGGTGTTGGCGGTGCCATAGAAGGTGCAGGTGCCCTTGCCGTGGTAGGCGCCGATCTCCGCCTCGAGCAGCTCGTTGCGCCCGGCTTTGCCCTCGGCGAAGGCTTCGCGGACGGCGGCCTTGGCCTTGTTGGCGATGCCGGTGGGCATCGGACCGCCGGGGATCAGGATCGTCGGCAAATGGCCGAAGCGCAGCGCCCCCATCAGCAGGCCCGGCACGATCTTGTCGCAAATGCCGAGCAGCGCCGCGCCCTCGAACACGCCGTGGGTGAGCGCGACCGCGGTCGAGAGAGCGATCGTGTCGCGGCTGAACAGCGACAGCTCCATGCCGGGATAGCCCTGGGTCACGCCGTCGCACATTGCGGGCACGCCGCCGGCGACCTGCGCGGTGGCGCCGACCTCTCGCGCCCAGACCTTCATCTGCTCGGGGTAGCGGTAGTAGACGGCGTGCGCGGAGAGCATGTCGTTATAGGCGGTGACGAGGCCGATGTTCATGCCCGCGTTGGCGCGCATCGCGTCCCGGTCTTCCTCGGTGCCGGCATAAGCATGGGCGAGGTTGGCGCAGCCGAGGGTCGGGCGGCGAATCGAACTATCCGCCTCGCGCGCGATCAGGTCGAGGTACGCTTGCCGCGTCGGGCGCGAGCGCTCGACGATGCGCGCGGTGACGGCAGCGACGGCGGGGTTCATGCGATCCTCACGCGCGCCGTTGTGCGGCAGGCGGATGCGGCGAGCAAGACGGCCATACGTATGCCCCTTCTCCCGTTCGCCCTGAGCGAAGTCGAAGGGCTCCTTGACTTCGCTCAGCACGAACGGAGTTGGGGTACGCTCAGGGCGCCCAGTGGATGTCGACCGGCAGCTCCGCATCGGCCAGCACGCGGCCAATCGGGTGGGGGGAAGATGGCCCCTGCTTGATCGCCTGTTCGATGACCTTGCGCTTGTCCTTGCCGGTGACCGCGATCATCAGCGCGCGGGCGGTGACGATGCCTTGGCGGCTCAACGAGACGCGCGCGACCGGCGCCTCGGTGGGCAGCGGCTCCGGCATCACGCCGAGCGCGCGGCGCTCCTTGGGGCCGTTCAGCGCCTCGTCGAAGTCGGGACCGGGAAAGATCGAGGCGGTGTGCCCGTCCGCGCCGACGCCGAGCAGGCATAGGT
>CAXTNG010000015.1:0-7347 GCA_964245475.1 uncultured Sphingomonas sp. | reverse complement strand
CATTCAAGCTTCGCCTGGGCGAGCTTCTCGTAGGCGGGCAGCGGCGTCTTGCCGCCTGCGAGGGCGATCACCGCGGAGCCGCGCGCGTCGATCGCCGATTCGATGATGAAGCCGATATCGCCCGAGATGGCGTCGGCGAGCTCGCCGGCATCATCATATTCCCACCATTCGATCTCGTCGCTCATATCATGCTCCGTCACCCCGGACTTGTTCCGGGGTCCAGGGTTCCGCAAACGCTCGGCTTTGAACTCTTGCGTAATCACTTGCCGCTCGCTGGACCCCGGAACAAGTCCGGGGTGACGAGATACTAATCGTCCTGCCAATGCACGCCGTCGCGCTCGGTCAGCGCGATCGCGGCCGAGGGTCCCCACGTTCCCCCCGCATAGCTTTTCGGCTTGCTGCCGTTCGCCTTCCAGCCGCTGCGGATCGCGTCGGTCCAGGTCCATTGCGCCTCCACCTCGTCGCGGCGGACGAACAGGGTCTGGTCCCCTTCGATCAGGTCGAGCAGCAGCCGCTCGTAGGCGATGCGGCGGCGGGTGCCGGCAAACTCGGCGTCGAGGCTGAGCTTGAGCGGCACCTCGCGCAACCGCAGTCCCTCGCGGTCGAGCCCCGGCTCCTTGGCCATGACGAGCAGCTGGATATATTCCTCCGGCTGAAGGCGGATCACCAGCATGTTGGGCTGGAGCACGCCGCCGCGACCCGAGAACATCGAGTGCGGCACCGCACGGAACTGGATCGCGATCTCCGACCGGCGCACCGCCATCCGCTTGCCGGTGCGCAGGTAGAAGGGCACGCCCTGCCAGCGCCAATTGTCGATATGCGCCTTGACCGAAACGAAGGTTTCGACGTCCGAGTCCTTGCCGAGCTCCTCGTCATAGCCCTTGACGATCTCGCCCTTGACCGCGCCGGCGACATATTGGCCGATCACGGTCTGGGTGCGCGTGTCCTCGGGCGTCATTTCGCGAAGCGAGCGGAATACCTTCGCCTTCTCGTCGCGGATAGCGGTGGTGTCGTACCGTGCGGGCGGCTCCATCGCGATCAGCGCGAGCAGCTGGAGCATGTGGTTGGTCACCATGTCGCGCAGTGCGCCGGCGCTCTCGTAATAGCCGGCGCGATCCTCCAGCCCGACCGTCTCGGCGATGGTGATCTGCACGTTGTCGATGCCGTGCGTGTTCCAGATCGGCTCGAAGAAGGAGTTGCCGAAGCGCAGCGCGAGGATGTTCTGCACCGTCTCCTTGCCGAGGTAATGGTCGATGCGGAAGATGCGCTCTTCGGGGAAAGCGGCGGCAACGGTATCGTTGATCTCCTTCGACGAGGCGAGATCGTAGCCGAGCGGCTTTTCCAGGCCGATGCGCACCGTGTCGCCGGCAAGGCCGACTGACTCGAGTCCCTTGACCGCAGGTTCGAACAGCGAGGGCGCGGTCGACAGGAAGATAGCCAGCCCGCCCGCGACGTCGCCCACCTTGTCGGCAAGTGCCTTGAAGGTCGAGGGATTGGACAGGTCTGCGGCCTGGTAGAACAGGCGGTCGAGGAAGCCGCCGAGCTGGGACTCGTCCTTGCGATCGTCGGGCAGGAACTCGTCGAGCGCCTTTTTGACGAACTCGCGGTAGCTCGCATCGTCGAGATCCTGCCGTGCCGAGCCGGTGATCGTCAGCCCTTGCGGCAGCAGCCCGTCGGCGTGCAGGCCGTAGAGCGAGGGCAGCAGCATGCGCTGCGCGAGGTCGCCCGTCGCGCCGAAGAGCAGGAGCTTGCCGACCGGGGTACGTGCCATCTCGGGTTCCGATCAGACGATGAGGCCGGAGGTGGGATCGAGCCCGGCCATGATGTTAAGGTTCTGCACCGCCGCGCCTGCGGCGCCCTTGCCGAGGTTGTCGAGCGTGGCGACGAGGCTGTGCTGGCCGGTCGCGGGATTGCCGAACGCGTAGAGGGTCATGCGGTCGGTGCCCGCGTCCGCCTCGATCGCGATCGTCGCGACGCTGCCATCGCCGACGCGGACGAGCGGGCTGTCCGCATAGGCTTCGGCGAGCACCTCGGCGATATCGCCGCCGGCGAGTTGGGCCTGGTGCAGAGGCACCTCGACCACCATGCCGCGGTAGGTATCGGCGACCGCGGGCTGGAAGATCGGCGCGTGGCGCAATCCTGCGTGGATCGTCATCTCGGGCACATGCTTGTGCGCGAGCGAGAGGGCATAGGGGCGGAAGGCGGGCGCCTCGCCGCTCTCGAACTCGGCAATCATCGCCTTGCCTCCGCCCGAATAGCCCGAGGTCGCATTCACGCTGAGCAGCGCATCGGCGGGCAGCAACCCGGCGCGCACTAGCGGACGGACAAGCGCGAGGAACCCCGTGGGGTAGCAGCCGGGATTGGCGACGAAGCGCGCGGCGGCGATCCGCTCGGCCTGATCCGGCTCCAGCTCGGGAAAGCCATAGGTCCAGCCGTCCGCCACGCGATGCGCGGTGGAGGCGTCGATCACCCGGGTGCGGTCGTTGTCGATCAGCGCCACCGCTTCCCGCGCCGCGTCATCCGGCAGGCAGAGAATGACGACATCGGCGTCGTTCAGCGCTTCGCGCCGCGCCTCGGCATCCTTGCGACGCGCGTCGTCGAGCGTCACGACGGTCAGGTCGGCGCGGCCAGCCAGCCGATCGCGAATCTCCAGCCCCGTCGTGCCCACGGCGCCGTCGATGAAGACGGTCGGCGTCACACCGGCTCCGCGAGCGCGGCGGTGGGCAGGTAGCCGACCAGCTTGGCTGCGGGCGCGGTGCCCCAGGCGAGCGTGCCGGCAAACTCCAGCACCTCGAAGGCGTCGCCGGGCGCCAGCGTCGCCAGCGCTTCCGATGCGGGGTCGCGCTCCGCCTGGAGCGTGGCCGTCCGGGCCAGCTGGCGGGTCAGCGGGGCGGCGTAATGCGGCGCGAATACGTATTCGGCCAAGCGGATGTCGGCAAGGTCGGGGCGCACCGCGTGCGTCCGAGGATCGAGTTCCACCGATCGCCCGCCGAGCGCGAATCTCTCACGCGGCGGCGTGGTGCACGGGAGATCGGGCGTCGGGGGCGTCGCCGTCTCCGATGAATTGCCCGAATTCCTCAAGAAAGTCCGCCCCCTCGGTGGTGCGCGCGACGAAGATGTTGCGCTTGTCGCTGTCGTCGCGCTGGCGGCGCAGATAGCCGAGCGCGCCTAGCCTGTTCAAGGCACGCGTGACAACGGGCTTGGAGACGTTGAGCACCCGGGCCAGCCCCCGCACGGTGTGCGGCCCGGGCTTCAGGTATACGACGAGGAGCAGCGCCATCTGCCGGTTCGTCAGGTCCGGCTCGCCCGAGCGGACATAGTCCACCAGCGCGGTCATCCAGGCGGACAGAGACTGGGCTTCGGCTGCGGCCACGCGGTGTGGATCCATCGGTTCACGTCACCGGCAGGAAAACCGGCTTTCGGGCGTCGTTACGGTGTCATAACGCCGCGGAAGCGCGTGAGTTTCGCGAACGGTTCGCACGTCGTGCAGGTTTGCGCGGTTGATCGCCCGGCCGCCGCCGCCTATGTGGCCGCCGACACACACGTCCCCGGGCATTCTCAACGATGTTTCCATTCCTCCTCGTTGTCCACGCGCTGATCGCCGCGATGCTCGTCGGCGTGATCCTGATGCAGAAGTCGGAAGGCGGTGGGCTCGGCATGGGCGGCAGCCCGTCGGGGCTGATGTCGGCGCGCGGTGCGGCGGATTTCCTGACGCGCGCGACGGCGGTGCTGGCGACGTTGTTCGTGGTGTTCTCGATCGTGCTCGCCTTCTATGCCGCCTCGCGCAGCGGCCCGGCGCCGATCGACACCTCGCTGGCGAAGACGCCGCCGGCGCAGACGGCGCCGCTGACTCCCGCGCCCGCGCCTGCCACGGCGGGCAATTCGAGCGTCCCGCTCGCGCGCTAACCCACGCCGTTTCGTCGCATCGCGCGCTCGCACGATCTGCGGGCGCTTGTCGTTCGCCCCCGTTAGACGCTAGGCACATCCTCCCATGGCGCGGTACATCTTCATCACCGGCGGCGTGGTCTCGTCGCTCGGCAAGGGCCTCATGGCTGCTTCGCTCGCGGCGCTCCTCCAGGCGCGCGGGTATCGGGTCCGCATCCGGAAGTTCGATCCGTACCTCAACGTCGATCCGGGGACGATGAGCCCTTACCAGCACGGCGAGGTCTATGTCACCGACGACGGCGCGGAGACCGACCTCGACCTAGGGCATTACGAGCGTTTCACTGGCGTCTCGGCACGACAATCCGACAACGTGACCTCGGGCCGCATCTACCAGCAGATCATCCAGCGCGAGCGGAGGGGCGATTACCTGGGCGCGACGGTGCAGGTGATCCCTCACGTCACCGACGCGATCAAGGCGTTTGCACGGGCGGATACCGACGACCTCGACTTCGTGCTGTGCGAGATCGGCGGGACGGTGGGCGACATCGAGTCGCTGCCGTTCATCGAATCGATCCGGCAGCTCAAGAACGAGATGGGCCGCGGCCAATCGATCAGCGTCCATGTGACGCTTGTCCCCTATATCGCCGCGGCGGGAGAGCTGAAGACCAAGCCGACCCAGCATTCGGTGCGCGAGCTGGCGGCGCTCGGCGTCTCGCCCGACGTGCTGGTCTGCCGCTGCGAGCAGCCGCTGCCGCCGTCCGAGCGCGCCAAGATCGCGTTGTTCTGCAACGTGCCGGCGAGCGCGGTCATCCCGGCGCTGGATGCGAAGAGCATCTACGCCGTGCCGCTGCAATATCACGCGGAGGGTCTCGACTCCGAAGTGCTGCGGGCGTTCGGCATCGAGCCGGAGGGCGCGCCCGACCTTAGCCGGTGGAGCACCATCGTCGACCGGCTGACCAACCCCGAAGGCGAGGTGACGGTCGGCGTGGTCGGCAAGTATGTCGGGTTGCAGGACGCGTACAAGTCGCTCAACGAGGCGCTGGTCCACGGCGGCATCGCCAACAAGGTGCACGTCAACATCCGCTGGATCGACGCCGAGCTGTTCGAGGGCGACCACGCGCAGATCGCCGCGAACCTGGAGCCGTGCCACGCGATCCTCGTGCCCGGCGCTTTTGGCGAGCGCGGGGCGGAGGGGAAGATCGAGGCGGTGCGCTTCGCGCGCGAGCGGGAAATCCCGTACTTCGGCATCTGCTTCGGCATGCAGATGGCGTGTATCGAGGGGGCGCGCGACCTCGCTGGCATCGCGGAGGCGTCGTCAACGGAGTTCGGCCCGACGCCCGAGCCGGTGGTCGGGCTGATCACCGAATGGATGGGCCGCGAGGGGTTGGAAAAGCGCGAGGAGCAAGGCGACCTCGGCGGGACGATGCGGCTCGGCGCCTATGAGGCCAGGCTCGACGGGAACAGTGTCGTCGCGTCGATCTATGGCGGCATCGCTATTTCCGAGCGCCACCGCCACCGCTACGAGGTCAACACCGGCTACCGCAACGCGCTGGAGAGGGGCGGGCTCGTGTTCAGCGGCATGTCGCCTGATGGCATGCTACCCGAGATCGTCGAGCGGCCGGACCACCCGTGGTTCGTCGGGGTGCAATTCCATCCCGAGCTGAAGAGCAAGCCGTTCGCGCCGCACCCGCTGTTCGCGAGCTTCGTCGGAGCGGCGGTGCGGCAGAGTCGATTGGTCTAGCGGTCTCCATACTCGAACGACGAAAGCGCCCGGGCCAGTCGACCCGGGCGCTCCTCAGGCGCCTTCCAGGGAGTGAGGAAAACGCCGAGCTGTTTACGCGGCCTTGGCGGTATCCGCCTCCGGCGCGCTCTCGACCGCAGCGAGCGGGGCACCCGTGCGGATCGCGATCGACTTGGGCTTCATCGCCTCGGGCACCTCGCGGACGAGGTCGATCACCAGCAGGCCGTCGTTGAGCCGCGCGTCCTCGACGAAGACGAAGTCGGCGAGCTCGAAGCGGCGCTCGAAGCTGCGGTTGGCGATACCGACGTGGAGGAAGTTGGGCGAGCCCGCCTTCTCGTCCTTGCGGCCAGCGACGAGCAGCAGATTCTGCTGCGCGGTGATGTCGATCTCGTCGCGTGTGAAGCCGGCCACCGCAAGCGTGATGCGATAGCGGTCGTCGGCGACGCGCTCGAGGTTGAAGGGGGGATAATTGTCGGCCGTGGCGGCGCGCGCGTTGCTCTCGAGCAGGTCGAAGAGGCGGTCGAAGCCGACGGTCGAACGGCGGTAGGGGGTCAGGTCAAGACGCATGATTTCAAATCCTCATGTGAGCGAGTTGAGCATGTCGGCATCCGGGATGTCCCGCGACGCCGCCGCGGCCCCGAAGGCGCCGCGTGACGATGATTTAGGATCGTGTACCGGGTCTTCAAGACCGGTAGCGCTTGCCCTCCGCAGTCCGGTCTGCGTCCGAAGTTGACACCAGGTTGACGCTATCGGCGATGCTCCGTCCGGGTCGACACTGTCGGGCAGACGCGACTCGGGCGAGTTCAGGTCTAGAGCAACGGGCGCAATACCTGACCCGTTCGTGCTGAGCCCTTCGGCTGGCTGGCAAGCCAGCCGCTCAGGACAGGCTTCGATGCTTTGCATAGAAGTCGAAGCATTTGGCTGAAGCGTGCCCTTCGACTTCGCTCAGGGCGAACGGAGGCTGGGTCAGATATCACGCAACATGCTCTAACCGAGCCGGAGCCTGTAGGACAGCAAGAAGAAGAAGCTGGACCCGGCTCAAGCCTGTCCCGAGCGACGCCGCAGGCTGCGTCGAGGGCGCGGGTAACGGGAGGCTACCCCGCCGTCTTCGCCAGCCCCTTGGAGAATTGCAGGGCGCCGTTGAGGCGGGCCTTGGCGTCGGGCCAGGCGCGGTTGAGGACGAGCTTGCCGTCGGGGCGGAGCTTGGCGACGCCCTGGAGGCGCTCGACGTAGGCGAGGAGCTTGTCGACGTTGGGCGGGCGGTTGTCGTGGAACGAGATCAGCGTGCCCTTCTGGCCGACGTCCATCTTCGACACGCACGCCGCCTTGGCATTGAGCTTGATCTGAATGACCGAGATGAGGTTCTCGGTCGCGTCGGGCAGCGGGCCGAAGCGGTCGATCATTTCCGCTGCAAAGGCTTCGACCTCCTGGGCTTGTTCGAGGTCGTTGAGACGGCGGTAGAGGCCCATGCGGAGGTCGAGATCGGGGACGTAATCCTCGGGGATCAGGATCGGTGCGTCGACGGTGATCTGCGGCGAGAAGTCCTCGCGCCGCTTGGCCGCGAGCCCGCCCGCCTTGGCCTCCATGATCGCCTCCTCGAGCATCGACTGGTAGAGTTCGTAGCCGACCTCCTTGATGTGGCCCGATTGCTCGTCGCCGAGAAGATTGCCCGCGCCGCGGATGTCGAGGTCGTGGCTGGCGAGCTGGAAGCCCGCGCCGAG
>CAXTNG010000014.1:6912-26279 GCA_964245475.1 uncultured Sphingomonas sp. | reverse complement strand
CGAACAGCGCATGACCGGATAACCCAGCGTGTCCGCCAAACCGGGGGAAGATCAGACGCGCCCTGGAATTCCTTGAAGACCGGGAAATGCGGGGCAGCATCACGCACCGGCGAGCGGGAACGGTCCGCATCCTCGACCATCATCAGCCAGCCAACGAAGGGCCGGGTCTGCTCGCCGAAAGCGCCCTCGCGATAAGCCGTCCAGAGATCGACCGCCGTGCCGATCGCCTCCTCGGTCCTGTTGTTGTAATTGTTGCCGAACGAAGGGCCGACCTGACTCTTCAACTCGATCGCGGCAATCAGCCGCTTCTCGTTCAGGACGAGCAAATCCCACTTCTTTGTCGGCCGGAAATAGCCTGGTAGGGTGACCAGGGCGCTTGTCCGGCAGAAGGTCGCATGCCCAAGGCCATTCGCCTTCACTAGATCGATGATCAGATCGACAAAGCCATCCATGTTTTTCCCGGCTGTGACGCCACCGCGCTCGCCCGCATCGACATTGCCCAGCTCGATCTGCTTCTGCCGCGCCTTCTCACGATTGCCCCAGAAGGCCATGATGGCTTCGCGTGCCTGACGCTCATAATCGGCAAGGTCGAGACTCATGCGGCTGCCTTTTGCGTCAGGGTGGCCCATTCAGCATCACTGAGCTTATAGAGTGTCATGACCGCCGCATCACCGCTGGCCTGATCACCGCGTTTGCCCGCGTCCTTAAGCCGTTTTTGCAAGGCGGGGGAAACGGCGCTCCAGTGCGGGATGCGGATGCGGCGCAGGTACTGGGCCTGAAAGCGCAGGAAGCCACCGTGCATCTTCGTCGAATAGGTGGCGATGAACAGCCGGGCGATGCCCGAGCGCAGCACGGCCTGCAGCGCCTGCAAGTCCCAATTCTTGGCCGTGATGTAATAGAGGTTGTGGTGTGGATAGTACGAGCCGTCATCATAGACGATATGCGCCTCGCCCTTGATGTCGGGGATCAGTAGCTTGGGTTCGTCGGTCAGGGCCGGATAGATGCGATCGATCGTGCGATACCAGTTCGCAGGCGCCTTCTGCGCCACATGCCGCCCGGATATCTGGTCACGGCGCGCTTCCAGGTAGCGCTTGAGCCGCGGATAATCCTCCAATCGCACCAGCCCGCCCGCGTCGGCAAAGGGATTGATGACGCCATAGCCGCGCCAGGCGATCGATCCGCTTTGGATATCGCGGGTCATCACCAGCGGCAGCTTACGATCGTCTTCGACGTCCAGCTTATCCAGCGGGCCGATGAAGGCCTGATCAGCGCCGGTGGCAACGCCGATCCCGACCTTGCAGCCCGCCTCTTCCAGCGTCGGCAGCTCGGTTTCGAGACGGCGCACCAACGCCAGACCCTCACTGGCATCGACAATCCAAGGCTCACCGCCCGCGGCAATGGTGAGCGTTTGCACAGCCGCACTCGGTTTATCGCTCGTCAAGGCGGTCACCAGCTGCCGCAAGGGTGCTGCTGCGATCGTCGGACGATGCGCGACCTTCGTCACCGTGCCCTGCTCGTTAGCGATCACGAAAACGCCCGGATAGGCGATCACCTCGCTCGTGAAGGCTGGCGTCCCAACCATATCGACATAGGCGCGCAGGTGGTATTTGGCTGTCACCAATTCACGCAACGGCCGCCCATAGCGGTTCTTCATTCAGCGATCGGCGCAGATAAAGCCCAGCACGCCCTTGGGTTCGAGCAGCGTCAGCGAGCGCTCGATGAAGGGAATGTAGAGATCGGCACGATCGAAGATCGTGGTATAGCGGCGCTTGTACTCTCGCAGCAGTGCATCGGCGATCAACTCCTGCCGTACATAGGGCGGGTTGCCCACGACGTATTCGAACCGGCCGGGCAGCTCCGCCAGCAGATAATCGCCTTGGATCAGCCAGGCATCGCACAGTGACTCCGCTTCGTCTGGTGAGAGTCCATGACCCTCAAGCACCCCGGCCAGCGTTGCGGCCGTGGCTGCAAATGAAGCGCGGTGCAACTCAACCGCCCGGATCGCATCACGCAGATCGTGAGCCGCAGCACTGCCGCCGCGCTGTCGATAAGCTGTAAGCAAGCGTTCGACCGCGGGTAGCAGGAAGTCGCCGCCGCCAAACGACGGCTCCAGCAAGCGTCGTTCATGTAGCGGCTGGTCGCTGGTGTAGCCCGCCAGATCGAGGATGAACTCCACGACCTCGCGCCGCGTGAAGATTGCGCCGCGGGCCTCCACCCCAGCAGTCGCCATGGTATCGACCGCCGACTGTACCGGGCAGGGCTCGAAGAGCTGGGGTTGGTAGGCGAGCGCGGTAGCGATCAAAGCGGGTCCAAGCAGAAAGGGTAAGACCCACTGAGGCTAGAACAGAAGCCGAACCCCGGCAAGGCGTCCAAAGGGCCTCCAGCTTTGTCGTGAACGCTACAGCCCAACGTAGATCACCTGAAAGCGTCGGGTTCTCCAGTGGCAAGCGTCCGACGGACCATCAAACGACGCGTTCTATGTCGCGTATGAGACGCTCGTCCTTTTCGTACAATCTTGAGCCGTTCGCCAGGACACGGTTGACAATCTGTTCCCCTGTGCGAGGCTAACCCTAACAAGCCGGGGGGCTTCATGCGGTTCATTCGCCAACCACATCTATCCTGCGTTCTGCTGTTGGCTTTGGCAGCCTGCGGCGACGATGGCAGCGGTTCTACATCTGCGAAGCCGACTGCGAATATTGCCGGGCCCGCAAGTGCCGATGAGCGCACGGCGATCGTCTTGAACGGTCAAGGATCAACGGCGGGAACCGGGTCGATCACCTCTTATGCCTGGGCGCTGGCCAGTTCGTCGGTTCCGAACCTCTCGCTCGCCAACGCGACGCAAGCTTCTGCCACGCTAAACATCGGCGAGATTGCCGAAGACACGCCAATCACGGTCAATCTAACCGTCACTGACAGCGGCGGCGCGACGAGCACCACGCAATATACCGTTCAAGCCAAGGAACTCGACCGCGCTAAGCTACCACCGAATCCTTCAGCCGCAGAAAGCAAGGCAACATTGCTTGGAGTGGATCGAGACGAAGACGGCGTCCGGGACGATATTGAGCATAGTATCTACGGTATGTACCCGCTCGATAGCCAACGCCGGCAGATTTTACTGATCGGAGGCAAAAGCATCCAGATGGCAATTGCGGCCGGTAGTGATGCTGCACTCGGCGACGCAGCATCGGAGCAAGAAGCTGTTTTCGCACATTGTGCGGTATCTCTTTATCAAGCCAATGTCCAAGGTATGTCCGCATTGATAGATACGTGGGCGGTAAACACGCCCGCACGCGAACAAGCCTATTTAGCATATATGCGGGGTAGAGACGGCACCATACAGCGAACGCTCAGTGACCAGGAAGCGACCTGCACTTTCAATTAAGGAGCATAGGCGATGCAAGCGCGGTTGGCTGCGTGGGCTGGTACTACAGCGCTGGCCTTGGCCAGCAGTCCGGCTATTGGTCAAACCAGCATAAATGGGTGCGCAACTCAAAGTCAGCAGAAGACTACCCAGGTTTACTTTGCAAACGGGATTCGGACTACCTCAAAGGAAGCGCTTGGGACTGCGGAGCTACTTCGCTTTAACTTCAAAGCAGGGTTTGAACGACAGTACGCCGGTCAGACATTTGACTTCAAAACGGCGTATAACGACTCGGTTGGTACCTATACCGATGTTGTAGAAACACTTAATCAAAAGATGCAAGCTGAGGGCATTGCGAACAAAGGCGTGAGCGCAGCTCAGATGTTGTCGCTTATACGCTCCAAGCTTTCCGCCCCAGAGGTAAGACAAGCTGTGGGGCTGATTGTGGGCGTGAGCACCGACCTGCCGCCATTGATCACCGAACAAGTACTCCAAAACCTAGCCGAAACCATGACAACTGCTGAAGCCCAGGCGATAGCCGGTATTCGGGTCACACAGAGGTTGCACACGAACTACTATTCGTCCGATCTGCAGGCTGGAAAGCGCGTTATTGTGATCGCGCACAGTCAGGGAAATCTATTCACTAACGCCTCGTTGGCGGCGACGGCAACCAGCCTTCCAAGTGCCGCTTCGAGCTTAGGCATGTTGGGTGTTGCAACACCGGCTGCGTCGCAGTTCCGAGGCAACTACATTACGGCGAAAGATGACCGAGTTATCGTGGCACTACGTCGGATTTCCACGGTGCTTGAGCCGAATTTCGACAACGATCCAGGTGTCTTCGGTGACTTTCGAGATTTCTTCAATCATAACTTCGAGCAGTCTTACTTCGATGCTAGGTTACGCTCACGCGCGAGGTTCGACAGCGAGCTAATCAATCTAGTCGCTAATGTGCCGTTCCCTGCGTTGCAAGCCGGCGAAGGTGCAATTCGGGCAACGCTCGTATGGGACAGCCAGCCCGACGTCGATCTGCACGCGTTCGAGCCGGATGGCTCGCATGTCTATTACAGGAATAAAGCTGGACCGAGTGGAACGCTCGATGTTGACGACACGTCCAGCTTCGGGCCAGAAAACTACTTTGTTGCTTGCGACAAAGTAAGAGCTGGTTCCTATCGGATTGGCGTGAACTACTACAGAGGGTCTGGGCCCTCGACCGCCACGGTCTCCTTATTTTTGGGCGACGGTCGCACTCCTTCACCGAAAACCGTCACCCTCGCTGCGGCGCAGGGAACAGCCGGCGACGCTAGTCCCATGATTCTCTTTACGATAGGCGTGGCAGCGGACGCAAACGGCAAGGTTCAATACACCGTACAGTAGAGCGTGACGCCATATCATGCGATCCCCTCGGGGCCGGGCTCTAGGCTGCGCACCTAACCGCTGCCGCGTCTCAGCCATGCCCGGTGACGACCCTGTCGCCGGCTAAAGCCTCCCTGGCGCAATCCAAGCCCGGGTCAGCGTGGCGCAGCCTAGCTGAGCGCCATAACAAAGGGATCACCTCACGGGAACTTGGCGATATCGCGGAGTAGTAGACGGCGCCCCACACTCCAATCGGTTGGCGTTTGACTGCTCCGTCAAATTTGTTACGAAGGTCTTGCGGGTGCGCTCAGCGTGTAAGGAGGCACCGGCAATCACGAGTACCAGTTCACTTAGGCCTACTAGACAGGTGATGGAGATGGCTGCGTGGTCAAGACTGTCTCTGCTCAAGGTCCCGTCCTTTCGCCCGCGTGGCGGGCGGTATCTCTATTCTTGTTTGGGCCGGCGTTTGCGCTATCGGTATTTCTTATAGCAAACCATGGATCATTCATCATAGACGAAAACAGGACCTCTGAGCTAGTTTGGACGATTATTGCTTATATTGTAGGCGAACATCTAGCCCGGATTATTGATCGCGCCGTCTCAGAGCGGGAAGCATCCACAGAGCGGAAAGAGGTTCAGGCTCTTATTCGCAGCACGGCAGACCTCTTTCGGGCCGAGGTCAGGTCTTCGCTGCACGTCTCTAGGCTTTCCGACGAGACCTTCATGTCCCGCATTGAAAGCTCGCTTCGGTCGGCACATCACGTTCGAAATACGTATGTCGGTATCAGTGACTTGACAGGCCATGGTACGCCTCAGGGTAATCGTATTCTCCAACTCTATGCTGACGTTCTCAGTAGAGACAAAGCGGCCAGCTGGTACGACGTAGTAGGCATAAAGGAGTTATTCGAGCGGCGCTTCGTCGATATAAACCCAGATAACAAAGCCAGGTTTCTAGGCACGCACGTGCTGCACGTAATCGACACGCATGCGCCTATCCTGAACTTTATATTGATCGGCCAGAAGGACGCTCCGCTCAGCGAGGTCTACTTCGGATGGATTGTAGGCCCGAACGCCGATACCGAACGGTTCTACTCGCACGACACCCGCCTTATCAGAATGTTCGAGAACTACTTCGAGTCGCTGCGAAGCGCCAGGAACGTAGTGGCCCGCCTCGACATTCCCTATCGCGATGCGCCCGAGAACCGCTTCCTGCGCTCCGCTTCTCATAGGTGGCGCGGCACATGGCTCAGCATTAGTGGCTACGTCAAGGCGCTCCCGGAGGCAAATAGCCCCGCAAATCGCTTGAACTACGAGGTTTCGGAATATGCCCTGGTCCAGATCGATTATGATTATGACTGGAAGGTGACCGGCGATATTTACGAACTGTCTGGGCAACGCAAGTACACGTTTGAATCCGAGATGTGCTCTATCGTCGAAAACTCGTTGTACTATAAGTTCTATAATAAGAGCCGGTACGGTGAGACGCAGTCCGAAGGACTCGGATCGTATTCTCTTGCGGACGACGAGAACTCTCTAATGGGTCACTATTCACGCAAGCCGTACAACAAGGCTTCGATCACCCGGGCGATGAAGATCACGGCCGAACAAGCCTTGATAATTCAGAAGGGTGGACAGGCAGGAGAAGCTCTGGCGCGAACGTTGATAGCACCGATCCTAGCGATGCCGTTGGAGAAAAAGGTTTAGGCGATCCCCTCCAGGGCCGGCCTCTAGGCTACGCCCCGAGCCGCTGAGGCGTCTCGGCCCTTGCGGGTGACGATCCCTTTCGCAGGCTAAGGGGGTCTCCCCCTGGCGTACTGCAAGCCCGAGCCTGCGGGCCACAGCCGGTCTCCCCCACCTTCGGTCGCTGCGCGCCCTGCCAGGCCGGGTGATCCCCCTCCGGCTGCGGCGGCTTTCCGTTTGCCTCCCCCGATCTCGCCGATGGGCAGGGTTGCTGTTCGCAACCCAAACCCAGGAGACGGGAGATGGAAACCCACCATCTATGAGATCATCACCAGCCAGATCGTCGCAGTGGCAGCTGCAAACGATCGTCCGCCGTCGCTACTCGGCCGGCTGCTGCGGCACCTTCGGTGCATGCAGACGCCTCTGCCGCTGCTGAACGCGCCGCGCTTTCTCAGCGCGCCGCGTCATCACCTTCGAACGCCAGATGAAGATTTCTGCCCCCACATAGGCGGCACTGAACGCGAGGCCTAGCAGGGTGAGTTCCCCACCTAGAGCGTCGAGCGCTTCCTTGAGGCCAGGGATCAGCTTACACACGCTGATTGCAATCGGGAAGCACGCCGCGATCCTGAAGAGCGTCATCATGTTGCTGCCCTCCTATGGTTCTAACCCTCTCGCGTCAGTTCGCCGAAAGGGATGTTGCAGCGATGCCGTTGTACAGCATCTTCTTTCGTCAACGTGCGAGGCTGCCGAGCTTCCAACTGTCCGCTCCTTGCATAATGACGCTCAGCCTGCTTCAACACCTCGCATTAAAGCAGGAAAATGCCAGGCATGGCGCAGCGACAACGCATAAAACCGGAGAGCAAGCAGAAGGCAGGAAGGCCGCCAATAAGCAGC
The DNA here is from genome assembly GCA_964245475.1 of uncultured Sphingomonas sp. Classification (GTDB taxonomy): domain Bacteria; phylum Pseudomonadota; class Alphaproteobacteria; order Sphingomonadales; family Sphingomonadaceae; genus Sphingomonas. Next base: position 18,991 of record CAXTNG010000014.1, on the reverse strand, counting down.
AGTTCGGTCGCCGCTCAGGCCGAGAACAAAAACGTAGAGGCACTCGCCCTAGTAGGTCAGGTGGCCAAAGCGATAAAAGACCGCAGGGTTGAACTCGATCAGATTGCGGATCTTTTCTTTGATCACCCTGATGCAGACGCGAGAGTAGCCTCTCTACAGTCGCTGATATTCTCTATCTCTTTCAAGCATAATGAAGGGGCGGTCACCCATTCGTGGTTGGCAACCAAGCTATTCTGCCACGAATATTGGCCGTTCTGGCCAGACGATGCTGATCGCACAGCCGCCAGCAGAAGCACAATCGATAACTTCGCTTACGGGCGCTACAGGCCGTCGAAGCGCGACACGGTGCTTTCATATATTCTCGCCGTGTATCTGCTTCATGAAGTGGGCCATCCCTGCTTTCAGAATTATCTCGCTTCGACGTTGTTGATTAGCAATGGCGCCGTAGACGCTTTTGCTAAGATTGTTGTTCCGGATGTTGTCGAACTTGAGGAGAGAAAGAACAGCAAGCTGCTGGCAATCGTGCTTAGAGCACGAGCGTTGCTCCAGCACCTTGAGATCGATCCGGAGGAGTATTCTGATGAGATATGCTCGCTTCTTAAAATGCCCTTCTTCGCCGATCGTTTGAGCCCGTGCCGTGTTGATAACGATCTCGACGGTTTTAAGGTCGGCGCGGTCAGGGTTGGGCCGCACTATGAGCATGGCGACCTTGTAGGCAGCAATGTGGCGTTCTCGCTTGTCGTGAATTACGACTCCCGCTCAGGGCTGCTCGAACAGTACTTGTATGTCTCGACGTCGGTATCAGCCGAACGAGGCGGCTATCGGGTCGTGTCAGATGGCATAGTACTCGTTAGGAATAACGAAGTCATTGTATTTCAGCACAAGCTTGATGGCAGTGGTCTTAATATTGCCACTATTCCCCGGAGCGAGATTGCTCATAACGAAGGGCTTGTCCGGGGTGTAATACTTACCGTCGATACAATCGGTGGTACAGGCTCGCTATGTTCAAGAATATGCTTGTTTACCAAGGACAAAGATGTCACTATCCCGATGAGACTTACGGAGGACCGGCTTTATTACGCCTTCAAGGACCAGTCGTTCTATCAAGAACATCTAACGAGAGATGTGATATCCTCGCTGCGTCGGATCGGGAGGGTCGATGTTCTTGATCCGCTAGGAAGGCAACACACGATATCTACTTGGGGCGCGGTGAGAACCGTTCTTAGTAGGCGTGGCGTTAGGAGCAAAATTGACAATCAAGGAATCAAAGGATATCAAATCGGCCCGCTTAGGGCGCTCTAGGGGATCGAGTCGAATGCTCTCATGTGACGAGGAGGCGTTCGAAGCGCCTCTTGCTGTGAGTTCTCTCTCCTACAACCCGAACGAGCGCCTTTTGGCGTGTGGCCTCAATGGAGGTATAGTCGGTCAGGGCGGCATCTATCGTGACATCTGGGCAGAGCTGCCGGGTCCACGTCGACCCGCCCCGAAAGGCGAACAAGCTGAACCTTTAGAACCGGCCTAACACCAAGCGATCACCGATGGTGAGGCACTCTTTGGTACCATTACAGCGCAGGTTCAGCATGGCTAAGGATTGTTTCATTGCTTGTCCTTATTCTTGAGGAGTCTACTGGCCAAGATGCCGCCAGGTGGCCTCGGGATCATCGTGGAAGTTGGTAAGCCGCCACTCGCAAAAGACGCCATTCAAACCGAGACCAACGGCGAGATTGTCGGCAAGCAAAAACCAGTCGCGTGCAGCCGCCTGAGACGGCGATCGTAGCGCCAGCTGAGCAGTGGCGTGATCCCAGTTGACGATTAGGCGTTCGTCGTCTTTTGCACGCATGTCGTCGCCGAAGTCCGCATTCGGCTCGACAAACACCGGTTTCAGGCCTGCTGGTAGAACGGCCAAAGGTTCGCGCTTCCACCGTGACAACGCTTCGATGATCGCAATCTCGGTGATCTTCGCTTTGTCTCGGATCGACAGGCTCACGTTGCTCCAGTCGAAAATGCGATCAATAATCTTTGATCCGAACTGGCGATCCAGCCGCTCACTAAACGTCGCCGCTTCGGCAGAGGACTGATAGCCGATCCGAATCGATATCGCATAATATTCGGGATCGACAAACACCGATGATGCAGCGCCCGTCGTACGAGGTGTTTTGTTGAACGTAATCATCCTACGGCTTATACAAGAAGTGTAGGATCATGTTGTCTGATTCTCGCAGAACGACCTCCAACGTGTACTCCTTGAAGGGCAAAGCCAGCTTCTCTCCGGGAACCTGCCTCCACATCTTGATTGTATATAGAAATGCGCCCTTGACCCCATCGGGGTCTGGCACCCGTTTGCCGTACTTTACGGCAAGCTGGAGAATATGGACGGGTACGAATCGCCCCCGCTCCGCCATATGCGCGGCAGTGGTGGCGGTGAATTTCAGTGCGCCGCGTCCCGTGAACTTCGCCAGGCACACCCGCAAGGTGGCGACCAGTTCGGTGCTGAGACCTACGGCCGCGTAGCGGGCAGCGCGACTGGTTGCGGCGCGGGCGATAAGCCTAAATACCGCCTTGCCACCGAAACCGCCGATCAGGTCGATCGGATCAAAGAGCGGACGCTCCAGTCCGGTCTCCCCCATCGAGACCCAATTGCCTTCGATGTCGTAGATGTTCCAGACCGAGCCGCGGCCACGATAGCCGATCAACAGCCCCGTATCGGGATCGATGATCGGCGTAACCGCCTCCGGCATATTCGGCAGCGCGACGGCGAAGGCGGTTCCATCTTCATGGTCCAGGCTGCCGACAGACACATCGGCGGCCGGCTTGTCGCTTTTCGTATCCGCCATCACCCGCTCCATCACCGTGCGAGGGGAACTGATACGCGTGACTACTTGGTCAGCCCTCGTTTGAGCTGAGTCAAGAGGTCAGCGCTGCGATTCGCGATCACGTCGCTTGCGGGCGATCTGCTCGGTTGATCGGCAGAGACGTTGCGTTCCCATTGACCGCGCCCATAACGGCGCCATGACGGGGAGACTGGCGCCGGGCCGCGTCCGTTCAACGCGGCTCGCTTCCTCGCTGCGCTCGTGCAGCTCCGCCCGCAAGGCGCGCCTGCGGCGGCGTTTGATCGTCCGCTCCAGCCCGGCTCCGTTCGCTCCCCGTGCGCCGCGAATGGTCGCGGCCACGACTTAGGAGCAACGATCATGACCGAAACGAACCCGACTACCAACAAGCCCACGCACCGCCTTTACCGCGTCAACGGTGAGGGTGACGCCGCCCGCTGGACCGCCATCGGCGCAGCATGGCCTAACCGCGACGGGGCTGGCTTCTCGCTCAGCTTTGATGCAGTCCCTTTACAGGGCCGCATCGTCATGCGCCGCATTACCGAGAAAGCTGCCCAAGCTAAAGCGGCCGCATAATCTCAATGGTGGGGTTCGGCGTCAGCTGAACCCCTGCCGGAGTGGCGAACGTGCGGGGTGAAGGCGCATCGAGCATTGGGGTGGCCGCAGGCGTGAAGCGCCGAGGCGCAGGGACCCGAATGCGAACTTGCGCCGAGGGGGCGCTAAAGCCCCTTTTCGACTGGCAGCCGCAACTCACTTCCACAGGCGAACTGCACGATCTCCGCCAGCTTGCCCCACGACAGCCCACCAGCCGGATGGTTGACGGCCCAGCATATGGCAACCGATCCGTCTGCATTCGTGTAGCCCTGCACGTCGTCTGTGAGAAAGAGCGACGTGCTTTCCGGCATCCAGCCCCAAAGCGTGCGGCCGAGCACGACGATCCGTCGAGGTGACAGCCGCGGCAGCGTATCGTCGAGAAAGCGCTGCTGCGCCTTGTACCACATGTCATTGCTGGGCCGGACCCGAGCGCCTACGCCAACCGATCCCGTCACATAATTGGTGAAGGCGACGCGATCCCACGCGTGGCGCAGCTGAGCGGTGGATGGGCTGTAAGTGCCGGTGATCGCCCGCGACAGCATCGTCATGAAGCCACCCGCATTCAGAAAGTCACCCGTGGCCCATTCTACCATATCGATCGAGTGCCGATCCGAGGGGTGACGCATAGTGCCATCCTCCTCCCACGAATAAGCGCTCTCCCCGAGGAGGAGCAGCCGCGTTTCGGCATAATGTGGACCGATCCAGGGTTCAGACACGCCGCGGCTCCCAATACTCAATAGATTTTCGGCGGGCTGACCCGACGCTGGTCGTTGTCGGGCAGCGGCTCCAGTCCGAACAGTGCCCGCTCGTCGTCGCGGGTCACGTATTCGTCAATCAACGCCCGGAATTGCTGCCCGTAGCGCCCGTCGAACAGCATATGCTCCAAGGCCAACGCGCCCGCGATGATCTTTTTCCGGGTATCGAGCCGCCGCGTCAATGACCGTTGTTGCGCCTCGTACTTCTGGAGCTTCACCTTTCGCAGGCGCAGCGTTTCCGCGGCCTTGGCTTCCCGCGCCTTGGCTGCCGCCAAACGCTCTTCCAGGCTTTTCCGCTTTCGCTTTGTAGTTGTTGAGCCTTTTTGACTTTCGTTCATGGTCTGATCCTACCATGTCACTATCTGTAATGGAAAGTTATTTCATGAAATGCACGTCCATATCTTGATGCCCCTGCGCAGCCTCACGGCAGAGGGGTTCGGCGAGAAGCACCCGCATTGTGACTGGCGGACCTTCCTGAAGCGGCGCGATCCCTTGCAGGCCATGCGTGAGCAATGGGCGAGCTTTGCCCGCAGCCGGGCGCTGGAACTCGGCGTCGATCTCGGCAGCGAATGGGATTCACGCTCCTATGCCGACCGCGGCATCGAACTGGAGGGCCAGCCCAAGCTAGGCGCGACCGCACAACGGCTAGAGACGCAGGGTACGCCCGCCGACCGCACAGCGGAACTGCTGGCAGCGCAGCGCCGCAACGGCGCGGCTTTGCTGGTCAACCCGCAGCTGGCGATCGACGCCCTCACGGCCCGGCACTCCACCTTCAGCCGGGTGGACCTGGCGCGCTATGTCTTCACGCATAGCGCGCCGGAGCAGTACGAGGCGGCGCTTGCCAAAGCGCAGGCGCTGGCCGTCGGCGTCGGGAAAGACGAGCGCGGCATCGAGCGGTTTTCCAGCACGGCGCAGATCGCGCTCGAAAGCCGGATGGTCGAGACGGCCTCCACAATGGCGGCAACGCGCACCCACGCCGTGCAACCGAGTCCGCGCAAGCTCATGCGCTCCGGGCTCAGCCCTGAGCAGCGCGACGCCGCCGCGCAGCTATTGGAGGGTGGCGATTGCTCCTGCCTCGTCGGCTATGCGGGTGCCGGCAAATCCACGATGCTCGCCGAGGTCCGGGCCGAGCTGGCGGCGGCGGGCTACAATGTCCGCGGCGCGGCCCTCTCTGGTATCGCCGCGCAGAACCTCACGCAGGGTAGCGGCATCGAGGCGCGGACGCTGGCGAGCCTCCGCTATGCCTGGAACGAGGGCAAGGACCGGCTTTCCGCCCGTGACGTCTTGGTGATCGACGAGGCCGGGATGATCGGCAGCCGCGAGCTGGCGGGCGTGTTGGAGGCTGCCAGGGCGGCCCAGGCCAAGGTGATCCTTGTCGGCGATCCCGAGCAGCTGCAGGCGATCGAGAGCGGCGCGGCGTACCGGGCGGTGGCGGAGCGCACCGGCTATGCCGAACTGCGTGAGGTCCGCCGGCAGCAGGTGGATTGGCAGCGGGAGGCCACCCGCGAGCTGGCGACGTATCGGACGGCGGCGGCGATCACTCGCTATACGCAGGCGGGCATGGTGGAGAGCGCGTTCGAAGATGCCGACGCCAGGGCGCTGTTGGTCAATCGCTGGCAGGAAGGCCGCAGCGCCGCACCGGATGCGAGCCGCATCATGCTCGCGCATAGCCGCGCCGACGTGCAGCAGCTGAACGAGCATGCTCGTGCCGCCCTGCGCGCTGCGGGTCAGCTCGGCGAAGATCATGAAGTCGAGACCAACCGCGGCACCCGCGCCTTTGCGACCGGCGACCGGTTGCTGTTCCTGTGCAACGAGCGCAGCATGGGCGTGAAGAACGGCACGCTCGGCACCATTATGGGCATGGAACGCGGCCAATTAACCGTTCATACCGACGACGGGCGCAGCGTGGCGGTTGATCCCGTGGCCTATCGTGACCTAGACCACGGCTACGCCGTCACCATCCACAAGAGTCAGGGCGTGACCGTGGACGAGGCCTATGTGCTGGCAAGCCGCGGCTTCGACCGGCATCTGACATACGTCGCCTGCTCGCGCCATCGTAAACGCCTGTCCGTCGTCTATAGCCGCGCGTCCTTCGGCAGCGAGGCGCATCTGCTCGGCACGCTCGGGCGCGAGCGGGCCAAAGACACGACGCTGGATTACCTTGATCTCGTTCCGAAGCTGGACAAGCTCGATCATCCGGCCCCGAGGCCGACGGAGGCCTTCATGGACGCGCATAGGCCGGAGCCGCGGACTCTCGACGAACTTGCGACTCACTACCGCCGCCTGCGTGAAGGCCTGAGCCGGCCCGAAGCGCGCGGCCTCGAACGCGACGACGGCTTGGAGCTTTAGCGTCGACGGTCAGGGAGCAGGATCGACAGCAGGCTGCCAAGGAGCGAGCCCTTTCCGGCTGATGCGATCCCCGATGACCCGGCGAGCGGGCGCGCGATCGGCCCCGGCTGCGTAGGGTCGAACGGTAGCATCGCGCGGGCGACCAGGCGCGGATTGCGGTGGAAGTGCTCCTTATGGACGAGCGCTGGCTCCCGATCACCGGCGATCACGACCATCTGTCCTTCCGGCAGCATCCGCACCTGCTCCGGCCGCCAGGATCGACGGAGCTGCAAGGTGAATGACCGATTGGTCGATTGGCTTTCGCTCTGTGAGGTGCCGCGCGTATCGGTGGAGCTGCGGCCTGCCGCTTTCGACTGCGACGTGCCGGTGCCGTCCGTTTCGCCACGAGCCTTGCTCTCGCTTCCGCCGTTGGTGTCAGTACGCGAGACCGTATCGCTCACGCTGCGGCTGTGAGAGTTGGAGCTTGAAGTCGTCGAGCTGGACGAGACCGTGGTTTGCGGGCCGTTCTGCCCGTAGGTGGTGGAACTGCCCGAGGTCGAGCTTGAACTGGTCGAGCTGGAATAGGTGTCGCCGACCGTTCGCGACGTGCCGATCGCCGTTGACCAGCTCGATCCCTCCGTGCGTGTTAAGGACGCAGAGCGGTTGGTCGAAGTGCCGGCCGTGTCGGTCGACGATTGCCCCTGTGCCCGGCTCTCCGACGTGCCTGTCGTCGCAGAGTCGCTGTCACCGGAGGTCGGCACGATCATGTCGCGCTCTCCGAAAATCTTGGAAATGAACTCCGCCGTCTCCGTGTCGCCGGGGTTCGATCCCATGAATTGCAGCACGTCGGTATTGGCGACCGAGGCCCAGCCGTCTTTGAAGGCGGCCTTGATCTGTGCCACGTCCTGATAGAACAGGTGCAGCCTGATCCCGGCAGAACGCCAGGCACGGAGGCCGGTCGTGATCAGGTCGAGCTTGCCGAGGGCGGCGGCTTCGTCGATCACGAAATGCACCGGCCGGCGCGCGGTCGCGCGCTTCAAACCCAGGCGCGCGGCTTCCAGCATGAGGCGCACCCAGCTTGCGCAGACCTCCAGGCGATCGTCTTCCATGACGATATAGACCGTGCCGCCCTGTTCGCGCACGGCCGCGAAATCAAAGCTGCTCTGCGCGGTGACGGCGCGCAGCTGCTGAAACTCGATCCACGGCACATAGGAGCGGATCGTCGAGAAGATGTCCTCAAAGCTCTTGCGGTTGCCGAGGACGTGCCGCTCCATCTCTTGCCCGTAGCGCCGCACCGTGCCGCCGCAGGCCACGCTATGCTGCATCGGTTGGACCACCTGTTGCAGGAACTCCTCGGGCGGCAGCGTCAGCAGCTCGCGCAGCCTCAGCAGGTCCGCAGTCTCGCCGGGCGTGGTGACGATATGGAGTAGGAGCGCCGTGGTGAAAGAGCGCGCCTGCCGATCCCAATACCGATGATCATCGCCGCCCCCGGCCGGCAGGTAACAAAGCGCGCTCGCCAGTTCGGCCGCGTCCTCCACCAGCGTCCGGCTATGCGGATCGAGGGCATCGAGCGGATTGTAGCTGGCGCAAGGCGTCTGCGCGAAGAACCCGGTCATATCGTAGGGATCGACGATATGCACCGGCCCGAGCCGCTGCCGATAGCCGGCCGTCGCACGCGCGATCGAGCCGTTCTTGGGATCGACCATGACGACGGCGTGGCAGTCGTCATGCAGCAGCATGTAGCTGATCGCGGCCGTGGCCTTGCCGCTGCCGCTGCGTCCGATCACAAGCCGATGGGGGTCGAGATCGTAGCAGAGCGGCCCGGCATTGCCCGGCAGGAAGCCGATCGGCACGCCGGGAACCGCTTCCGGCCAGTCAGCGTAGCGCGGGCTCTCGTCCGCCTTGCCCTCCAGCTCCGCCAGAATCTCGGCGCGGCCGGCAGTTATGCGCGGCTGCGGACGGGTGGAACGCGGCCGTGCAGCCGACAGGCTACGGCCCGGCTCCGCTGGTCCAGGCCGTATGACGAGATCGTCGCTCACCGGAGGGCGTTGGCGATCGTCGCCGCGAACCTCTCGGCATCATGATCGTAACCCTGCGGCAGGGTGCGCCAAGTCGTTCGCTCCTGTTCCCGCTGTTCATAGGTTGCGTTCGAAGTGCGCAGTCGAGTGATATCTGCCTGCTGGTCCGCAACCAGCGCTTCCAATTCCGCAATGCGAGCTGCCCCTTGCGCCTGACCGGCGCTAAGCTCCCGCCCGGAAGAGTCGACGCGGGCCGATAGTGAGGCAATCTCGCCTTGTGCTGTCCCCATTGCCTGAGCGGCGGCAGCCAGCTCGGCGCGGGCCGCGCCGAGATCGGCATCGAAGGCTTCCAGCTTCGCCTCGGCTGCGTTCTTTTCGTCCGTGAGGCGCGCTAAATGACGGCCTGTCTCAAGGGCTTTGCTCGAGTAATAGTACCACAAGCACAGCATGATGATCGGCGCTACAACATCGATCCAGCGCGAAGGCACATGCGACTTGCCTCCGAGGACCAGCAGCCAATTCGCCGCAAGGAAGGCCAATGCGAGGACGAAGCCGCAGCCGACGTCGCTGTCGTCGGCCCGGGGCGAAGCCTGCGTTGCCGCAGGTGAAGGAGGGCCAGGCTGGACGCTTGTAGACGTGATAGTCGTAGTCCGGGCTGTTATCAGCCGAAGTTTAGGAAGCAGCTGACTATGAGTCGAGCCTGCCCCAGCCATGTTTTTTACCCTGAAATGAGTAAGGCATGCTACACTATCTGCATGATCGATCAGCGTACGCCTGACGAGCGCCGCCGTGACGGTTTGGCCTTACACCGGATCGAAGGAAATCCTCTCGATGCCGAGGATATTGCCATGTTTGAGATGTTCGACCGCGAGGGTTGGTCGGTCGAGCAGCGACGCGCTTACATCGTTGCGCAAGCTCAAATGACAGCACCGGCCTCATCGGCGGAATGATTGACCCTTACGTAAATCCTGCGAGCGGGACTTTGCGTAACAAGCTCGGCATAAAGGATGAGGCGGCGTTAGACCGAACAGAACGTCGACTCGTTCAGATGAGGTTGGAGGATGGAACGCCGGTCGGTCGCTTCGACCTCGCCCACCTACGCGCGATCCATGGCTATCTTTTTCAAGACCTATATGACTGGGCTGGTCAAATCCGCACGGTTGAGATCGCCAAAGGTGGAAGCCAGTTCCAGCCGGTGCGCTTCATTGAAGACGGTATGGCCGACGTTTACGCCCGATTGACAAAGGCGGAGTTCCTGCGTGGCCTGCCGCGTGACAGGTTTGCCGAGAAGGCAGCCGAAATCATTGGCGATGTAAATCACGTGCATCCCTTCCGAGAAGGAAACGGTCGAACCCAGCTCGAATATCTCCGTCAGCTTGCATTGCGGGCAGGGCATCGTTTCGAGCAGGCGCGGCTCCACCCCGAACGTTGGCTCGACGCTTCCCGCCACGCTCAAGTCGGCGAGTATCGGCTGATGGCTGAAGAGATCAAAGTCGGCATCCCGATCCGGAGCCGTACCGTCGAACAGATCGTGGCAGATATGGAACGTCAAACTGGCCGGCAAATTTGAAAGATTAGCGGATGCATTCATATCCATGATGGACAGTGTTTTCGCAGCAACTTGCAAACATACTCTTGCGCCCATCAGCCGATAGAACACGCGCTGTACTTAGCGTATCTTCTATAGAGATAGAGCATCGAGCGAGAACGGAAGCCATATCTGCCGTGCATCACTCCAGGCTGCCACAGCAACTCGCTCGATACAGATTTGAATATTCGTCTTGATGTCGCAGGATCAGTGGTTCGCGCGATAGACGATCAGGACGAAAAGCAAAAACAGGATCGCGCCGGCACCGAGCAGGCCCACGATCGACTGGTTGGAGTTGCTGTCGGTCCACTCCGGCGAAGGCTTTGGTTCACCGCAGCTTGGGCAGGCGTGGTGCTGGACAATGCGCCGATAGCGGGTGGTGCCGTTCAGCATATAAGACTCCTGACCAACGGTTTTCACCGCGGCGCGGGCAAGGGTCGTGCCGCAAGAGCGGCAAGCGACGCTCTGCTTTGCTGCCTCACGGGCATTCGCGGCGCTACCGCATTTCGGGCAGGCTATAGCGGCAGGGCTAAGCGGATTACTGCAATTTGGACAGGCGACCGTAGCCATGTGCGTTCCTCGTGCTGGAGCGCACCGCCCGGCCTGGAGCCGGGAGGTTGGTCACGCGCAGCACAGGGAAACGCGTCTCCCGTATTTCCTACGAGAGGTGTTCTATTCCGGGAGCCACCCGACAAGCGGGGTTCCCTATGCTGAGCGCGATGCGCTGCGCCGTTCGGTGACCAAACTTCCGGGCGCGACAGTGATATGAATCATTCGGGAGTCGGTGTCCAGCCGATCAAACGCTCTCATGAGCTACAATGCCGTAACGAGCCGAGCGGAGGAGATCATCCAAGTAGACCTCGCGAGCAAACCATGCTTCGATCCGGCTTGAGCCTCGTCCGACTATCTCTTACACATGCATTTCACATCCTGCCGATTTTACACAAAGTCTTACACATTCCCAGGCTTAGGCAGAAAAAGCGGAATGATAACAATGTGTTGGTCAGCTCTCGTCCGACTTAAAATCGGTTTCCATCGGAGTGCGGGTTCAAGTCCCGCCGTCCGCACCATCCTGATTGCCGCCGCGCTGCTCGCCGGCGGTTGCGGGCGCCGGCCGGACACCACCGCGGTGATCGTCAGCGCGATTGGCGAGCCGCCCGCGCTGGTGGACGCCAGCCGCAATCCGGCCGACACACCCGCCCGTCTGTTCGCCGACGCGACCGCGCAGGGCCTCGTCCGGTTCGATGCCGCCGGTCAGATCGAATCCGGTCTCGCGGAGCGCTGGACGGTCATCGACGAGGGCACCAGCTACATCTTTCGCCTGCGCGACGCGACGTGGTCTGACGGCACCCCCGTCACCGCCGAGAAGGTGGTCGCCGCCCTCAAGCGGCAACTGCGCCCGGCGAGCCGCAATCCCCTTCTCCCTTTCCTCTCGGCGATCGACGAGATCGTGGTGATGACTCCGCAGGTGATTGAGGTCCGCCTCTCCCGCCCGCGCCCCGACCTTCTCAAGCTCTTCGCCCAGCCGGAGCTCGCGCTGGTCCGCCCTGGCAAGCCGAGCGGCTCTGGCCCGTTCCGCATAGCGATAGCCAGGAACGCGCCGCTGCTCCGGCCTGCGCTCGACCCGGACGCCGACGACGAGGGCGCAAGCAAGCCGCGCCCGGAAGAAGACGTCCGCCTGATCGGCGAGCGCGCGGCGCGCGCGGTGGCGCGGTTCGCTGCGCGCCAGTCCGATTTGGTGACGGGTGGCACGTTCCGCGATTGGCCGCTGGTCGCCGTCGCCGGGATCGCGCCGGCCAGTGTCCGGCTCGACCCTGCCGCGGGGCTGCTGGGTTTGGCGGTGGTCGACCGATCCGGGTTTCTCGGCGACGCGGCCAACCGGTCCGCTGTGAGCCAGGCGATCGACCGTGCCGCGCTCGCGCAGGCGATAGGCACGGGCTGGGAGGCTGCCGATAGCCTGCTCCCTGA
>CAXTNG010000014.1:6460-6859 GCA_964245475.1 uncultured Sphingomonas sp. | reverse complement strand
CGGGACCCGGGGCGACGCTGCTGTGGGGACAGGTTGCCGCATCGCTTATCGCCGTCGGCGTTTTGCCCGAGCGCGTGGCACTCGGCGCATCCGCCGACCTGCGCCTCGTCGATGCGGTCGCGCCGTACGACAGCGCACGCTGGTATTTGGCCACGGCGTGCGACCCGTGCGGCGAGGCGGCACGGGCGGCGCTGGAGGCCGCCCGCCTGGCGCCGAACGCCGCAGCGCGCGGCCAAGCGATCGCGCAGGCCGACCGCGCGCTCGACGCCGACGCCGCGTTCATCCCGCTCGCCCGTCCGCTGCGCTGGTCTCTGGTCGCTCAGCGACTGGTGCAGTTCCAGTCCAATGCCCGCGCCTGGCATCCGTTGAACCGGCTGCGCCGCGACACCAGATAAGGCG
>CAXTNG010000014.1:0-6450 GCA_964245475.1 uncultured Sphingomonas sp. | reverse complement strand
ACCCCGCACTGCTCGACCGCCTGCCGGTCGGCCGCGATCCCGCCTCGGTCCGTCGCCGCATCGAGGCGATGGAGCAGCTGCTCGAGGGGCTGTTCGCCATCCCCGGCCTCAACCGCAAGCTCGGGCTCGACGTGATTTTGGATTTCATCCCCGCGATCGCCCCGACTGTCGCGCCGGTGATGGGCAGCTGGCTGATCTGGGAGGCACGCAACCTGGGCCTGTCGAAGTGGCAGGTGGCGCGGATGTTCGGCAACGTGGGCGTCGACTGGGGCCTTGGGCTGATCCCGTTTGTTGGGGCGATCCCCGACTTCTTCTTCAAATCAAACACCCGCAACCTGCGCCTGATCAAGCGCCACCTCGACCGGCACCATCCCTCGACGGTGACGCTGCAGGCCTAGCGGCCGCCACGCCAGATTTTGAGCGTCGCGCTCGCCGGCAGCCCGCCTTGGGTAACGGGACACGCGCGATAGCGGAAGCGGGTGTCCATGCAGAGCCAGACCTCGTCGAGCCAGCCCTGCCGGGTCGCGGTCACCCGCATCATGCCTGCGTCCAGCCCGGGGTTCGCCGCAGCCATCGCTTGGGCGAAGCGCCCGGCGGTGAGCGGCGCGCGCGACAACGCGTCCATGTCGGGATAGCGCAGCGCGGCATAGGCGCGGGTCGAACGCGCGAAATAGCTGGCCGGCCGCTCGCCAGCCATGCAGGTACCGTGCTTGGCCCATTCGTGCTGAATCAGTTGCGGCGAGGGCGTCGCGCAGAGCGTCGCGCGGATCACCGGCTTGGGGACCAGCCCGGTCGCGGCGCAATATTGCGGCCAGTCCTTGTCGATGCCGTCAGGCCACAGCCCGTGCAGGGTGAAGCCGAAGCGGTTGCCCGCGCCGCACTGGAAGCGCGCCGCGCTGCCCCGCGCGGTGCGGCAATATTGCGATGCCCAGGTAATCGCCAGCGTATAGCCGCCGATCGGCACCACGCGCTTCGGCTGGTCGGCATCGGGCAGGTCGGCGTGCGGCTGCGGAATGCTGGCGGGCACCGCGCAGCGATAGGCCTGCGCCTCGACTACGGACGGCAGCAGCAGCGCGCCGGCAGCGAAGACGCGCGCGATCATGCGAGATCGTCCGCCGCGGCCGTTTCGCCGAACCAGGCGCGCGCATCCGGGCGGAACAGCAGCCACACGGCGACCGCATTCAGCACGAAGGACACCACGCTCAGCACGCCACCGAGCCCGGCGGACATCGTGCCCATGGCCAGCCCTGCCGCGAGCCCGAGCACACCGAGCCCGAAGAGCACCACGACGATCCATTTGGCGACGACGCTCGCCCGCCGTGCGGCGAAATACCAGAGGATCAGCGGGATAAGATAGCCGAGTGCGGTGGTGACCGGTACGTACCACGAGCCGATTGCAACCTGAGCCTGTGCCACTGCCGGTACCGCCATCATCCGCTGCCAGTTGAGCGCGGAATTGACTGCCGCGACGAGCAGCGCGCCCAGGTAGCAGCGTTCGAAGTTCACGATCGACGGCGGTCTGGTCATGCGCGTTCCCCTGTTTCGCCCGTTATGACACGGCTGCGCGGCGGCTCAAGCATGGGCGAGATCGAGCCCGATATCTGCCGCCGGCGCCGACTGGGTCAGGCGGCCGACCGAAATGTAGGTGACCCCCGTCTCGGCGATCGCGCGGATCGTCTCCAGCGTGACGCCGCCCGAGGCTTCGGTCGGCACCCGGCCGCCGACCAGGGTCACTGCGCCGCGCAGCGTGGCCGGCGCCATATTGTCAAGCAGCAGGTGGGTGGCGCCTGCCGCCAGCGCAGGTTCGATCTGGTCGACGCGATCGACCTCGACGATGATCCTCTCGATCTTCGCGATCCTCGCGCGTGTGACGGCTTCCTCGACGCTGCCGGCGACCGCGACATGGTTGTCCTTGATCATCGCCGCGTCCCACAGGCCCATGCGGTGGTTCTGTGCGCCGCCCATGCGGGTCGCGTACTTTTCCAGCAGACGCAGTCCGGGGATGGTCTTGCGCGTGTCGAGCAGGATCGCGCCGGTGCCGCGGATGCGGTCGACGTAGGCCCGCGTCAGCGTCGCAATGCCTGATAGGTGCTGGACGGTGTTGAGCGCCGAGCGCTCGGCGGTGAGCAGCGCGCGGGCGTTGCCGGTGACGCGGAGCAGGTCGGTGCCCGCGGAGACCTGCGCGCCGTCCTCCACCAGCCGCTCGATGGCCACATCGGGGTCGAGCGCGCGGAAGAACGCCTCCGCCAGCGGCAGCCCCGCTACGACCACCGCATCGCGCGAGTCCATCACCCCGGCGAAGCGCGCGTCCGCCGGGATCACCGCTGCGGAAGTGATGTCGCCGGCATCACCGAGGTCTTCGGCGAGCGTCGTGGCGACGAAGGCGGCGGTGTCGAAGCCGGGGATGTTCATCTACTGATCGCCGCCAAAGTTGACACCAAGTTGACACTATGCGCGGTGTCCGAACCGCCGGGTCGGGCCCGGACGCGCTGGCCAAGAGTCGAGTCGGCGTACATGACCGATCGGCCCCGTGTAGGACAGCGGGATTGTGACAAGTAATTGCACCTGATCAACTACGATGCAGCCGGAGCTAGTGTCATGCGTTGCACAAGGCCGACCGTCGAGTTGCGGATCGTCGGGTCCGCCCCTACGTCGAACCTTGCTAGGGCCGAATGCATTAAGCGGTTGCGGAGGCGGCGCGAGTCGAGGCCCACAATGATAACGACGTTCATGGACCTCAAGCGGATGGAGGAAGATGAGGGCGCGCTTTGACGCGACACGTCAGTGGGACACTGCGACGATATCGAAGCCGACGGTGTCGAGGATCGTATTCATTCCGCGTCCACCAAAGCCTGCAATCCTTCTTCGCCGAAATATCGGCCGAAATCGCGACGCATTTTTGGCTCGCCAGCCACGAATGTCGCCGGTTCAAATGCAAATCCCTTCCGAACAGTAAGTAATGCCGTACGTGGCGCCCATGCAACAAGTCAAGGTGCGGTCGCATCTGATGATGTGAAGAACGGCATTGCCAGCACCATGTCTTTATGAAGCGCGGTCAACGGCCCAACATAGCCGTAGACTGCCTTGTCAATCTTATCGTCTGTTGCATACTTGCCCTTGACTTGAACGGGTCGCACGATCGCGCCATTGGCAGACGGTCGGCTAACGATAAGGTCAAAGCCCTTGTCCCGTCGGGGAAAATAGATGTCCCAACCGCTGTCCGCCAAAAGACCCGCAACATACATTTCCGCGAAATAGTCGCGCGTAGCGGGAGCACCGGTGCGGCCAACGGCGTCGTTAGCGTTAGTCACCCGTCACCCGCACCGGCCCCAAATCCCCCAGTCCCACCGTCCCGCTCGCCATCGCCAGCATCGCGTCGAGGCTCTTCTTCGCTTTGAGCCGCAGCTCTTCCTCGATCTCGATTCGCGGCTCCAGGTCGCGCAGCGCGACGTAGAGCTTTTCCATCGTGTTGAGCGCCATGTACGGGCAGATGTTGCAGTTGCAGTTCCCATCCGCGCCAGGCGCGCCGATGAAGGTCTTGTGGGGGACCGCCTTCTCCATCTGGTGGATGATGTGCGGCTCGGTGGCGACGATCAGCGTGTCGCCCGCCATGCTCTGCGCATATTCGAGGATGCCGCGGGTCGAGCCGACATAGTCGGCGTGGTCGAGGATCACCGCGGGGCATTCGGGATGCGCGGCGACCGGGGCGCCGGGATGCCGCGCCTTGAGCTTGAGCAGCTCGGTCTCGCTGAACGCCTCGTGGACGATGCACACGCCGGGCCAGAGCAGCAGCTCGCGCCCGGTCTTGCGCGCGAGATAGCCGCCGAGATTGCGGTCGGGACCGAAGATGATCTTCTGGGAGGGAGGTATCTGCGACAGGATCTTCTCGGCCGACGAGGAGGTGACAATGACGTCGGAGAGCGCCTTCACCGCCGCAGAGCAGTTGATGTAGGTTAAGGCGATATGATCGGGATGCTGCTCGCGGAAGGCGGCGAACTGCTCGGGCGGGCAGCTGTCCTCCAGGCTGCACCCGGCGTCCATGTCGGGAAGCACGACGATCTTCTGCGGCGACAGGATCTTGGCGGTCTCCGCCATGAAGCGCACGCCGCAAAAGGCGATCACGTCGGCGTCGGTCTCCTGCGCCTTGCGGCTGAGGTCGAGACTGTCGCCGACGAAGTCCGCCAGATCCTGCAGCTCGGGCTTCTGGTAATAATGCGCGAGGACCACCGCGTTGCGCTCGCGGCGGAGCCGGTCGATCTCCTCGCGGATGTCGACGCCTTGCAGGTTCATCGGCTGTGCGGTCACGGGTGGCTCCTTCGCGCGTCAGATAGGCTGGGGAACGCGCGATGTCAGCCGCCGTTGCCGAGCACCTCCTCGAGGCGGCGCGAGCGGTCCCATTGTCGGTCGGACTGGACCCCTTCCCAGGGGAAATGCACCGCGACCGTGACGCCGTCGATTCCCGCGGCAGCGAGCGGCTGGCGGACGAGCGCGGTCACCGCGGCCACGGCGGCGGTGCGCGCCCTGGCCATGTTCTCGTCGGACCTCGCCTTGGTGTCGGCGGTGAGGGCGAGGCGTTGCGAGCCCTGGCGCTGCAGATCGGCGCCTGTTTTGCGCGAAATCCACAGGCCCTGCTGGCGAACCTCCGCCTGCGCCATGTCGACGCTCGGCGACTCGACGGTGACGTCGGGGATGCGGATGCTCATCACCTTGCGCTCGACGTCCCAGGCGTAGTCGCTCGGCCCGATGCGGCGGAGGTCAACGAAATAGCCGACAGCGAACGGCGCGCGGGTTTCCTGCTCGCTGTGGAAAAGCAGGCCGTCGCTCGCCGACTTGGCAATGGCGGTGCCGGTGAGCCGTGCGACGCGGAGCTCGCGCGCCTGGGTGAAGACGGAGGAGAGCACGCGGCTGGCGTCGAGGCCGAGCTGGCGTTCCGCCTGCTCGGCGCGGCGGTGCTGCCAGACGGCGAGGCCCGCCAGCGCGAGGGCGGCGGCGAGGAGCAGGCCGAGGGTGAGGCGGATGGGTTTGGTCATCGGACGCTGCACACCCTATCCCGTCGCCCCGGGTCAAGCCCGGGGCGACGGGATAGGGTCGGAGCGCACAATGTGCCAACTCCCCTCCCCGCTACTCACCAGCCCCCGCCGCTGGAGGTCGATCAGGTGCGCCAGCACCGACCGTTCCGCGCCGGGTAGCAGTCGCGGGTCGAGGCCGGCGTACATGCCGGCGACCATCTCCGGCACCGCCGCCGGGCCGCGGGCGAGCAGCCGGCGGATCTGGCCCTCGCGCTGCTTGCGGTGGCCGAGCATGCCGCGGACCAGCCGGCGGGGGTTGTCGACGGCCTCGCCGTGGCCGGGGTAATAGATGCGGTCCTCGCGCGTCATCAGCCGCTCGAGGCTCGCCATGTAATCGCCCATATCGCCGTCCGGCGGCGAGACGACCGAGGTCGACCAGCCCATCACATGATCGCCGGAGAACAGCGCGCCGGTCTCCGGCAGCGCGAAGCAGAGGTGGTTGGAGGTGTGCCCCGGCGTCGCGAGCGCGGTCAGCGTCCAGCCTTCGCCCGCGATGCTCTCGCCGTCCGCAAGCACCCGGTCGGGGCGATAGCCGGCATCGAACGCTGCGTCGGCGCGCGGCCCGTCATCGGCGCGATGGACCGGTGCGGCGCCGACGATCGGGGCACCGATCACCCCGGCAAGCGGGCGCGAGGCGGGGCTATGGTCGCGATGGTGGTGGGTGATAAGGATCGCGCGCACCGGCCGCCCCGCGATCGCGCGCAGCAGCGCATCGAGGTGGCCGGGGTCGTCCGGACCGGGATCGATGACCGCCAGGTCGCCCGACCCGACGATGTGGGTCTGCGTCCCCGTGAAGGTGTAGGGGGAAGGATTGGGCGCGAGGATGCGAGTGACCAGCGGTTCGAGCTGGACCGGTTCGCCGGTGGGAGCGTCGACCATCGCCCGCCCCCATGGACGCCCGCGCAGCCCATCGCAAGGCCGCGCGGGCTGCCGCTCAGTTCCGCTCGGCTCCGTCGCGCTCCATCTCGGCGATCGAGCGGTCGATCCCTGACAGCGCCTCGGCGCGCTGCTCGGAGGTGAGGTGCTCGAAGCCGCGGCCGCTCGCCATCGTCTCACGGACCCGGCGCAGCGCGTCGAGCGCGTGGCGCATGGCGTCGCGCTGAACTCGCGCGGCATCGACGCTGGCGAGCTCGGCGCGCTTCGCCGCGGCGGCGATGCGATCGGTGCAGATCACGATCATCTTCCTGCCACCGTCGATCTTGGTGACCGTCATCGCGTCGGCGGAGAGCGATCCGTCGGCTTCGTGGCGGCAGGCACGCGAGACGACCTGGGGTATGTTGCGCGCCGCCTCCGCCGCACGACCGGCATCGCCGGCCCACGGCGCCGGGGGTGCAGGCGGAGCCGGAGGCGCCATCGCTGCGCCCGGCACGGGCGGCACCGG
>CAXTNG010000013.1:18834-26987 GCA_964245475.1 uncultured Sphingomonas sp. | reverse complement strand
GACCTGGTCCGCCCCGAAGTCACGATCAAGCCGAACATGGATCTGGCCGCAGACCTCGGCGTGACGACGCAGGCCTTGAGCCAGACGATCCGCATCGCGACGCTGGGCGACATCGATCAGAACAGCGCCAAATTCTCGCTTAGCGATCGGCAAATCCCGATCCGCGTCCAGTTGTCCGCGGAATCGCGGCGCAACCTGTCGACGATCGAGAATTTGCCGGTGCCGGTCGCGCGCGGCGGCACGGTGCCGCTTAAGGTTGTGGCGGACATCGGCTTCGGCGCCGGCCCGTCCGAGATCAAGCATTTCAACCAGGAACGACGCATCGTCATCGACGCCGACCTCGCGCCCGGCGCGGTGAGCGGCGCCGAGCGGCCCAAGGTCATGGCGCTGCCCGCGATGAAGAACCTGCCCGCGGGTATCCATTACGCCGCGGCGGGGCAGGCGAAGTGGCAGGCGGAGATGGTCAGCAACTTCATCATCGCGGTGATCGCGGGCATTACGTTGGTCTGGGGCGTGCTGGTGCTGCTGTATCGTCAGGTAATGCCGCCGCTGGTCAACCTGGGCTCGCTGCTGCTGGCGCCGCTCGGCGCGATTCTCGCGATCAAAATCGCCGGCGAGCCGATTTCGCTGCCGGTGCTGATCGGCTTACTGATGCTGCTCGGCATCGTCGCCAAGAACTCGATCCTGCTGATCGACTTCGCGCTGGAGGAGATGCGCGCGGGCGTGCCGTTCGGCGACGCCATCCTCGACGCCGGGCACAAGCGCGCTCAGCCGATCGTGATGACCACCGTCGCGATGGTCGCCGGGATGATCCCGACTGCATTGTCGATCGGGGGCGACGGATCGTGGAACCAGCCGATGGCGATCGCGGTGATCGGCGGCCTGTCGCTGTCGACGCTGCTGACGCTGCTGATCGTGCCCGCGGGGTTCAGCCTTGCGGTAGGCGTCGAGCGCTGGGCCGGGCCTCGGCTCGGACGGCGGCTGCTCGCCTACCGGCCCGGCGATGACGGCACGCCGGTGATCGAGGGCGGGCGACCCGGTGCGATCGGGTACGGCCCGCATCCGGCGGAGTAGCAGGCACGGCCGGTCACCCTCACCCCTCCCACTCGCTTCGCGAATGGGTGGGGGTGACGGCCCGATGAACCAACCCGCCCCTCGCACATTCTCCCTGCGATGACGCCAGCCCTCCGCACGAGCGAGGCTCCGCCGGCCGCCCTCGTGCGGATGCGCGTGGTTGCGACCGCGATGCTGGTCGTCATGGCGGCGACCTTCCTTGTCAGCCGCACACTGGTCGGCGCGCATCCGGCATGGGGCTTCGTGCGTGCCTTTGCCGAAGCCGCGATGGTCGGCGGGCTGGCCGACTGGTTCGCGGTGACCGCGCTGTTCCACCACCCGCTCGGGCTGCCGATCCCGCACACTGCGATCGTGCCCAGGAACAAGGACCGGAGCGGCGACCAGCTTGCGCAGTTCCTCCGCGACAACTTCCTCCAGACCGCGGTGATCGCCCGGCGCTCGCGGCGGCTCGACGTGGCGAGCGCGGCGGTACGGTGGCTGACCGACCCCCCGGAGGGTGCCGGCGGGCGCTTCCGGCTGGGCGCGTCCAAGCTGGTCGCGCAGATGCTGGAAGCGCTCGATCCCCAGCGATTGGGCGGGATGGTCAAGGGCGCGGTCGGCGCGCGGCTGCGCGAGGCCGAGGTGGCGCCTCTGCTCGGCTCGCTGCTCGCCGCGGCGATGAAGGAAGGCCGGCACAAGCCCCTACTCGACGGCGCGATCCGCTGGGCGGCGGACGCGCTGTCATCCAACGACCATCTCATTCGGCAGATCGTCCACGAGCGCGCAGGCTCGATCCTGCGCTGGACCGGGCTCGACGAGACCTTGGCCGACAAGCTGATCGCTGGGCTGGAGAAGCTGCTCGGCGACATGGCCGGCGATCCGGAACACCCGCTGCGCCAGCGTGCCGAGGACGGGCTCGACCGCCTCGCTTTCGACCTGCGCTATGACGCGACGGTGCGCGCCAGGGTCGAGGCGATCAAGGAGGAACTGATCGCCAACCCGGCGATGCAGCGCTGGCTTGATGGGCTCTGGGAGCAGGCGCGCGCGATGCTGCTCGGCATTGCGCGCGATCCCGAACGGGCGATGGCGGGCAAGCTCGGCGACCTGCTGCGCCAACTCGGCGACACACTGCGCGACGATGCGCGGCTGGCGCGGACGATCAACCGTTTTACGCGCCGCGCCGCGGTTGGCGTAGCGGCGGATTACGGCGACGCGATCGTGCGGCTGGTGTCCGAGACGGTGCGCGGCTGGGACACGCAGACGATCACCCGGCGGCTGGAAAATGCGGTCGGGCGCGACCTGCAATATATCCGGATCAACGGCACGCTGGTCGGCGGGCTGGTCGGGCTGGTGATCCACACCGTCGACGTGCTGCTGTGAGCATTCACTCTGCCGCCCTGCGCAACCGGCTTGCCCGACGCGCGCGTTTCGCCCAAGGATGAGAGCAATGAGCTCTCGCGCGGATTTCCGGCAGGACGGTAAGACCTTGCGCTTCGCGGGCGACCTGTCGCTGGCGCGGCTGGGCGATCTGCCGGAGCGGCTGGAAGGGCTGGACGGGGTCGACCAGGTCGACCTGTCGGGAATCGACCGGATCGACACGGTCGGTGCGTGGGTGGTGCATCGCTTCGCCGCGCGCCACGATGCCGAGGTCGAGGGGCTGGACGAGGACGGCCGCGCGCTGTTCGATCAGGTCGTTGCCGCGGATCACCCTGCGCCGTCGCGGCCGCCCGCACCTTCTGCGCTGAACCGGGTGCTCGGCGAGGTCGGCGATGCGGTCGTGATCACGTTCCAGACGCTCTACGGCCTGCTCGGCTTCCTCGGCGCGACGACGCTCGCTTTCTTGGCGGTGTTCGGCAGCGTCTTCCGGTGGCTGTGGTGGCGAGTGACGGGCGGGCGCGGCCGCGAGCCGCAGATGCGCTTCCGCTACAATGCGACGGTGCAGCGCTTCGAGGTGGTCGGCGTCGCAGCGCTAGGCATCGTCGGGCTCATGAGCTTCCTGATCGGTGTCGTGATCGCCCAGCAGGGCGCGGTGCAGCTCCGCCAGTTCGGCGCGGAGGCGTTCACCATCAACCTGGTCGGGCGGATCACGCTCCGCGAGCTCGGCGTGCTGATGACCGCGATCATGGTGGCCGGGCGCTCGGGCTCGGCGTTCGCGGCGCAGCTCGGCACGATGAAGCTGACCGAGGAGATCGACGCGATGCGCACGATCGGCGTGTCGCCGATCGAGGCGCTGGTGCTGCCGCGCTCGATCGCGGTGATCGTAATGATGCCGCTGCTCGGCTTCTACGCCTCGCTGATCGCGATCATCGGCGGCGGGCTGCTGTGCTGGGTATCGCTCGACATCCCGCCGATCACCTATATCGCGCGCATTCGCGAGGTGGTGCCGATCACCGACCTCTACATCGGCCTGATCAAGGCGCCGGTGTTCGGCGCGATCATCGCGATCGCGGGCTGTTTCCAGGGCATGCAGGTGGAGTCGGACGCCGAGCAGGTCGGCCTGCGCACGACCAGCGCGGTGGTGCAGGCGATCTTCCTGGTGATCGTGCTGGACGCGTTCTTCGCCGTGTTCTTCACCTGGGTGGGCTGGGACTGATGGCCCAGACTCCCACCAAAGCCTCTACCGATCCGATCATCCAGGTCCGCGGCTTGCGCAATGCCTTTGGCGATTCGGTCATCCACGAGGACCTCGACCTCGATGTGAAGCGCGGCGAGATTCTCGGCGTGGTCGGCGGGTCGGGCACCGGCAAGTCGGTGCTGATGCGCTCGATCATCGGGCTGCAGACGCCGGAAGCGGGCGACATCCAGGTGTTCGGCGAGCCGACGATCGGGCGCGAAGAGACCGAGGCTATCGAGATCAGGAAGCGCTGGGGCGTGCTGTTCCAGGGCGGTGCGCTGTTCTCGACGCTGACCGTCGCCGAGAACGTGCAGGTGCCGCTGCGCGAATTCTATCCTGCTCTGCCGCAGTCGCTGCTCGACGAGATCGCGTCCTACAAGGTGGTGATGACCGGATTGCCGGGCGATGCAGGGCCGAAGTTCCCGGCCGAGCTGTCGGGTGGCATGAAGAAGCGCGCCGGGCTCGCGCGCAGCCTCGCGCTCGATCCGGAGCTGCTGTTCCTCGACGAGCCGACCGCCGGGCTCGACCCGATCGGCGCGGCGGCGTTCGACGACCTTACCGCGTCGCTGCAGAAGACGCTGGGGCTGACCGTGTTCCTGATCACCCACGATCTCGATACGCTCTACGCGATCTGCGACCGGGTGGCGGTGCTCGCCGACAGGAGGGTGATCGCGGTCGACACGATCGACAATCTCCTGAAGCTCGATCATCCGTGGATCCAGGAATATTTCAACGGTCCGCGCGGCCGTGCCGCCGTCGCCTCGCGGGCGGCGAACGAGGCGCGTGAACACCCGACCGAAGTGAAGCAGGAACAGAGCGGGCAGCGCACGCAGGGCGGGCTCGCCGACAACGCAGCGCGGGGCGTGACAACGCCGCGGGTAGGGGCAAGCTGATGGAAACCCGTTCGAATCACGTCCTCGTCGGCGCCGTCGTGCTGATCCTGCTGGGCGTCCTGGCGCTGTTCACCGTCTGGATCGCGCGGCTGGGCGGCACCGCGGAGAAGGAATACGACATCTTCTTCCGCCAGTCGGTCGACGGGCTCGCGAAGGGGTCGCAGGTCGCGTATTCGGGCGTGCCTTTGGGCCAGGTCAAGGACATCGCGCTGTGGAAGAACGATCCGCAGTTCGTCCGCGTCCGCATCGCGGTGAAGAACGAAACGCCCGTGTTGCAAGGCACCACCGCCACCGTGCTCGGCAGCTTCACCGGCACCAGCACGGTGTCGCTCGACGGCGCGCGCAAGGGTGCCCCGCCGATCGAATGCAACTCGAACGCCGTGGCGCAATCCTGCCCCTATGGCGTGCCGGTGATCCCGACCAAGGTCGGCGGCTTCGGCGCGATCCTCAACTCCGCGCCGCAGTTGCTGGAGCGCCTGTCGACGCTGACCGAGCGGCTGACCTCGCTGTTGTCCGACCGCAACCAGGCATCGATCGCCGGTATCCTCGCGAACACCAACCGGCTGTCCGACGCGCTTGCCGACCGCGGTCCGGAGATCGCCGCGACGCTGGCCCAGACGCGGGTCGCGATCGAGCAGGCGGGCAATGCCGCGCAGCAGATCGGCGCGCTGGCACAGACGACCAACGGCGTGCTGGCGAACGACGTCCAGCCGGCGATGGCGAACCTCAACAAGGCGATCGGATCGGCGCAGAAGAGCGCGGATTCGCTGAGCGCGGCGATCGACGACGCGCGTCCGGGCCTGCAGAACTTCTCCAAGCAGACGATTCCGGAGGTCGGCCTGCTGGTCCGCGATTTGCGCGTGATGTCGCAGTCGCTATCCTCGGTCGCCGAGAAGATCGACCAGCAGGGTGCAAGCTCGCTGATCGGCGCGCCCAAGCTCCCCGACTATAAAGGTAAGTGATATGGGGCCAGTGACATGACCGCACGCCACCTTCTCGCCCTCGCCGCCTTCGTGCCGCTGGCGGGGTGCATCAGCTTCGGCGCCAAGCCGCCGCCGTCGCTGCTCACGTTGAAGGCCGATGCGATGGTGCCGATCGGGCAACAGGTGAGCTCGGCGACCGCCAAGTCGATCTCGATCCAGGTGCCCGCGGTGCCCCAGTCGCTGGCAACCGCGCGGGTGCCGGTGCAGGCGACCGCCACCACCGTCGCCTATGTCGAGAAGGCGCTGTGGGTCGAGGTGCCCAACCGGCTGTTCGCGCGGCTGCTGTCGGATACGATCGCGGCGCGGTCGGGGATGGTGGTGCTGTCGACCCCGCAGGCGATCACCGACCCTGGCGCACGGCTCGGCGGCGAGCTCAGGAACTTCGGGCTCGACGCGACGACGCGCGAGGCGGTGGTGACGTTCGACGCTAGCCTCGTGCGGGCGAACCAGACCGCGGTGGAGAAACAGCGCTTCGAGGCACGGGTGCCGGTCGCAGCGATCGACGCGCCGTCGGCGGGGCCGGCGCTCAACCAGGCAGCCAACCAGGTGGCGGCGGAGGTCGCCGGCTGGGTCGGGCGGTGACGCCGCGCTACGGCAGACGCGGATGAAGCTCGGGGCGCTGTTCCGTCGGCGCAAGGCGGTCGCGAAGCCGCCGGGATCCGCCGTCCGGACGGATGTCGGCCGGGTCAGGACCGTCAACGAGGATCGGGTGCTCGACCGGGGCGGTGCCGGGCTGTGGGCGGTCGCCGACGGCATGGGCGGAATGCGCGCGGGCGACGTCGCGGCGCA
Organism: uncultured Sphingomonas sp.; assembly: GCA_964245475.1. Lineage (GTDB taxonomy): Bacteria > Pseudomonadota > Alphaproteobacteria > Sphingomonadales > Sphingomonadaceae > Sphingomonas. The sequence continues at coordinate 20,655 of CAXTNG010000013.1, read as the reverse complement.
GGCGGTGGTCGATGCGCTCGCGGCGCTGGAGCCGGTGAGCGAAGCGGCCGTCCTCGCTGCGCTGGGGCAGGTCAATGCCGCGATCCTTGCCGCTGGCGGGGGGCGCAGCGGTGCGACGATCGTTGCGGCCTATGTCAAAGACACGGCGGCGACCATAATGTGGGCGGGGGACAGCCGCGCCTATCACGTCCGCGGTCCGGCGGTGCGGCAGGTCAGCCGCGACCATAGTCTGGTGCAGGATCTGATCGACCGCGGGCTGCTCGATCCCGCCGCTGCCGAAGGGCATCCGCACGCCAACGTCATTACCCGAGCGATCGGGGTGGCCGCCGAGTTGACGATCGACACGGAACGGCTCGACCTTGCACTTGGCGACCGGCTGATGCTGTGCTCAGACGGGGTGTCGCGCTCGCTCGACTTGGACGATCTCGCCCGTCCCGGGCCGATCGGGGTGCTGGCCGATCGGCTGCTCGCCGCGGCGCTGGAGCGCGACGGGAGCGATAACGCCAGCCTGGTGCTGATCGAAGTCTAGCGCATCAGCCCCGCAGTGCGGAGCGCGTCCTCGATGACTTTGCCGACCCCGGAGGCGGCGTGAGCCACCTTGGCGGACGGGGCGGCAGCGGTGCGGGCCGTCTTGCGCAGCCGGGCTGGTTCCGCCGTCGCAAGACCCCAGCGTTCGGCGATGCGCAGCGTGGACGAGATGCCGACGTCCAGCATGAAGGGACAGGCGGTGCCGCAGCCTTCGGTATCGAGCGGAGTGCCGTGGCCCATGCCGGCAATGACGTGCGCTTCCACCGCGACGCGGCCGGTGCCGTCGCGCCAGACGCGGTGGCTGTGGCCGTCGACCCTGTCCTCGTCCGGCGCCTGCCCATCGAGGCCGTGCACGCCAAGCCATTGCGCGAGGACCGCTTCGCCCGCTGCGGGCACCACGGTCAAATCGGCGTCGCCGTGCCAGACCGACACCGATGGCCAAGGGCCCTCGTGGGTCGATGCGGCACGCACCGTTCGGGCGAGCGCGCGTGCATCGGACAGGCCTTGGCCGCGCATCCGTTCGAGCGCTTCGGGCACGGAGCCGGCGACACCTGAGGGGAGCCCCGCGATGATCGCGCCACCCGCGAACACCTCGGGATAGGCCGCCAGCATTGCCGCGGTCATCGCCCCACCCGCGGAGAGGCCGGTGATGAAGACGCGCGCGGGATCGAGGCGGCGGGACGCGACCATTGCCGCGATCATCGCGCGGATCGAAGCGACCTCGCCCTGGCCGCGGGTCGTGTCGCCGTGCTGGAACCAGCTGAAGCACAGGTTGGGGTTGTTGGCGCGAAGCTGCTCGGGAAAGAGGACGGCGAACCCGTTCTGCTCGGCAACGTCCGACCAGCCCGATCCGTGGTCATAACCGGCCGCGGTCTGGGTGCAGCCGTGGAGGACAACGACCAGCGCCGCGCCGGGCGCGAGGCCGTCGGGAACGAAGGTGCGCGCGCGCAGATTGCCCGGATTGTCGAACGGCTCGGCCAGATCAGCGAGCCGGTCGGCCGGCGGGATCGTCGGACGGGGCTTCAGGTGCGCGATGGTGTCGGCAATCGACCGCATGTCGTTACTCCAGTACTGCCACGCGTTTTGCTGCGCTGCACAATAATGGGAGCGGACGGCGACGGGCGCAAGGGGTTAACCTCTCAGACGCAACCCCCGCGCGCCGCCGACCGCGCGCGACAGGAGGAGATCGCCGACACCGGCATGACCAAGCCCGAGGTGATCCGGGCGTACCGCCATGACATCGGCCAGCGTCAGCGTGCCGGCGCGAAGCCCGGCGCGGCCGATCGTGGCCCA
>CAXTNG010000013.1:548-18824 GCA_964245475.1 uncultured Sphingomonas sp. | reverse complement strand
TTTGATCAGGCGGCGGTCTTCGGCTCGGCAGGGATGACGGTCGAGAAACGCGGCCTGAAGCGTCGCCATGATTGCGCCGAGCGCGACCAACGTCGCGCGGCCCGGCACGGGCTCGCCGCAGATGTGGTGGAGGAGGAGCAATTGCGCGACCTCCGCTGCACGCTCGCCGAGCAGCGGCGCATGCGCCTCGGTCAGCACGCGGGCGGCGCTCGCCTCCATCGTCTCGGTGAACCGCTGCGAGGCGCCGCCCGCGTGCCGGCGGTAGGTGACGAGCGGCTCGTCAAGCCGGGCGATGCCGCCGTGCGCCTGGATACGGTGGTAGAGGTCGAAATCCTCGGCATAGAGGATTTCGGGGCGGGTGAACGGATCGAGCGCGTGTGCGGCGCTGGCGCGAACCATGACCGAGGACCAGGCGAGCGGGTTCTCGAGCCAGGTCAGCCAGGCGACCAGCTTAGGCGTAGTAACCGGCGGGTAGCGCGAAGGGCCGAGGCGCGCGCCGAGCAGCCACTCCACCTGCGTGCCGAGCAGGACGATCTCCGGGTGGGCATCGAGGAATGCGACCTGACGCGCGAAACGCTCAGGGTGGCACAAATCGTCCTGATCGAGCCCGGCGATGTAACGGCCGCGCGCCTCTGCGACGCCGCAGTTGCGGGCGCGGACGGGGCCGCCGTTGACGTCAAGCGCGATCAGGCGGACGCGCGGGTCGGGCCAGGCGCGGACGATTTCACGCGTGCCGTCGGTCGAGCGATCGTCGACCACCAGCACTTCGAAATCGGCGAAGGTCTGCGCCGAGAGCGAGGCGAGCGTCTCCGCGATCAGGCCAGCGCCATTGTACGCGGCGATGACGACGGATATTGCGGGACTGCTCACGCGGCGGCGCGCGCTTGCGAGCCGAGCACCTGGTCGACGATCAGCAGGCCGACGTCGTTCTGCCAGAGCCACAGGCCGTTCGCTTGTCCGCGAAAGCTGGGCTCGCCGCCGAGCGGTCCCCAAGGGACGAAGCCCGCGGCGAGGCCGATGCCGTAGAGGCCAGGGATGGCGGCGCCGTCCGCGCCGACGACGCGGCAATGCTTGTCGACCATCGGCGCGCCGGCATGCGCGGCAAGCCCGACCGGCTTGCCCGCGGTGTCGAGCAGCGGCAACGCATGGGGCCGGTAGCCGAGCGCGGCGACGACCAGATCGGCGTCGCGCAGGATGTCGCGCGCGCCGGTGTCGTCGCCCTGGATGCGGTGGAGCGCGACGCGAGGCTCGGGCGCGCGGCCGTCGATTCCGAGCATCCGCTGGACGAGGTCGCGCGCTTCCAGCCGGAAACCGGCGAGGCGATAGACGAAGCCCGAGACCGGGCAGATGTCGTCCGGGCCGAAATCGGTGAAGCCTTCTGCATGCGCCGCCTCCGCCGACGGGTAGAAAGGGCGCAGCGGGCGGCGGTGGAGCAGGGTGACCGCACCGGCGCCGAACGGGAGCGCGGGACGGCTCTTGAGCAGCAGCGCGACGGTGGCGAGCGCGCTGGTCGAGCCGCCGATCACCGCGACTTTCGGCGCGCGTTTGGCGGAGAGCAGGTCGGCGACCTTCTCGAACCCACCGAGGGTGAGCACGTCGTCGGACTGGAGCAGCCGGTCTCCGGCGAGATCGAGCAGCGAGGCGCCGGCGACCTGTTGCGCGGCGAGGCGGTCGAGCGGCTGGTGCCCGCCGGTGGCGATGCAGACCGCGCGCGTGCGCTGGTCGAAGACGTGGCCGTCGGACAGGCGGCGGAGCCTGAGCGTCCAAAGGCCGTCGCCGCTGCGGGTTGCGGACAGCGCTTCGTGGCCGGTCAGCACCCGGCCGCCGTTCGCCTCGACGATGCCGGCGAGCCGCTCGCCCGTCTCACGGAGCAGCGGACCGGCCTCGACGAGGGGCACGCCGAGCGAGTCGGCGTGAGCTGCGACGGCGCGCCCGCAAGCGTGCTGCTCCAATGCGGCCAGTTCGGGGTGGATGTTGTCCTTGACCGCGGTGAGGAAGGTCTGCGCTGTCGAGTCCGAGGTGATCGCATAGCGGCCAAGCCGGCCGTTGCCGACGCGCACGTCGCGTTCGACCACGACCAGGCCCGAGCGCGCGAGATCGGGGAGCAGGCCGCGCTTGGTCGCGGCGGTGAGCAGCGCGGTGCCGGCGGGCCCACCTCCGACGACGACGAGCGAGGCGATCTGCGGCATTGTGAGGCGTGCCGGCGCGATGCGATCGGCGGCGGCGCAGGCGCGGGCAAAGGACTCCGCGGCGCGGTGCGCGTCGGCCTCGTCCATGAAGTCGGTAATCGGCAGCGACGTCATCCGGCCGCCGACCGCGTCGGCATGCGGGGTCGGCTCGATCGTGGCGGTGCGGCGGAACCAGGACTGCTCGCCGAGGTGGGGGCTGAAATAGCGGCCGGAGCCGATGCCATCCGCCTGCATCGCGGCGGCGATGGCGTCGCGCCTGTCGGCGAGGTGAGCAGGGACGAGCACGGGCATGAACTGCATCGCGCGGCGGGTGCCCGCGACCTGCTGGAGGCCGAAGTCGGCGAGTGCCTCGCGATAGGCCATCTCGACACGCGCTCGCGCGTCGCAGACCTGCTCGATGCCGTGCAATTTGTCGCGTGCCATGACCGCGAGCACCTCGGGCAGCTTGCAGTTGATGCCGGGAAGCGTCGCGCTGCGGCCGGCTTCGAAGCCGAAGTTGGTCATCGCGCGGAGCGTCGCGATCAGCTGCATGTCGCCGCTGTGGATGAGGCCGCCCTCGGCGACCGCGAAGGTCTTGGTGGCATGGAGCGAGTGGACGATCGCGAAGGGGGAGCGGGCGCCGAAGCCCTCGCCTGCCTCGTCGAGCGTTCCCAGCGAGGAGGCGGCGTCGATCACCACGCCGACGCCGTATCGCTCGCGGTACCAGGCGTAGCGGTCGAGGTCGATCGCATTGCCGAACGTGGCATAAGGAACGACGCAGCCGATACGCGCGCCGTGCTGGCGGAGCAGGCGCTCCTCCTCCGCCGCGCAGGCGCCCCAGTCGTCCGGGTCGATGTCGCAGACGAGCGGGGTCAGGCCGGCCCATTCGGCCGCATGCGCGGTCGCTGCGAAGGTGAGCGCGGGCATCAGCGCATAGGTGCCGGGCTGCGGGTTCAGCCCCGCCGCCGCCCGGCACGCGATCATCAGCCCAAGCGTGGCGTTGCCGATCGCGAGGCTGGCGCCGTGACCGCCGAACATCCGTTCGGTCACCTCGGCCTCGAAGGCGCGGACCTCGGGGCCGTTGTTGCTGTAGATGCCCGACGTCTCAACCCGCCTCAGCGCGTCCCCCAATTCGCTCAAGCGCGGCGGGTTGGGCGCGATCAGGGGCAGTGGCTTCACTTGGGGCTTCCCATCGGCGGTGGCGCTCGGGCGCCGCTATGCCGTTCGCGTCCCTAAGAAGCCGTTACCTACGCCGCGCGGGAACGCTCCGCGGCGTCGAGCGCGGCCTCGACGTGGGGCAGGATGGCACGGGCAACGATGCCGATCGCGCGGGCGTTGGGGTGGATGCCGTCGGCGAGGACCAGGGCGGGATCGCCGACCACGCCGTCGAGGAAGAACGGGTAGAGCGGGATGCCGTGGTGCCGGGCGAGATCGGGGAACACCGCGTCGAACTGCTGCTGGAACCAGCCGAGGAACGGCGGCGCCTGCATGCCGGCGAGGAGCACGGGGATGCGGCAGTCCGCCAGCGTGTGCAGGATCGCGTCGAGGTTGACGCGCATGGCGTTCGGGGCGACCCCGCGGAGCAGGTCGTTGGCGCCGAGTGCGACGATCGCGAGGTCGGGCTGGACCTGGAGACGCGAGAGGACGCAGGCGAGGCGGGCACGGCCGCTCGCCGTGGTGTCGCCGGACACGCCGGCGTTGAGGACATGCGCCGATGGGCGCCTCGCGCGAAGCAGTCCCTCGAGCTGCGCCGGGAAGCTGTCGGTGCGCGCGAGGCCGTAGCCCGCGGTAAGGCTGTCCCCGAACGCGAGCACGTTCGGGCTGGTCGTTCGCAGAGGTCGGTTTCGGCCCGCGCTCCGAGGGCGGCTATGGCGTGACGGCGGACCTCACCGCCTCGCTGCCCGGGGTCGACAAGGCGAACGCCGAGCGGCTGATGCAGGCGGCGCACGAGGTGTGCCCCTATTCCAACGCGACGCGGAACAACCTGGACGTGGGTCTGAGCGTCGCCTGACGTCCTTCCGGCGCGAGCCGCCGAGGTCTATTCCGCGGCAGTTAGTCTGGACCGAAGTCGTGCGGGTGCAATGACTACCTTCGTTCGCCTGAGCGAAGTCGAAGCCTGTCCTGAGCGGCTGGCTTGCCAGCCCGCCGGAGGGGGGGCGCCCAACGGATGTGCGACGTCCGCGCCCAACACGAACGAAGGAGAGTGGATCGGGCCAACCGAAAACCGCGCTCAGCGGCCCGCGGCCCGATCAGTGCGCCGCTTGCTCGACCTCGATGTCGGAATATACCGCGTTGCGTCCGGTGACCTTGCGCGAAGGGCCCTTGCAGGCCGCGTCGATCTTCGCGGGGGCGGCGGGGTCTCCCGAGCCCTCGATCACCGGCTCCGCTCCAGCAACCGACACGAACCTGCGCAGGCCGCCACCGTCCTGTGCGTCGACGGTGCCGCACACCGTGTTCCGGCCGATCAGGCGGACATTTGAGAACAACGCGATCGCGCCGCCCGGCGCGGCCTTGACCGCGTAGAGGCCCTGGCGAACCGCTGCGATCAGCTGATGCTCGGGGCGCGTCGGCTGGTTGCCGTCGCTGCACGCGGCCATCGCGCCAGCGAGAATGGGGGCGAGGAGGAGCGCGCGGCGCATCGTCATGCCGCCGGGCTGACGCGCCAGATCACGTTGCCGACATCGTCCGCGACGAGCATCGCGCCGGACTTGTCGCCGATCACGCCGACCGGACGCCCTTGCGCGCGGCCCTGCCCGTCGAGGAAGCCGGTGAGCACGTCGACCGGCTTGGCGCCTTTGGCAGGGTAGCCGTTGGCGCCGAAAGGCACATAGACGACCTTGTAGCCCGACACCGGCTTGCGGTTCCACGAGCCGTGCTCACCGATGAACGCCCCGCTGGCAAATCGGCCGCCAAGCTTCACGTCGTCGCTGAAGGCCAGGCCGAGCGCCGCAACATGAGGGCCGAGCGCGTAGTCGGGCCGCTTGCTATATTCCTGCAATGCCGGGTTGTTGGGCTCGACGCGCGCATCGGGGTAGCCGCCCCAATAATACCAGGGCCAGCCGAACTGGTCGCCGAACGAGACCTGGGTGAGATAGTCGGGCACGAGATCCGAGCCGAGCATGTCGCGCTCGTTGACGACCGTCCACAGCTCCTTGGTCGCCGGGTTGATCGCCATGCCGTTGGGGTTGCGCAGCCCCGCCGCGTAGATGCGCCAATTCTTGTCCTGCGGCCACACCTGCAGGATGTTGGCGCGGTACTTCTCGCGCTCGATGCCCTTGTCGGCGATGTTGGTGGACGAGCCGACGCCGACGAACAGCGTGCGGCCGTCGGGCGCCGCGATGACGTTGCGCGCCCAATGGTTGCCGCCGGGGTTGAGCTTGACGACCAGCTCGGGCTTGGCGGTGACGCTGGTCGCGCCTTCGACGTAGGGCACCCGCACCAGCGCATCGGTGTTGCCGACGTAGAGCTGACCCTTGAACAGCGCCATCCCGAAGGGCGAGTTGAGGCCGGTCATGAATGTGCTGCGCGTCTCCGCGACGCCGTCGCCATCGGCATCGCGCAGCAGCGTGATCCGGTTGGCGGACGGCACCCCCGCGCCGGCGCGCTTCATCAGCAGGCCCATTACCCCATCGGTGATCCCCTCGGCCTTGCGCGGTGGCGAGTTGCTCTCGGCGACCAGCACGTCGCCGTTGGGCAGCCGATAGAGCCAGCGCGGATGCTGGAGGCCGGTCGCGAACGGCTGAACCCTGAGCCCTGCCGCGGCGCTCGGCCTGGCGGCGTTGTGCCAGCCGATGACCTCGGCGACCTTGACCGTCGGGAGCGTCTGGACGCGCGGCGCGCCAATCTCCGGCCGGTCGCCGGCGACGCGGTCGAACGGCGTCTGCGCTTCGTCGGGCCAAGCAAGATAAGCGACTATCGCCGCGCCGACAAGCATAACCAGGCCGAGGACGATCAGGATGTGTCTGCGCATGGCGGTCAGGCTTCCTCGTCTGGCGCGACGGCGAGCGGCGGGTGAAGGCGCAGCCGGTCGATGCGGCGCTCGTCGGCGGCGACGACCTCGATCCGCCAGCCGCTCGGGTGGTCGATGCAATCGCCCGATTCGGGCAGCCGCCCGGCGAGCACCGCGGTCAGACCGCCCAGCGTGTCGACATCGCTTTCGGTCTCGCCGAGTCGCCGGTCCACGGTCTCGGCGACGTCCTCCAGCTCGACCCGCGCATCCGCGTCCCAGGCGCCGCCGTCGAGTGGCACGAGCAGTGCGGCGGGTGCATCGTCATGCTCGTCCTCGATTTCGCCAACGATCTCCTCTACCAGGTCCTCGATCGTGACGAGGCCCTCGGTGCCGGAATATTCGTCGAGCACGATCGCGAGATGGACGTGCCGCTGGCGCATGTCGGCGAGCAGATCGAGCGCGCCGCGCGACATGGGCACGTAGAGCGGCTCGCGGATCAGGCCGGCGATGCTCTCCGGGTGGGCCTCGCCCTTGGCTAAAATGGCGAAGATATCCTTGATATGAACCATGCCGACGATCGTATCGAGCGCGTCGCGGTAGACCGGCAGCCGGCTGTGGCCCGCGTCGGCGAAGGTGCGGACGAGCTCGGCGAAGCTGATGCCCCGCTCGACCGCGACGATGTCGGCACGCGGCACGCCGACATCGCCCGCGTCGCGCTCGCCGAAATGGAGCAGGTTGCGCACCATCTGGCGCTCGAGCGGCGAGAGGTCGCCGGGCTCGTCGGGGGCAGGATCGCCCTCGTGGCGGTCGATCGCCCCTTCGAGCTGGTCGCGCAGCCGCTCCTCGCCGGGATCGCCGAAGATGAGGGACTTCAGCCCACGCCAAATCCCCAATTCGCTGCTACTGTCGCCGTTCCCGGCCTGGCCCTCAGGCATGGCGTGTCGTCAGTCCTCGCGCACCAGATAGGGGTCGGCGATGCCGAGATTGGCCAGTGCCGCGCGCTCGATCGCCTCCATCGCCTCCGCCTCTTCGTCGGTCATATGGTCATAGCCTAGCAGGTGCAGCGCGCCGTGCACGATCAAATGCGTCGCATGCGTGTCGATCGCGATGCCCCGCTCTGTCGCTTCAGCCGCGCAGACGCCGTGGGCAAGGACGATATCGCCGAGCAGCAGCTCGCCATCGTCGGAGTTCTGGCTGACGGTGTCGAGCAGATCGGGCTGGACCATCGGGAAGGACAGGACGTTGGTCGGCTTGTCCTTGTGCCGGTACTGGTTGTTGAGGGTGCGCACCTCGTGGTCGGAGGTGAGACGCACCGACACCTCTACCGCTGCGGGCGTGTCGTTGAGCGGGCCATGCGGGGTGCGCGCGACGGCGGTGCGGACAGCACGGGCCGCAAGTACGTCCCAGTCGTGTGCGGGCCATGGGTCCTCACGAGAGAGTTCGACGGTGATCATTTGAGGTCCGTATGGGCGAAATCGTCACCCTTGTAGAGCAGTTTCGCGCCGTTCGTCCGAGCGCAAGCGTAGGCGAAACAATCGCCCATGTTTAGGCGGGCGGGATGTCCGGTGCCTTTGCCGTAGCGAGCGTGGGCGCGACCGGCTTCTTTAGCTTCGTCCATGTTGATCGGAACAACCGCGATGCCGAAGGCGCGGCAGTAGCGCTCGGCCTCGACCAAGGCCGCTACGGGTCCATCGGTCTCGCCACGGCTGATAGCCCGGGCCGTCTCCCAAAGCGCCATGCCGCTCGTTAGCCGGGTCGTGGTGCTCTCCAACAAATCACGGAGCCGCGGCGCTTCCGGCTCCTCGCGCATCATCGCGACTAACGCGGACGCATCGACGAAGAGGCTCAATCGTCACCCTCTTCGTCGTTGAGCGAATCCCAGAAGGCCTTATCGATCACCACGGACCGATCATATTTGTATGTGGAGGTGCGACGAAGCTCTTCCGCGATCTCGTGCACGGACCGCTTGGGCTCGTCCTTGGCGAGCTCGTTCACCAACGCGAGCTTAACAGCGGCTGTCTTGGTCAGTCCGCGGCGTCGCGCCAGCCGCTCGGCCATGGCTCTCACTTGGTCATCCTTGAGGTACAATGCGCCCATGATAGCCTTTAGAAGATTGAGGACACGATCTTAGGATATCCTGACGCTATATTAGGATATCCATCGTCGTCAACCGGCGCCCTCATACGCCTCGACGATCCGCCCGACAATCGGATGCCGCACCACGTCCTTGCCGGTGAAGCGCGTGATCGCGATGCCCTCAAGCCCTCCCAGCCGCGCCACCGCGTCCGCCAGGCCGGATGCCGCTACCCCACCGGGAATGTCCACCTGCTTGGGATCGCCGCAGATCACCATGCGGCTGTTCTGGCCGAAGCGGGTGAGGAACATCTTCATCTGCGCAGGCGTGGTGTTCTGCGCCTCGTCGAGGATCACGAACGCGTCGGCAAGCGTCCGGCCGCGCATGAAGGCGATCGGCGCGATCTCGATCTCGCCCGACAGGATGCGGCGCTCGACCTGCTCGGCAGGCAGGCAGTCGTAGAGCGCGTCGTACAGCGGGCGCAGGTAGGGGTCGACCTTCTCCTTCATGTCGCCGGGCAGGAAACCCAGCCGCTCGCCTGCCTCCACCGCGGGCCGCGACAGGATCAGCCGCTGCACCGAGCCGCTGATCAGCTGCGCCACCGCCTGCGCAACCGCGACATAGGTCTTGCCGGTTCCTGCGGGTCCGAGCGCGAAGATCATGTCATTGGCAGTCAGAGCGCGCATGTAATGCGCCTGCGCCGGCGTGCGCGGCACGATGATCTTCTTGCGGGTGCGGATCATCACCGACGGTGCGCTCTCGCCGTCGGCGCTGATGATGCCGTCGAGCACCGGCTCCGCTGCCATCGCGATCGAAGCGTCGACCAGCCCTGAGTCGACGTCCTCGCCGCGGGCGATGCGGGCGTAAAGATCGTTGAGAACGTCGCGCGCCAGCGCCACCTGCTCCGCCGTCCCTTCCAGCCCGACGCGGTTGCCGCGGGCGGTGATGTACACGCCGAGCCGGTTCTCCAGCGCCACCAGGTTGCGGTCGTACTGGCCGAACAGGGTGCTCAGCGACTGCGGCTTGTCGAAGCTGAGCTCGATGCGGCTACGCTCGCCGGATGCGGCGGCGACGGGCTTGCGACTCATGCGGTCCTTTCGGGTTTGGTGCTCAGCCCAGCGTGGGGACAGCCGCGACGGAGTGCAACCTCCGTGCGCACGCATACCTCGAACGAGCGATGTGCGGCACCTCCGCCTGGCGGTACATACAGAGCTGCGATGCAGGAGCAATCGGCGGTAGAAGGCATTATGCGTCAGTCGGCGGCTCGATCGGAGCGTAGCTGGCGCATTTCAGGCATGGAGTCCTGCCGCGCGCCGCTGACCCGCGTCGAGGCGCCCGCGCCGGCGCTCGCGAATCTCGTCGCCCGCTATGAAACCTGGTCGCCGCCTGCGAACGCGGGCGCGGCGCATCGCACGCTGTGGGCGCTGCCCGGCGAGGCCCGTCTGATGATCACGCGCGAGGCGGGCGAGGTGTCGGCGCTGATCGGCAACCGTCGCTACGAATCGCTCCCGGAAGTGGTGCTGTTCGGCCCGAGAAGCCGTGCGGCGCGGCTGACCGCGAGCGGCGGCGAGGTCGTGTCCGTTGTCGTGTCCGCGCTCGGCTGGGCGAACATCGTCGGCCGGTCGGCAGCGGCGCTGGGCGATCGGGTGGTGCCGGCTGCCGAGGTGTTCGACGGCCGTCTGGTGGCAGCGCTCGCCGCGTCGCTCACGACGGGGGGCCTCGACGGCCTCGCCACCCGGCTCGACGCGGCGGTCGGCACCAGCAAGCCCTTGCCATGCCCGGACGAGCCGCTGGTGCGTGGGTTGTCCCGGATCATCGCCGAAGGTGGCATGTGCGCCGCCGAAGCCGCGGGCGAGCAATTGGGGGTAGCCAGCCATGTCGTCCGGCGCAGCGCGCTGCGTCATTTCGGCTATCCGCCCAAGGTGCTGCTCAACCGGGGGCGGTTCCTGCGGGCGCTGGAGCGTATGATCATCAGCGAACGCGGGTATAGCGAAGCGGCACGCCACGGCTATTTCGACGCGTCGCACTTCATCCGCGACGCCAAGCGCTTCCTGGGGATGACGCCGCGGCGCTTTCTGGCGCTTGTTTCCTAAGCGGCAACGCGGACCGGCAGTTGCCCGGTCAGCGAGTTCGGGCCGGCCTGGGTGAGCGTCACCTCGACGAGGTCGCCGATCGCGAGGTCGCCAATAACGTGGACCGACTGGAGCCAGGGCGACTTGCCGAGCATCTGGTCGGGGAGCTTGCCGGTGCGCTCGATCAGCACGGCGCAGCTGCGGCCAACGGTCTCGCGGTTGAACGCGTGCTGGTCGCGGTTGAGCGCGGCCTGCAGGCGCTGGAGACGCTCGTCCATAACGCGGGCAGGAACCTGATCGGCGAGCGTCGCGGCGGGAGTGCCGGGACGCGGGCTGTATTTGAACGAAAAGGCCTGGGCGTAGCCGATTGCGTCCACCAGGCTCAGCGTCTCGGCGAACTCGGCTTCGGTCTCGCCGGGGAAGCCGACGATGAAGTCGCCCGACAGTGCAATGTCTCGGCGGGCCTGCCGAATCCGGTCGAGCAGGCGGAGGTAGGAATCGCGGGTGTGCGACCGGTTCATGGCCTTGAGCACGCGGTCGCTGCCTGCCTGCACGGGGAGGTGGAGGAAAGGCATCAGACTTTCGACGTCGCGGTGCGCGTCGATCAGGCCCTGGGTCATGTCGTTGGGATGGCTGGTGGTGTAGCGGATGCGCACGAGGCCGGGGATGCGGTCGAGCGCGCGGATGAGGTCGTGGAGCCCCCTCCCGTCGTCCGACCAGGCGTTGACGTTCTGGCCGAGCAGCGTGATCTCGCGCGCGCCCGCGTCGACCAGCGCCTTGGCCTCGTCGACGAGTCCGTCGAGGCGGCGGCTGACCTCGGCACCACGGGTGTAGGGGACGACGCAATAGGTGCAGAATTTGTCGCAGCCTTCCTGCACGGTCAGGAAGGCGCTGGGACCGGTGCGGCGGCGGGCGGGCAGGCGGCCGAATTTGGCGAGCGCGGGCAGGCTGGTGTCGAGCGCGGCCGTACCCTTCGCAGCCTGCGCGACCAGCTCGGGCAGGTTGTGATAGGCCTGGGGGCCGACGACCACGTCGACCTTGGCCCGCCGCACGATCTCCTCGCCCTCCGCCTGCGCGACGCAGCCCGCGACCGCGATCATCGGCGTGCGCCCGCCCTTTCTGAGGCGGCCGATGTCCGAATAGACCTTTTCGGTCGCCTTCTCGCGGATGTGGCAGGTGTTGAGGACGACCAGATCGGCGGCATCGGCATCGGCCGCGGTCATGCCCTGCGCGCCCATCAGCTCGGCCATGCGTTCGCCGTCATAGACGTTCATCTGGCAGCCGAACGACTTGACGTGGAAGGTTTTCGGAGCGGTCATCGTGCGCGCCTATAAGGCAAGGCGGGTTCGAGTGGAACATGACGTCCGTTCGCCCTGAGCGAAGTCGAAGGGCACGCCCGACCCATGTGCTTCGACTTCGCTCAGCACGAACGGTGAGAGGGTGATTCGTCCGAATATGCCGAAGGGCCCAAATCTAAGCGGCCTCGATCCGCGTTCGCGCTTCGGCGGCGATCGCCTTGCGGTTGCCGGCATCGGCGGGATCGAACGGTTCGAGGAAGCGGAGCGTGACGGGGATGCCGCCGGGCCGCGCGAGGATGCGGCGGACATTGGCGAGGGCGGGCTCGTCGCCGACCCAGGTGATCTCGGCCAGCGCGGCGCCATAGTCGATCCGCACCGGCTGGACGCGGACCCGCGGCGGCGCGGGGTCGAGTGCCGAGAGCAACGGCGCCTTGAAGGGCAGGAGCGCGGTACCGTCGCCGGTAGTGCCCTCGGGGAAGATCGCGAGGCTCCAGCCGGTGTCGAGCGCGTCGCGCACGTCGGCGACCTGGGCGGCGATGGCGTTGCGATCGCCGCGGTCGACGAACACGGTGTGATTGAGCCGGCACAGCCAGCCGATCAGGGGGACGCGCGCGAGCTCGCCCTTGGCGATGAACGCGGTGCCGGTCGCCCCGGCGAGGACGAGGATGTCGAGCCAGCTGACGTGGTTGGCGACGAAGAACACATCGCGCTTCAGCGGCTTGCCGATGACGGCCGGGCGCGCCCCGGCGATGCGGCCGATCATGCCGAGCAGGAGACGCGGCCAAGGAGAGGACAGGCGGAACAGGCGCCACAGCCCGTGGCCGAGGAGTGCGACGAGAAGGGCGAAGACCATTGCTGTTGCGCGGCCCGTCAGGCGCAACCGGCCTGCCACAATGTGCAACGTCATCCCGGACTTGTTCGGCAGTTGTCCCGCTCAGCCAAATGCTCCGTCACCCCGGGCTTGTCCCGGGGTCCAGGGTTCGGCAAGCGATCTCGCTTGAGCCTCTTGCCGCGTCACTCGCGGATGGCTGGACCCCGGAACAAGTCCGGGGTGACGAAAGGATGGAGGCGGCGGACGACACCCTCACACCTTGCGGTCGACCGACACGCCGTAGAGCTCCATCCGGTGGTCGACCAGGCGGAAGCCCAGTTTCTCCGCGATCGCCTTCTGGAGCTGCTCGAGCTCGGGGTCGACGAACTCGATCACGCGGCCGGTCTCGACGTCGATCAGGTGATCGTGGTGGGCTTCCGGCGCGGGCTCATAGCGGGCGCGGCCGTCGCCGAAATCGTGGCGGTCGAGGATGCCTGCCTCCTCGAACAGCCGCACCGTGCGGTAGACGGTCGCGATCGAGATGCCCGGGTCAATCGCCGACGCCCGCGCGTACACCTTCTCGACGTCGGGATGGTCCTCGGCCTCCGACAGGACGCGCGCGATCACGCGGCGCTGCTCGGTGATGCGAAGGCCCTTCTGGTTGCAGAGGGATTCGAGATCGATCTTGCGTGCCATGACCGGCGGCCCCCTTTGCTCGGGCCTATGTAGCGTTACGCGCTTGTTGCGAAAAGCGATACCGACTCGCAACAAGCGACTTGGCTGATCCGCTCACGCGGATGGGCGGCACCAGCCCGCTTCCCCACCCGGCCTCCCATTCAGAATACGCTGTGGGAGGCCGGGTGGGGGAGCGGGCTGGTGCCGCCGTCAAACAAGTGCCTTGGCGTAGGTATGGGCGTCGTGGAGCTTGCCCTCACGGCCGCGGTAATAGCCGCGGCGCTCGCCGATCTGGGCGAAGCCGTGACGCGCGTAGAGGCGCACGGCGGTGTTGCCCGAACGCACCTCCAGGTGAAGCTTGCGGACGTCCCGGGCGGTGCAATCGGCCTCGACCGCGCGCAGCAGCGCGCTGCCGATGCCGGTGCGGCGGTGTGCCGGGTCGACCGCGAGGAGCAGCAGCTCGGCCTCGTCCATGATTGCGCGGACGAGCGCGAAGCCGGCCGGCGCGTCGTCGACCAGCGCCAGCGTCAGGCGGACGCCCGGCATCGCGAGGACGCCCAGCGACTGGCTGCGTGTCCACGCCTCGCCGAAGCGCGGATCGAAGGCTGCGGCCATGACCCGGTCGACCGCGTCGATGTCGCGCGCGTCGGCGGCGCGGAGCTGGACGGTGCGCGTCGCCATCAGCGCTTCGCCGGTGCCGACGGCAACTTCGCGTCGGGGGCGCGGCCGTAGATCGGCTTGGGTGGGAGCATCGCCAGATCGCCGGGGAGCAGGCGCCAGTCTGCCGCCTCGGGCAGCATCTCGGCTGCGTCGAGCGACGGGTCGACGGCCAGCAGGCGGGCGACGCCGTTGCCGGTCACGGGCAAGCCGCCGAGCGTCGCGACGGCCGCCTCCGGCTTGAGCGAGGCGAGCGGCAGGATCGTGGCGAGGGCGGCGTCGAAGCTGGCCATGAAGACCTCACCGTGCCCCGCCTCCAACGCGACGGCAAGCGCCCGGCGTGGCTCGCGCGCGAAGGCAGCGGCGGCGATCAGCGCAACCGAGGAATAGCCGTGAACGGGGACGCCCCAGCCGAGCCCCAGCCCACGCGCCGCGGCGATGCCGACGCGGACGCCGGTAAAGCTGCCGGGTCCGCAGTCGACGGCGATTCGCGCGGCGCGGCCGCCGTCTGGCAACTCTGCGATCATGGGGACGAGCCGCTCGGCATGGCCGCGGCCGACGACCTCGTGGATGCGGGCGACGACGGCACCGCCCTCGACCAGCGCGACCGAGCAGGCCGCGGTCGCAGTGTCGATGACGAGGGTGCGCACGGCGCTAGTTCGCCAAACAAAATATTCCGTTCGTGGTGAGGAGCGACTGAGCGCAGCCGAAGCCTGTCCTGAGCCGGCCGTCGCGGGCGGCAGCCGAAGGGGCGCGTCTCGAACCACCATGTCCTTCGAGACGCCGCTTCGACAAGCTCAGCGGCTCCTCAGGACGAACGGAATGAATTGAATCACGGGGCTTCACGTAATCCGGTTGAACTTCTCAAACCCCGGCCGCGGCAGCCGCTCGAAGATGCTTGCCGGGTCGCCGTGGCCGAGCGTCGAGATGAAGTTGGTGCGCACCGACGGCGTGTCGGCGAAGAACGCCGCATCGACCTTGCCCCCGTCGAAGCCAGACATCGGGCCCGTGTCGATCCCGAGCGCACGCGCGGCCATGATGAGATAGGCGCCCTGCAGCGAGGAATTGCGGAAGGCCGACGCCTCGCGCAGCTCGCGGTTGCCGACGCACCAGCTGCGCGCGTCGGTGTGCGGGAACAGCTCGGGAAGGTATTCGTGGAATTCGGTGTCCATGCCGATCACCACCGACACCGGCGCCTTGAGGATCTTGGGCGCGTTCTGCGCCGAGCAGGCTTCGGCGAGCTTCGCCTTGGCCTCGTCGGACACGCACCAGACGAGGCGCGAAGGAAGCTGGTTGGCCGAGGTCGGCCCCATCTTCATCAAGTCCCAGATCGCGTGCAGCTCGCCCTCCGAGACGGGCTCGTCGGTATAGCCGTTGTAGCTCCGGGCCTTCAGGAACAGCTGGTCGAGCGCTTCCGGTGCGATCTTCATACGGCTCTCACCTCGGTGACTTCGGGGACGTAGTGGCGGAGCAGCTGCTCGATGCCCTGCTTGAGCGTCGCGGTGGACGAGGGGCAGCCCGAGCAGGCGCCCTGCATGCGGAGGTACACCTTGCCCTTGTCGAAGCCACGGTAGACGATGTCGCCGCCGTCGTTGGCGACCGCAGGGCGGACGCGGGTGTCGATCAGCTCGCGGATCTGGAGGATGATGTCGGCGTCGGCGGGGTCGTCGGTCGCGATCGGCTCGTCGTCGGCCGGCACCGAGAAGCCGGCGCCGCCCTGCGCCCTGAACAGCGGCATGCGCGCGGCGAAATGGTCGTGGAGGATCGCCAGCACGTCGGGCTTGAGGCTCGGCCAGCCGACACCTGGGGCCGCGGTGACCGAGACGAAGTCGCGCCCGAAGAACACGCCGGTCACGTCGCCCAGCGCGAACAGCGCCTCGGCGAGCGGGCTGGCCTCGGCTTCCTCCGGTGTCGCGAAGTCGCGGGTGCCGGCGTCCATCACGGCCTCGCCGGGAAGGAACTTCAGCGTCGCCGGGTTGGGCGTGGGCTCGGTCTCGATCAGCATGGCCGCCATGTGGCGCGCGCGGGGCCGCCGATCAAGCCGCCCCTACCCTATATGTCGAGCTGCTTCACCGCCCGGTTCCAGCGATCGATGTTCCGGCGCGCCTCCTGGACGAAGGGCGAAAGCCGCACCCCACCTAGAAACAGGCCGGCGACCCAGCGTCCCGGCGGGCGCAACGGGCGCTTGAACTGGATCAGCAGCACCACGCGCGTGCCGCTGCTCTCGTTCCATACCTCGTGCCGGTAGGTGTCGTCGAACACCAGCGTCTCGCCCTCCCCCCAGCGGACGACCCGATCGCCCACCCGCATCCGCACATCGCCGTCGGCGGGCACGATCAGCCCGAGATGGCAGGTGATCAGCCCCTTGGTCACGCCGCGATGGTCCGGGATGTGGGTCCCGGGCGCGAGGATGGAGAAGAACGCGCTGTTGAGGCCGGGCACCGATGCGACCACCGCGCTGGTGACCGGGCAGCGCGCGAGATTGGCGGGAATGGGATAGCCGTACCCCCAGAGGAAGAACGAGCGCCACTTGCCGACCTCGGCGATCGCGCCGTGATCGGGGGAGATCGCGGCGAGGCTGGGCGCCTCGACCTCCAGCGCGACCCGGCGCGCCTCTTCGCGGATCGCTTCCCAGCGCTCGCGGAGCATGGCCATCCATGGGAAATCGCCGGCGTCGAGGACCGGTTCGTTGGGAACCAGCGACGAGGCGGCGATGACCCGGTCGAAGCGCCGGCGCAGCTTCTTGCCCACCTTTATGACCAGCGGCCGGTTCCGGGGCTTTGCGAAGCGTCCGTTCGGCCGCCGGTCGCCGGACCCGATACCCGAACCGCTCAAATTCGCTTCCGTCCCTGTCGTCATGCTCCGCCGTCCCCGTCGCCTTCCGTCATGCCAGGAGGCGGCCAGGCGCCGCCGTTAACATATGTGTAAATCAAAACCGGTTCGACAAGACGGAGCGAAGCATCCGAGCGGGCTGGCGGGCGGCGGTGTGCGCGGCTATCGCTGGCGGATGGCGTTCCTGTCGCGCGCGTTCGGCGCTTCGCTCCTCCTTTCCCTCGTCGTCGCGGCCGGTCCGACGATCGCCCAGGCGCCGGCGCCTGCCGTCGCGCCCGTCGCGGACTCGCTAACGGGGCTGCCGGGAGTCGATCAGTCGCGGTGGCTCTACAAGGGCAGCGACCTCGTCCAGGACCTGGACTGGAAGTTCGGGACGCTCCCCAACGGCCTGCGCTATGCGGTGCGCCGGAACGGGGTGCCGCCGGGGCAGGTGGCGGTGCGGGTGCGGATCGACGCGGGCTCGCTGTACGAGACGGACGGCGAGCGCGGCTTCGCGCACTTCATCGAGCATCTCTCGTTCCGCGGCTCCGAATACGTCCCCGACGGCCAGGCGAAGCGTATCTGGCAGCGCTTCGGCGCGACGTTCGGCTCGGACTCGAACGCGCAGACCTCGCCCGAATCGACGACCTACAAGCTCGACCTTCCGGCAGCGACCGAGGCGGGGCTCGACGAGAGCCTCAAGATCCTCGAAGGCATGATGGAGCAGCCCGCGATCACCGACGCGGCGATCACCGCCGAGCGCCCGGTGGTGCTGGCCGAGCAGCGCGAGCAGCCGGGGCCGCAGGTGCGCTTCGGCGATGCGTTGCGCGGGGTGATGTTCGCCGGCCAGCCGCTCGCCGACCGCTCGCCGATCGGCACGGTCAAGACGCTGGAGGCGGCGACCGCGGCGAGCGTCCGCGCGTTCCACGACCGCTGGTACCGGCCCGAGCGCGCGACGGTGATCATCGCCGGCGACATGGACCCGGCTGTGTTTGCGCGGGCGGTGGTCAAGAACTTCGCCGGCTGGAAGGGTGTCGGCGCGAACCCGGCCGATCCCGCCTTCGGCAAGCCCGATCCGTCGCAGCCGGCCTCGGGCGTGGTGGTCGAGCCGGGGCTGCCGACGCTCGCCACGATGGCGGTGGTCCGGCCGTGGGTCTTCAACCAGGACACGGTGGTATTCAACCAGAAGCGGATGGTCGACACGCTCGCCGCGCGGCTGATCAGTCGGCGGCTGGAGAACCGCGCGCGGGGCGGCGGCAGCTTCCTGCAGGCTGGAGTGTCGATCGACGACGTCTCGCGCTCGGCCAACGTCACCAGCGTCAACATCGTGCCGGTCGGCGACAATTGGGAGGCCGCGCTGAAGGATGTGCGCGCGGTGATCGCCGATGCCATGGCAGCGCCGCCGACGGTGGCGGAGGTCGACCGCGAATATGCCGACTTCGACACCATCCTGCGCACCAGCGTCGAGACCTCGCGGGTCGAGGCGGGTGCCAAGCAGGCTGACGACATGGTCGAGGCGCTCGACATCCGCGAGACGGTGACGACGCCGGAGGTATCCTATGGCATCCTGACGAGCGCTCGGGCGAAGGGAATGTTCACGCCCGAGACGATCCTGGCGTCGACCAAGAAAATCTTCGACGGTGACGCGACGCGGGCGATGCTCAACATCCACGCGCCCGACCCGACCGTCACCGCCAAGCTTGCCGCCGTGCTCAAGGCGGATGTGACCGGGCTCGCGGGCAAGCGGCGGGCGCAGAATGC
>CAXTNG010000013.1:0-538 GCA_964245475.1 uncultured Sphingomonas sp. | reverse complement strand
GACCTGCGCGCAGCTGCCCGCGCTCGGCGCGCCGAGCACGGTAGTGTCGCGGGCGCCCAACGCCAAGCTCGACATCGAGCAGGTGAACTTCGCCAACGGCGTGCGCGCGCTGATCTTTCCGAGCACCTCGGAGACCGGGCGCGTCTATGTGCGGGTGCGCTTCGGCGGCGGGTACAACGCGCTGCCGACGCGGCCGAGCGCGGCATGGGCAGGGCCGCTCGCGCTGGTGCAGAGCGGGGTGGGGACGCTCGACCAGGGCGACCTCGACCAGCTCGTCGCGGGGCGGCGGATCGGCATCGACTTCGGGGTGACCGACGACGCCTTCGTGCTTGCCGCGTTGACCTCTGCGCCCGATCTGGAGGACCAGCTCAGGTTGCTCGCGGCGAAGCTGGCGGCGCCGCGGTGGGACCCGGCGCCGGTCGCGCGGGCCAAGGCGGTCGCGCTGGCGGGCTATGACGGCTACGACCAGTCGCCCGACGGGGTGCTGTCGCGCGACCGCGAAGGGCTGCGCCCCGGCGGCGACCCGCGCTGGGCGACG
>CAXTNG010000012.1:14538-28113 GCA_964245475.1 uncultured Sphingomonas sp. | reverse complement strand
ACGATCATGACGATCCACGCCGCCAAGGGGCTGGAGTTCGACACCGTATTCCTCGCCGGCTGGGAGGAAGGCCTGTTCCCGTCGCAGCGCGCGATGGACGAGGGCGGCACCAAGTCTTTGGAGGAAGAACGCCGCCTCGCCTATGTCGCGATCACCCGCGCCCGCCGCCTGGCGGTGATCCTCCACGCCGCCAACCGCCGCATCTACGGCCAGTGGACGTCGAGCATCCCAAGCCGCTTCGTCGGCGAGCTGCCGCCCGCGCACATCGACACCGAGACGACCATGTCTGGCGGCGCCTCGCTCTGGCAGGCCAACTGGAGCGAACGCGCCGACCCCTTCGCTGACGTCGGCCGAGGCACCGGCCGCGGTCCCGGCTGGCAGCGCGCCGCCGCGACCGGCTCCGGCTTCACCCGCGAGCCCACCCGCATCGTCGAAAGCCGGGCGAGCGCGGTCAGCCTGGACAACAAGGGCCGCAGCGACCTATCGCTCGGCCAGCGCGTGTTCCACCAGAAGTTCGGCTACGGCACAATCGCTGAGATCGAGGGCAACAAACTGGAGATCGACTTCGAGGCGGCGGGACGCAAGCGGGTGATGGATAGTTTTGTAACGGCTGATTAAAGCGTCGAAATCGGCACGGCTTCAGGTGACGCCCGAGACCATCATCGCGCGCGATCCCACGGCGGGCAAGCTCACGACGACGGGCACCGGCCTGAGCACACCGGAGTGGTCCTGCGTGATGTTCGTTCAGCGGCGCCCAGGATCAGCCCGTTACCCCGGCATACGGCCGGTAGAAGTCCGTGCCCGCCCAGCTTGGAACGGCGACCGGCACCGCCTTGCCCCGCGTCCAGCTTGCCGCCGCATTGACGTCGCCCTTGCCGGTGTATGCGGCGACATCGGGATAGGGATAGACCGGTCGGCTCCGCGCCGGTCCTGCGGGAGCCGGCGGCATGGCTCCCGGTGGCGGGCCCATCGGCCGCGGCCCGCCTGCGCCCGGAGGTCCGCCGCCGGGGAGGCCGAACATCGTGGTGCGCTCGGGCGTGCGCGTTTCGATCGCGTCGGGTGCCTCGCCGCGCTCGACCCAGGCCATGATCGGGGTCAGCAGGTCGAACGCGCTCGGCCCCTCGCCGCCCGAGCAATGGCCCATGCCGGGCATCAGGTAGAGCCGCTCGAAGCCTGCAGTCTCCGCTCCCATCTGCCGCCGCACCGCCTCGTGGTACGCGATCGTGTTGAGCGGCGAGATGTGCGGATCGGCCCAGCCGTGGAACAGGATCAGCTTGCCGCCGCGCCCGGCGAAGCCCGAGAGGTCCGGGTTTGTCGCATCGAAGAACGGGTGGCGCTCGCGCAGGCGATCAAAGGTCGCGCGATCGAAGGTGAGTCGCTCGACGGTGGCGGGCTGCCCGCCGGGAAAGATCAGATTGCCCGCCGAATCGTTGACGATCTTGGCGCTGAAGATGCCCTGCCCCGCCTCGCGCGGCACGTAGACGCCCGACCATTGCAGCTCGGAGCCCAACGCCGGCTGTCCCTGGGTCAGCCGCTCGCCGGACTTCGGATCGCGCGGCCCCGCGTAGAATTTGCGCGCGACTTCCCCTTCGGCGGCGGTCAGGCAGGTCGAGGCGTCCTGTCCCTCCTTGCACATTGTCGTCATCGGATCGAACCGGCACTGCCCCGGCTCCGAGACTATGCCGTCGGCGAGCCCGTCAGCCGCGTCGCACGCATTGAGCACCGCGGCGTGGAGGATCGGCAGCCGCGCGGCGACCAGGATCGGCTTGCCGTCCGCAGCCGTGTTCGATCGTGCCTGCCAGCCATGGAACAGGCTGTTCTGCACCTGGAAGTTCATCACCGGCGCGCCCGCGACGATGCCGTTGAAATCCTCCGGAAAGCGCTGCCCCTCGACCAGCGCCTCGCGCCCGCCGTCCGAGCAGCCGGAGAAATAGGCGAAGCGCTCCGCCTGGCCGTAGAATGCCCGGATCAGCGTCTTGGCGGTGAGCGCGGTCAGATGGACGCCACGCCAAGCGAAGTCGGCGCGCTTCTGCGGGTCCTGCCCGAACGCGCCGTCGTTGCCGCGGTGGCCCATGTCGGTCGAGGCGACGACGAAGCCGCCGGCCTGCGCAATCGGGCAGCCGTCACCTGCGCCGATGCGGATGTTGAGCGACCCGCACAACCCGCCGCAGCCGGTCTGCAGATAGCGTTGCGTCCAGGTCTTGAGCGGCAGCTCGACGCGGAAGCCGATCGTCGGCGCGAGGTTGCCCTCGACTGCGCACACCGGCTGCCCCTGCGCGCCCGTGGCTTCTGCGGCGGAGGTGACCCGGCTGCCGGCGCCGCCGATCGCCGCCACATCGACCCGGGCAAGGTCCGCGCACGACGCCTTGGGCAGCACGACGGCCAGCGGCGACGGCCCCCCGGCGGCGGCCTGACCGCCCTGCGCCTGCCCGGCGATCAGCGCGACGCCGACACCCAGCACTGCCATGGCGAGTGCGCACAACCGATACAACATGGGTGCGAAATCCTTCGGTGCTGCCCTTGCGGGGCTCAATCCTTGATCGTCTCGTGCGTTTCGGCCTGGCCGAGCATCCAATAGCCGGACGCCTTCGCCCAAACCTTGGGGTGGCCGAGCGTCTCGACGACATGCGCGCGGAGCGACCGCGCGACCTGCGCTTCGGCGGCGATCCAGACATAGCCGTCACCCGCGGGCAACGGCGGGAGGGCCGCTTGCAGCCGCTCGGCGTCACCCTTGGCAGCCCCCGCGCGCGGCGACCAGATCACCGTCAGCCCCTCGCGCTCCGGCAGCCCGACCTGATCGGCCGCCGTCTCGACCGCAATCACCGCGGTCACCGGCACGCCGGGGCGCAGCTCCTCGCAGCGCCGCGCGATCGCCGGGATCGCCGTCTCGTCGCCGATGAGCCAATACCAGTCGAAGTCGTCGGCAAGCACAGCCGACCCGCGCGGCCCGCCGACGGTCAGCGTGTCGCCGACCTTGGCCTCCGTCGCCCAGCGCGTCGCGGGGCCGGCCTCGTGGATGGCGAAGTCGATCACCAGCGCGCCGGCTGCCGTGTCGAAGCTGCGCGGGGTGTAATCCCGCCGCGCCTGGCCGTCCTCGCCGTCCGGATCGGGCACGAACAGCTTGACGTGGTCGTCCGCGCCCGTGCTTTCGAAGTCCCTGAGCTCCTCGCCCTCTAGCCGCACGCGGATCATGTTGGGCGACAGCCGCTCGACGGCGGCGACGGTCACCGCCCGCCGCTTGATCTCGCGGCGGATGCGGGTGGTCTGGTGGCGACCAGGTTCCTCGGGCGCGTCGGTCAGGGCTCTACTCCAGGTTGCGGGTGACGTCGTCGAACAGCGCCTCGACGCTCATCTTCTCCGGGATGATCTTCTGGTCATACGCCCAGTCGATCGCAAGCTGGATGCCCTTGCGGTTCGCCTCGAAGCCCATCGGCGGGAAGGGGTCGGGCAACCCGCCCTCGGTCAGCTCGCGGCTCTCCTTGATCATCCGATAGAGTTCGCGGACCACGTCGGGGCGGTCGCGCGAGAGGCTCTCGTGGACCACGAACAGGTGGTTGATCGGCACCACCCGCTCGCGCTCGAACCACGCGCGCGCAGCCTCATGCGGGTTGGGTATCAGCCGCTCGACACGCGGGTCCTTGGGCAGGTCGACCCCCTGCAGCGTCGCCGCGAGCTCGCCGTCGAGCATCATCTGGCCGATGTCGGAGCCCTTGGGCAACCGCTCGCAATTGGGCGGATCGGTATATTCGAGCAGGTGCCCCTCACCCACTGTCTTCCAGTGGACCTTGTCCAGGTCGACGCCATATTCGTGGCGCAGGATGCCGCGCACCCACAACCCCGTCGTCTGCGCATAGGTGCGCACGCCGACGTCCCTGCCCTCGATGTCCTTGGGATCGAGGTGGCCGAGCCCGCGGTTGAACCCCGCGCAATGGTGCTGGAACCGCCCGGAGATCGGCGCGGGGAGAGCGATGTACGGCTTCCCGTAAGTGCGCGCCTGCAGATAGGTGACGATCGCCAACTCGCCGGCGTCGAACGCGTTCTCGCGCAGCATCGGCTTGAAGCCGTTCTGCGCAAGCGGCGGGCCGCTGATGTCGAGCTTGACGATGTCCGAGGTGACCCGCCCGTCGCGGATCGCCGCGGTCTGCGGATAGTCCTGCAGGTTGGTCTTGAGCGTCAGAACGTCCGTATCCGTGTCCGCCATGCGGCCCTCCGTCAGTAAAGCTTCACTTCGATGAGCTTCGGCCCGGGCTCCTGCGCCGAGCGCACCATCGCGTCGTGGAAATCTTCGGCGGTGCTGACGCTGACCGCCGGCACGCCCATCGACTTGGCCATTGCGCACCAGTCGATCGTCGGCCGGTCGATGTCGATCATCGCCATTGCCTGCTCGCCGGGCGTGCCCGCGCCCATGTTCGAATATTCGGCCTTGAGGATGGCATATTGGTTGTTGGCGAAGATGATCGTGGTGATGTTCAGCTGCTCGCGCGCCTGCGTCCACAGCGCCTGGATGGTGTACATCGCCGAGCCGTCGCCGGTCATGCAGAACACCCGGCGGTCGGGGCAGGCGAGCGCCACGCCAGTCGCGACCGGGGGCGAATAGCCGATCGAGCCGCCCATGTTGTTTCTCAGGTCGGGCCGCCGCGCGCCGACGGTGTAGCCCATTGTCTCGCGGCCGGTGGTCAGCGATTCGTCGACCAGGATGCAATCCTCGGGCATCGCCGCGGCGAGCGCGTTGGCGATGGTCAGCGGCCCGAGCGCGCCGGTCGGCCGCGGCGTGTCGACGCGCTCCTGCAGCACCGGCGCCGCGTTGATTCCGCCGAGCGCGTCGAGCAGCATCTCCAGCGCCAGTTCGCTGTCCTCGTCGGCCTCGGCTAGCGCGTGGACGCGCGTGCCCGGCTCCTTCAGCTGGCTCGGCTTGTCGGGATAGGAGAAGAAGGCGACCGGCTCCTTGGTCTCCAGCGTCACCAAATGCTTGATGCCGGTGAGGAACTTGAGCGCCGGGTCGACCGCGTAAGGAATGCGCTCCAGCGGCACCCGCCCCGCCCCGCGCTCGATCCGCGTGGTGAAGAATTGCGAGCCGAGCCGGCAGCCGCTCGCCGCCTTGACCTTGCCGGCCAGCTCCAGCGCGCGGCCCCGGCACGCCTTGTTGGCTAGGATCAGCATCACCGGCTCGCCCAAGCGCAGCACCTTCGCGATCTGCTCGACGCGCGACGCGTCGGGAGCCTTGCGTTCCCGCTTGGCGAGCGGCGGCAGTGGCGGCGTGTTGCCCGCGTCCTGCCACGACACGTCGCCGGGCAGGATCAACGTCGCGATCTGCCCGGGATGCTCGCTCGCCTTGGCGATCGCAGTCGACGTGTCCCACGCCAGCGTCTCCGCCGAGCCCGCGCGCCGCACCCAATGCGACAGCGGCCGTGCCAGTCCCTCGATGTCGGACTGGAGCGGTGGGTCGTATTTGAGGTGCCTTTCCGAATGCTCGCCGACGATGTTGACCATGCCAGACGACGCGCGCTTGGCGTTGTGGATGTTGGCGAGCCCGTTCGCCAAGCCGGGTCCCAGATGCAGCAGGGTCGACGCCGGCGTGTCGCGCATCCGGTACCAGCCGTCGGCGGCACCGGTGCAGACACCTTCGAACAGGCACAGCACGCTCTTCATTCGCGGATTGTCGAGCGCCGCGAGGAAGTGCATCTCCGACGTGCCGGGGTTGGCGAAGCAGATGCCGACACCGCTGTCGACCAGCGTCGTGACGAGGGTCTCCGCGCCGTTCATCAATAGCCCGCCAACTCGCGGCCCTGACCAGCGACGCCGTAGGAGCGCGACGTGGCGGACATCAGGAACTTGTAGCCTTCGCCGATCAGCCGCTCGACGTTCTTGGCGCCGACATGCGGGTTGCCGACCACCACCTTGTGCTTGTGGCAGGTCTCGACGATCCGCCGCATCGCATCCAGCACCTCGGGATGCTCGTATTGACGAGGATAGCCGAGCGCCTGGCTGAGGTCGCCCTCGCCGATCAGGCAGAAGCCGATGCCGGGCACATTGGCGAGCATGTCGTCGAGATTCTCGATCGCCTCCGGGCTCTCGATCATCAGCCCAACCAGGATCTCGCCGTGCGGCGCGAGCGGCCAGACGTCGGCCTTGGCGTAATATTCCGCCTGCGTGACACCCCAGTATCGCGCCGCCGTCGCCGGCCCGTCGCCTCGCGCACCCTTGGGCTCATACAGCGCAGCACCCTTGGGCTTGGCGTAGCGGCACGACGCGACCGCGTTATACGCCTGCTCGACCGTGTAGACGTGCGGCGTGATCACCCCATAGACGCCGCGGTCGAGCACCTGCTTGGCCTGAAACTGGTTCATCTCGACGCCGTTCGCCGGAATACGCGCAAGCGGCGTCACGTCCGGTGCAACCGACCCCGACGCGGCGATCGCCTTGCGGCTGAGCATATACTGGAGCGCGTCGCCGAGCGCCGACACGTCATACGGGTTGTGCTCCATCTCGAACACGATCCCGTCATAGGGCGCATCCGACATCTCTTGTGCGTTGAGCTTGTCGACCTTGCTGAACGCGGTGAAGGCGGGCTTGCCCGCTTCCCAGGCGCGGATAATGCCGTTGAGGCGTTGCTCGGCCATGCATCTCTGTCCCGTGTTGATGGTAAGTGCGGCGGCCTAGCGGCTCACCACGCGCGCGTCACGCCGCCTGCCGCTGATCAGCCTCCTCGGGCGCCCAGTACATGAAGCCCATGCCCTCGCCGGTACCGGCGGCGGTCCGCCAGCAGGGGATGTAGTCGACCAGCGTCATCTCGGCGCCGGTCTCCTGCAGCGCCATCATCACGGTGCTGTAGATCTTTATCTCCGAGGTGCCGGACTGGTAATAGCCGTCGGGAACGGCCGCCAGCCCCTCATAGTCGTAGCTCGCCAGCATTTTCATGATCTTGCGGTCGAACTCCTCGTCGTTGACGAAGTGCGACAGGCCGCCGCTGGCAATCACCGCGACGCGCGCGTTTTCCGGCCACGCCTTGATGGCGTCGCGCAGCACCCGGCCGAACTCAATGCAGCGCGCCATCGACGGCTGCGTCGGCGGATAGAACAGGTTCATCAGCACGGGGACATGCGGCGGCGGGTTGCCGCCCATGATCTGCTCGTAGACGAAGCTGTAGGCGTGCGGCACCACCGGATAATCGGGCACCTCGCCGCCGTGCCTGCCCATCCAGACGTTGTCCGGCCACTTCTGTAGGTCGGTCATGTCGAAGCCCTCGCGCTGGAAGGTCTCGATCAGGTAGGTCGCGAGCTTCGGGTAAGCCTTGTGCACGACGTGATGGTCGGGCGCGTAGACGCGGCGCTGCGGCGGGCCGTTGTGGACGTCCTCGCCGGTATAGATCGCGATCGAGGGCGAAACGTCGGGCCAGATCTCCTTCTGGTCCTTGCCCAGGATGATCGCCACGTCGACGTTCGCCGCCTTGTAGGCTTCGCGCATGTTGTCGAGCGCGACGGCACACTTTGCGGCGCGTTCGGTTCGCTCCTCGATCGTGAGATATTGCTCGAAGGCGTTGCCGCGCTCCTCCGCCAGCTCCGGATAGGTCCAGGTGCGGTTGTGATACCAGAGCTCGGGATTGTTCATGTCGCGTGGGGCGTTGTTCAGCCACTCCTCCGGCCTCTGGCCGAGCATGCCGCTGTGCGGCACCGCCATTCCGAACACGATCTGCGCCATGCGGCCGAACTCCCCTGCGATGCCGCCACCTTAATCGGCGGCTCGATCCCGCGGCATCCAAACAATGGCGATCGCGATCATTAAACGCTCATGCTCCGCCCGCCGGCTCGGCGAGCTTGGGTGCCCATTCCGGCCGAAGCAGGATCCAGGTCCCGAGCGCGCCGACCACTAGGAACACGAAGATCACCTGCATCGGCAGGTCATAGCCGCCGCTGACGTTGAGCAACCACCCCGACAGGCTGGCCGAGATGCCGCCGGACAGCGCCGTCGCCACCTGCTGGATGCCCGTGACGAGGCCCACCGCCGGCCTGGGGATGAGCGTCAGACGGCACAGCGCCAGATTGTTGGCGGTGGCGAGGCCGAGCAGCGACAGCGACACCACGTTCCAGAACAGCGCTCCGCTCAGCGTCGAGCTGTACGCGCCCAGCAGCACCGTGCAGCCGCCGATGAAACCCGCGATCACGAATCCCTTGCGCACCAGCACCGGGTCCCTGCCGCGCGCGATCAACTGGTCGGCGGCCCAGCCGGCAATCACCGCCATGATCGCGATCCCGGCGAAGCTGAAGAAGGTGTAGAGTCCCGACTTCGACAGCGAGAGGCCACGCTGCTCGACCAGATAAGCCGGCATCCAGGTCATGCAGTAGAAGGTGAAATAGCCGTAGCAAAAGTTGGTCAGCATCCCGCCCCACACAACCGGGCTCTTCAGCGCAGTGCCGAAGCCGATCGACGCGGCCTGCTTTCTCACCCGCTCCCGCTCGGACGGGGGAGGCAGATCACTCGGCACCAGCAGCAGCCAGCCGAGCAGCCAGAGCACGCCGACTATCGCCATCGCGACGAACACCGCGCGCCACGAATAGTTGACGATCAGCCATGCCGCCGCGGGCGTCCCCAGCGCAGGGCCGAACTTGTTGCCCATCGCGAAGATGCCGACCGCGAGGCCGTTGCGACCCTCCTCGAAATTGTTGCGGATCCAGCGATAGCTCGCCGGGATGACCACCGCTTCGGCCACGCCGACGAGCAGCCTCGCGACGATCAGGATACCGAGCGCGCCGATCATACTGGTGACGGCGGAGACGGCGCACCACAAGGTGAAGAAGATGGCATAGGGCCATTTGACCCCGTAGCGGTCCACCAGCCATCCCATGAACAATTGGGTGACGCCGTAGGACCAGAAGAAGGTCGAGGTCAGCCAGCCGCGCCCGACGTTCGACAGACCGAACTCCTTGACGAACTGCTTGTCGGCGATCGCCGCGCTGACGCTGGTGCGGTCGAGGAAGGAGATCAGCACGCCCAGCGCGAGCAGGCCAAGAATGAACCAGCGCGCCGCCGGATTTAGCCCGTCGTCGTGCGCAGCCTCCATCCGCCTGACGGCTTCGGGCTCCTCCTGGACCGCTTCCGCTGGGGGCAATCCGGCTGCGTTGATCGCCTGCGCCATCGTCTCCGTCTCCTTTCGCGGCCCGATCGCCGGTCAGTCCGCCAGCCGCGGGTACAGCGTCTGCGCGGTCTTGGCGAAAATCCACGCGCGGTCCTCCGCGGACAGCGTCGACAGCCGGTCCTCCGCGGTCGCCTTGATCTCGGCAAGCGTACCTTCCGAGGTCGGGTAGTTCGAGCCCCACGCCAGCCGCTGCGCCCCGAACACCTTGACCAATTTGGGGAAGAAGGTCTCCGGTGTCGCCGCGCCCTTGGTGCTGTCGCCCATGATCCGCGGGGTGAGCTTCAGGTAGATGCTCTCGACCGGCGCGAGATCGAACAGGCTCTGCGCCTTGGTGTAAGGCGCGCCGTCGGTCACGTCGGGGCGGCCGAGGTGGTCGAGGATGATCGGCACGTTGGGAAAGCGCCTGGCGAGCGCAGTGACGGCGCCAAGGCCGACCGGGCCGGTCTGGATACACATCGTCAGCCCGAGTTCGCCGAGCAGATCCCAGGCCGGGTAGGCGCGCGGGTCGTCGAGCTCGCTCGGGTCGAACTCCTTGGTCGAACCGCCGGTGAAGACGCGCAATCCCCCCAGACCATTGTCGACCCATGCGCGGATCACCTCGGTCGCATCGGGCGCCAGCACATCGACCGAGCCGACCGCGAGCAGCCGGTCCGGGTAGCGGTTGCATGCGTCCACCACATAACTGTTGTCGAAGCCGTAGGTGGTCGACGAATGCACCACCGCCGCCTTGTCGACGCCCGCCTCGTCCATCTGCGCGATCAGCGTCTCGACCGTGGACGGCCGCTCCTGCGACCAGTCGGAGCGCTTGCCGAACAAGGGCGCGGGCGGATACGCGCCTTCGTCGTCCGAGATGACGTGCGGGTGGATGTCGATGTACTTGAAAGCCATGACTTAGCGCCCCTGCGCTTTGAGATGGGCGTCGAGCCGCGGATAAACGCGGCGCGCGTTGGTCTCGAAGATCTTGTGCTTGTCCGCCTCGGCCAGCGGCAGCGCGTCGACATATTTCTTGGTGTCGTCGAAATACTCGCCCGTGTTCGGATCGCGCCCGCGCACCGCGCCGATCATCTCGGAGCCGAACAGCACGTTGTCCGCCGGAATGACCTTGGTGAGCAGCTCGACGCCGGGCAGATGGTAGACGCAGGTGTCGAAGAAGATGTTGTCGAGCAGCCCCTCGAGCGGCCGGTCGACCATCTCGAGGCTCATGCCGCGGTAGCGTCCCCAATGGTAGGGCACCGCGCCACCCCCGTGCGGGATGACCAAGCGGAGCGTTGGGAAGTCCTTGAACAGATCGGACTGCAATACCTGCATGAACACCGAAGTATCGGCGTTCAGGTAATGCGCGCCCGTCCCGTGGAAGTTCGGGTTGCACGAGGCCGCGACATGGACCATTCCCGGCACGTCGAGGTCGCACATCGCCTCGAACAGCGGATACCATTCGCGATCGGTGAACGGCTTGCCGGTCCAATATCCGCCGGTCGGGTCGGGGTTCACGTTGCAGCCGACGAAGCCGAGCTCCTCGATGCAGCGCTTCAGCTCGGGGATCGAATTCGCCGGCGGTGCGCCGGGCGACTGCGGCAGCTGACAGACCGGCACGAAATTGTCCGGGTACAGCTCGCACACGCGCTTGACGTTGTCGTTGGAGATCGTCGCCCATTCCAGGCTGGTGCGCTCGTTGCCGAGATGGTGGCTCATCAGCCCGGCGATCGGCGAGAACAGGGTCACGTCGGACCCGCGCTCCTGCTGAAGCTTGAGCTGGCCCTTCTCGATCCCCTCGCGGATTTCGTCGTCGCTCAGCCGCGCCTCTGCCGGATCGGGTGCGTTGGCGGGGTCGTTCGCCGCGTCTACCTGCTTCTGGCGCCAGTCGCGGAAACGCTTGGGCACAGTGGTAAAATGACCGTGGCAGTCGATGATCATGCCTCGGCACCTTCGGCGAACGCGGGCGCCTTCTCCGGATCGACGAACAGTTCGTCCATCGCCATGCGGCGTGGGGTCAGCCCCTGGTCGAACGCGGTCTTCTCCAGCGCCTCGATCGTCGGGCGGTTCGCCTCCAGCGTGTAGGGCAAGGGATCGGACCCGACGATCGCCTGCAACTTGCGGTATTTGCCGGCGCCGGCGCCCGTCGCTTCGCCCGCGTTGAGCTTGGCGAGCCAGTCCTGCTTGGCAGCCTCGAACGCGTCGAAGAGCGATCTGGCGACCCAGGGGTGTTCGGCGAGCACCTCGTCCTTGACCACGATCGTGCCGTGCATCGGATAGACGCCGGTGCGGCGGTAGTAATCCGCTTCCAGCTCCTCGGCATTCGGGAACAGATCGGGGTAATTCGCCTCGACCTCCTGCCAGCCGCCGGTCGGCGCGCCGGTGCGCCCGATCCCCGCCGCCGCGTCGAAGCCCGCCGAGATCGCGCCCCGCGCCATCATGTCGGCCAGGCTGTCGCCCGCCGGAACGTGCTTGACGTTGTCGGGCAGCTTCATTTCCTGGACATGCTCCTCGTCGTCGACCCACCAGGTGATCGCGTTGTTGTCGACGCCGAATTCGTCGATCAGCACCTGGCGCGTCCACACCCCGGTAGTGACGGAATAGGCGCGCACGCCCGCCTCTTTTCCCTCCAGGTCCTTCGGAGAGGTGATGCCCGCATCCGGACGCACGAGCAGCCCCGAATGGTGGAAGCGCCTGACCACGAAGATCGGCAGCGCGACGAACGGCTTACCGTAAGCCCGCGCGATGATGTAGGTCGTCGGCGCGATCTCGCAGACGTCGAACTCCAGGTCGCGCACCATCCGGCGGAACGCGCCGATCTGCGGCTTTACCGTGACGAACTCGGGCTCGACGCCCTCGATCGGGATCGACCCGTTCTTGATCGCCACCGTGTGCGGGTGATCCGCGATCGCGATCTTCAATTTCACCTTCTCGGCCAAGGCTCGCCCTCCCGTTGCATGGCTGCGGGGCCACGCAATCGGCTCCCGGCTCAGTTCCGGGAGAACAAGCGTCGGGCTGTCCGGCAAGTCAACGCGAGCATCTGGCGAACGAACGGCTCGCCACGCATAACTTATAGGCAGGAGCGCCTCAGCCGCCTTGCAGGCGATAACTCGCCGGGGATGCAGACGGAACGTAGCAATCCAAATCGAGCCGACGACGTGATAAGTTAGCTGCCGCTGGCGATCGGAAGTATGAGGAGATCGCGCCAGTTTCACGGATGCTTCGGCACGGTCAGAGCAGAGGTGAAAAATGATGACGTCTATGGCAAACCCACGATTTCAAGCCATTCTCTTCACTTCCATGCCTTGTGGCCAATGATCTAGATAAGCTTCCGTTGCTGCAATGCAGCGTTGACGTAGATGACGCTACGTAGGTCAAACGCCGATTGCCGGGATATAAGTTCGCTGCTATCCGAGCGGCGGAGAGGATATAAGAATGGCTCACACATCGGTGCGCGAGCGCGCGGCTGCGCTCAGCTTTCGTCAGCTCAAGCTGTTCGAGGCGATCGGCGACCTGCAAAGCGTCCGCCGGGCTTCGGAGGAATGCAGCCTGTCGCAGCCCGCGGTGACGCAGGCGCTCGCCAAGCTCGAGGAGCAGGTCGGCGCCATCCTGGTCGACCGGCGCGCCAGCGGCAGCTATCTCAACGAGCTCGGCACCATGTTCCACGCCCGCGTCCGCCGCTTCTTCGGGCAGGTCGAGCAGGCGGTGGTCGACCTCGGCGCAGCGGTGTCCGCGACAGGCGCCAAGCCGATCGTCAACCGCGTCACGCGCTCGCAGATCCGCACGCTGATCGCGACGATCGAGAACGGCTCGTTCGAGACCGCCGCCGACGCGCTCGGCATCTCGCCCGCCTCGCTCCAGCGCGCCGCGCGCGACCTCGAAGGCAATCTGCGCAAGTCTCTCTATTACCGCAGCGCCGCGGGCATGCTGGTCAGCCCGCTCGGAATCGAGTTCGGCGGCAAGATGAAGCTGGCGTTGCAGGAAATCGAATGGGGTATCGAGGAGCTGGAAGCCGCTCGCGGCGGCACCAGCCGCCCGGTTGTGATCGGCGCACTGCCGTTCGGCGGCAGCGTGCTGCTCGCCGCGGTGCTCGACGACTTCCTGCGCCTCCATCCGCGCGCGGACGTGCGCATTAACAACGGCAGCGCTGCCGAGATCACCAAGAGCTTGCGCGCGGGCGACGTCGATTTCGTGCTCGGCCTGGTGCCCGAGCAATCCTCCCCGGGGCTGGTCAGCGAGGCGCTGGCGCAGACCCCTTATTCGGTCGTCGCCCGCCGCGGCCACCCGCTCACCCGCAAGGGCAAGGTGACGGCGGACGACCTCAAGAGTTACGACTGGGTGGTGGGCACCGCCCACATTCGCGACGTGGAGCCGTCCTGGCCGGCGCCGGGCTCCAAGCTGCACCACAAGGCCGGGCCGTGGCCGCTGTCGCTGAAGGACTCGTCCACCATCGTCTCGTCCGAGCCGAA
>CAXTNG010000012.1:4513-14528 GCA_964245475.1 uncultured Sphingomonas sp. | reverse complement strand
GTGGGCACCGCCGGCTCGGGGCGCCGGGCGTGCTTCGAGCGGCTGTTCGCCGGCACGGAAGGGCCGCAGACGCCGATCGCGACCTGCGCGCTCACCGTGCTGCGCAACCTGCTGGCACGCAGCGACCGGCTGACGCTGATGACCTCCTACGAGCTTCAGCACGAGGGCGACGAGCTGCGCGGGCTGCCGTTCGGCCCGATCATGCCGGTGCCCTCGATCGGCATCACTTCGCGCGTCAACTGGCTGCCGACGCCGATGCAGAACGACCTGCTCCAGATCGTCCGCGCGCACCTCACCCAGCCGGTGCCGGAGCTGCGCCGCGCGGGGTGAGCCGTACTTGTCACCCCGGACTTGTTCCGGGGTCCAGCGTGCGGCAGGCAGAGCATCAGAGGCTCATGCCGCGTCGCTCGGCTAATCCTGAACCCCGGCACAAGTCCGGGGTGACGAATGCCTTAGAAGTCGAACCCGACTGTTGCGCCATAGGTTCGCGGCGCGGCATTCACCCCGTTGTCACCGCTGTTGGTGCCGCCGATCTGCGAGCGATAGAAGGCGTCGGTCAGGTTACGCCCCCAGGCCCGCACGAAGACGGTGTCGCCCGGCAGCTTCCACGTCACCGAGGCGTCGAGCGTGTTGTAATGCCCCTGGCGCACCCGCTCGTCGGTCGTGCCGACGAAGCCGTCATTATAGTAATAATTGCCCGCGAGCGTGAACTTGCCCGCGCTCGCGGTCGGAAGGTCGAGCGAGCCGCCGACGCT
Source organism: uncultured Sphingomonas sp. (assembly GCA_964245475.1). Lineage (GTDB taxonomy): Bacteria > Pseudomonadota > Alphaproteobacteria > Sphingomonadales > Sphingomonadaceae > Sphingomonas. The sequence goes on along the minus strand of CAXTNG010000012.1, from coordinate 13,773 downwards.
GGCAGTAAATGCCGGCGTGTTCTGCAGCCGGTTGCCCGACGCATCGCCGATGTAGAGGCAATTGCCGCCGAGCGTCACGTTCAGTGGGCTGAGAGTTCCCTGGCACGCCTGCGGCGTTGTCTGGCCGGGCGCGATCACCGCATTGATCGTCGGGTTGGCCGCCGGATTGCGCACCAGCGCGAAGGTCGACGGCAGCGGGAAGGGCTGGCTCAGGATCGCGTTGGCGAAGTTCGTATAACGCCCGTGCGTATAGTTTAACCCTCCGAACAGGCGGAAGTTCTGCGTCACCCGCCAGGTGAAGTCCGCGTCCAGGCCATAGATGTGCGCGCCGTCGGCGTTATAGGCGCTGTTGACGCCCGATATCACCTGCTGAACCTGGATGTTCTTCTCGTCGTAATAATAGGCCGCAAGGTTGAAGCGGACCTTGCGGTCGAACAGGTCGGACTTGATGCCGACCTCGAACGCGTCGACCACGTCGGGCTGGAGGATCACGATCGGCGTCGCCTGCGGGATATAGGCGCCGCTGCGGAAGCCGCGGTTGTAGCTGGCGTAGGCGAGCAGCTCGGACGAGAAGCGGTGGTCGACCGACAGGCGATAGGTCAGCTTCCTGAACGTCCGCTCCTGGTTCACGGTCGGCGAGACGGTGGTGACCCGCGTGTTGCCGTTGTAGCTCACGGTATAGGCGGACAGTTCGCGATGGTCGTCGGTGTAGCGCAATCCTGCGGTCAGGTTGGTGCTCCCGCCCAGCGTGTAGGTGCCTTCCGCGAAGCCGGCATAGGATTCGAGCTTCTGGTTGTTGACGTTGTCGGCGTAACCATTACCACCGAAGGTGAACAGGCCGGTGGTGCGCGCCGGGCTGTTGCCTGCGTTAGCGTGCATGTAGAAGCCGCCGATCACCCATTTGAACGGGCCTGCGCCTTCGCCGACCAGGTTCAGCTCCTGGGTGAACTGCCGGTCATATTGCTGGTTGTCGATCACAATGCGGCGCTGCGTCGTGCCGTCCGGATCGAAATAGTAATGGAAGTCGGAGTGGCGATAGGCGGTGATGCTCTTGAACGAGACGTCGCCGAAATCGTGCGCGAAGATAGAGCTGACCCCCCAGGCGCGCGTGGTCAGATAGGGGTCGATGTCGGCGTAGATGTCGCGCTCCGGGTCGCCGCCCAGCGTGGTGATCTGCGTCGTGACGTTCTGCCCCAGTGCGTTCAGGTCGAAGTTGCAGAACGCGGGGTCGGTCGCCTTACGGCCGTTGAAATCCCCCGCGATGGTCAGCTTGGTGTCGCCGTCCGGCTCCCACAGGATCTTGCCGCGCCCGCCCCAAGTGCGCGCAGTCTGGATGTCGTGGCCGGTGAACAGGTTGCGGCCAAAGCCATTGTGGCGGTTCTCGAGCTGGCCCCCCAGGCTGACCGCAAGGTTGCTCGTCAGCCCGCCGGAAACATAGCCGGCGACCGTCCTGGTGTCGTAATTGCCGTAGCCGACCTCGCCGCGCGCGGTGAAGTCGTAGCTGGGGCCGAGCGTGGTGATCTGGATCAGGCCACCCGTCGCATTGCGCCCGAACAGCGTACCCTGCGGCCCTTTCAGCACCGCCACCTGCTCGGTGTCGTAGAGCGACTGGAGAATGCCGAACGAGGCGCCGTAATAGACCCCGTCGACGTAGACCGCGACCGGGTTCTCGATCCCCGGCCCCTGCCCCGTCGCGCCGATACCGCGGATGCGCGGCAGGCCGATGCCGCCGGTCGCGGTGGTGACGTTGAGCGCGGGCACCGTTGCCTTGAGGTCGGCGGTACCGGTGATGTTGGCGGCGCGCAGCTGGTCGTTGTTCAGCGCGGTGATCGCGATCGGCACGTTCTGCGCATTCTCGCTGCGCTTCTGCGCGGTGACGACGATGTCCTCGACCCCGCCGGTGTCCGCCTGCGCCTGCGGCGGCGTGGTAGTCGTGGCCGCCTCCTGCGGCTGGCTCGACGCGGGCGCGTTGGCGGCCGACAACGGGGCGGTCGCGTCCTGCCCATGCGCTGCAGCCGGAACCAGGGCCGCCAGCGCACAACCGGCCAGCAGCGCCAGGCGACCGCCACCGATCGCGCCCATTCCGTATCCGCCCATCACCCGCTCCTCGTCCTCTGCTTCCCCGTGACGGGGATCGAGCGGAGGTCATAGGATCGGTATGTTGCTGGAGCCGATAGGATCGTGGTGGCGGCCGATAGCTTTACTGCGAGCGTTTCGCTTTAAGCGTCCTGCGCGTGCAGCAGCGCGTTCGGCACGTAGAGCGGCATCGAATCCTCCCACTTGCTGTCGGTCACCATCCGCTTGCCCGAGCCGTCGGCGTTCATCACATAAATCTGGCCATATTGCTGGAAGGTCTGGTCGTAGAGCGCAGCCTCGTCGCGGAAGCCGTGCATCGAGCCCGACCACATGATTCGCCCATCGGCGGTCCAAACCGCATGGCCGTCGCTCGACTTGTCGGTGGTGCAGCGGAACAGGCCGGTGCCGTCGGGGTGGATCGTGTAGACGTCGAAATTGCCGTCGGCCTTCTGGGGATCGTATAGGTCCTTGCGGGTGAAGACGATGCGCCTGCCGTCGGGCGACCAGCCGGGGAGGTTGTCGTAACCCTCGGTCAGCACCCGCACCTGCCTGGTGTCGAGGTTGAGAATGCGCAGCCCCTTCTTCTCGTCGCTCCATTCGCGATACACGATCTCCCTGCCGTCGGCGGAGTAGCTCGGGAAGCCGCAATGAGTCTTGCCGTCGGTCAGCTGCTCGGCGCCGCTACCGTCGACCCGCACCCGCCACACCGCCGCATTCGCCTTGTCGCGCAGGAAGAACCAGGCGCCCAACCCGAAGGTGATCCACTGGCCATCGGGCGACCAGGCCGGCTGGAACGCACCGGCGAGCCCCTGCTTGACCAGCGTCGGGTCGAGGCCGCGGCCATCAATGTTGAAGACGGTGCGCTTCTGCGACCCGTCCGGCCGCATGATGACGATCGAACTGTTGCCGGTCTGCTTGTCGGTATAGACCAGCCAGCCAGCCCTCGACATCTGCGGGAAGACGTCGACCTCCTTGTAATCCCAGTCCTTGTCCCAGCTGTACAGCGGCTTGAACATCGGCCTGGACGGCTGGAATTTCACCTTCTCGTACATCACCGTCCTGCCGTCGGGAGACCAGTTCGGCGAGCGGATGAACGCCGCACGGCGTGCGTCGCGGCCCGAAGTGTAGCCGAGCCCCTCGTTGGGTCCGTATTTGACCAGGAAGCCGATCTCGGTCGCGCTCAGGAATTGCGGCTGGAGCTTGAGGTCGGTGTCGGCGGCAGGCGTATGCTCCATTCGCTCGCCGGTCGCGACGTCGACCGAGACGATCCGGGTCGGCGTCTTGCCCACGAAATTGGGCCGGCGCGCGCCCCAGGTGGCCTCCACCGTCATTTCGTAGAAGACGATCCGCCGCCCGTCGGGCGACCATTTCGGCGAGCCGAGGCAATAGCCCGGCTTGGTCGCGACCTTGCGGAAACCGGTGCCGTCGGGGCGCATGACGTAGATCGACAGCTCGTGGGTATGCTCCCAGCCGTGCCCGCCGTCATGGCCCGTCCAGCCGGTGTTGCGATCGGAGGAGAAGGCGAGCCATTTGCCGTCAGGCGACCAGGAGGGGCGGAAGTAGCAGTCCGGCTTGCCCTCCTCGCCGCGAGTGTCCTTCAGGCCCGTCAGCTGCCGCGTGAGGCCGCTCTTCACGTCCAGCAGCCAGATGTTCGCCCTGAAACCGCTGCGCGTGGAGACGAACGCCAGCCTCCGTCCGTCCGGCGACAGGCAGCCCGCGTCGTCGACCGGCGAGCCGACGACGAGCGGCGTGATCGCGGTCCCATCCGGGCGCGCCATGAAGATGTCGGACTGGCCGTCACCATTGCGCTCGGAGGTAAAGATCAGCTGGCCGTTGGCGGCAAACGAGCCATTATATTCGAAGCGGGAGTCGCCCAGCACCCGCCGTTCGCCGGTTCCGTCGAGATTGGCGACGTAGAGCTCGGAGGCGGACGGCGCGATGCGGTTCATCAGCATTACGCCCTTCTTGCTCCGCGCCCGCGCCAGCGCTGCGGCGGCGGGGGTGAGCAGCGCGGCGGCAGGCACGCTCGCAAGAAAGTCTCGCCGGTTCACATCGTCTCTCCTTGCTGACCTGACACCCCGGCGATGCCGACACCGCGGCCCATCAGGCGCGGTCCGCGGCCGGTCCAATCACAACGCGCTGGAACGCTATCAAAATCATGTGCCGCGACGGGCGCAAACACATCCGATCGCCCCCGCCGGATTATTGATAGTGCCCGCCGATGAACCCCGCGCAACAAGGCGGACGAATTGCGCCGCCGTGCTCGGCAAGGCGCACCGGGGGAGGATGATATGAAGCGGTTCACGATCTTGGCGGCATTGCTCGCGACCAGCGCGCTGGTGCCCGGCGTAGCCCTGGCGCAAGGGGCCTCCAAGCAGGCCAACGACCCGCAGGGCTCGACCGGATCGGTGATCCAGTCCGCCGCCGACGTCGACAAGGGCGAGGCGACCCAGACTACCACCGCCGCCGAGGGCGACACCGGCGACGTGGTGGTGACCGGATCGCGCGTGATCACCAACGGCAACAACTCGCCGACCCCCGTCACCACCGTCACCTACGACACGCTGCAGACCAGCAAGCCGGGCACGCTCTACGAGGGGCTGAACCAGCTCCCGATCTTTGCCGGCTCGCGCGGCCAGAACTCGAACCCGTCGGTCAACGGCGGCGTCGGCGGCGGCAACGGCGCTGCCTCGCAGCTCAACCTGCGCAATGTCGGCGCCACCCGCACGCTGGTCCTGATGGACGGCCACCGCGTGCCCCCGACGTTGTTCAGCGGCATCACCGACATGGACATCATCCCGCAGAACGTCATCCAGCGCGTCGATGCCGTCACCGGCGGCGTGTCGGCGGTCTACGGGTCGGACGCGGTCACCGGCGTCATCAACTTCATCACCGACCGCAAGTTCAACGGGATCAAGGGCGGCGCGCAATACGGCGAGTCGAAATTCGGCGATGGCCAGCAATACAGCGCCAATCTGGCGTTCGGCCACGATCTCGGAGACCGCGCGCACATCCTGCTCTCCTACGAATACCGCAAGGACGATGGCGTCGATCGTAAGACCGTGCGGCCGTGGTTCCAGTTCCAGAGCGCCGGCAACCCAGGCACCGTTGCCGCACCTTATTACCTGATCACCGGTGCCCGCTCGGTCACCGCCAGCTTCACCGGCATCACCACGATCGGCGGCGTCCGCTACAATTTCTCACCGACCGGCACGCTGGCGCCGCTGAACGAGGGCACCGCGGTCAACAACCTGCTGGTCCGGATCGGCGGCGACGGGGTCTACAGCGACAACGGCCTCAAGGCGGGGCTGGAAAGCCACCAGTTCTACGCGCGCGTCGACGTCGATCTGACCGACGACATCCACCTGTCGACGATCGGCCTCGCCAACCTCAAGACCAACACGTTGTTCTCGGACTGGGTACAGCTCAACGGCGTGACGTTGTCGACCGCCAACCCCTATCTGACCGCGCAGGCGCGCGCGCTGCTGCCCGCCGCCGCAACCCAGTTCAACGTCTCGCGCTACATCCAGAACTACGATTACCGCTACAATCCGGTCGCCGACACCCACCAATATTACACGGCCGCGACGCTCGACGGAAAGGTCGGCAAATTCGACTGGCAGGTCTATGCCGGCTACGGATCGAGCCAGCTCGACACCACGGTCAATAACAACCCCAACCGCGAGAAGCTCGCTGCCGCACTCGACGCGGTGTCGGTCAACGGCACGATCCAATGCTCCACCGTCGCGATCCGGCCGGACTGCGTGCCGATCAACGTCTTCGGCGCGCCGATCACCACCCAACAGCTCGATTACATCACCGACACGACTCATTATCTCGCGATCACCGAGCTCAAGGACGTCGCCGCGCAGGTCACCGGCCCGCTGTTCACCTTGCCAGCCGGCGAGGTGCGCGCAGCGTTGTCGGGCGAAATCCGAGAAGTCTCGTTTCGCTCCTACAGTGACCATCCGCCCGAACTGTTCGCGAACTGCACCGGCCTTACCCGCAACTGCGTCGCAAGCGGGGCAGCCCGCACCGTCCTGTACCTCAACACGCTGCCGAACCGCAGCCGGGTGGAGCAGAACGTCAAGGAAGGCGCGTTCGAGGTGAACGTGCCTATCCTCAAGGACTCGCCGTTCGCGCAGGACCTGAATGTCAATGCCGCCGTCCGCTACACCAGCTACGACACCAGCGGCGACTATTGGTCGTGGAAGCTGGGTGCCGACTGGAAGCTGACCGACTTCATCAAGTTCCGTGCCGCGGTCTCGCGCGACATCCGTGCGCCCAATCTGTTCGACATCGCGTCCGCGACAACCATCGTGCCGAACAACTTCACCGACGTCGTGGGCAACAATGCGGCGGTCACCAACATTCCGGGGTACAACGTGCCCAATCCGGCGCTGACCGCGGAGATCGGTCACACCTACACGCTCGGGTTCGTCATCAACCCGGCGCCGGGGCTGAGCTTCACCGTCGATTATTACAACATCAACGTGACCAATGCGATCTTCACGATCCAGGGTTTCAACACCCGCGTGCAGGAGGCGTGTCAGCGCTTCATCGCCACCGGCGGCGCTCCCGCGAATGCTCTGGCGTGCCAGCTGCAGAGCCGATCCCCCACCCTGGTCGGTGGCGCTGGCGTCTACAGCGGCGCGGGCATCACCCCGATCACCGCGACTTACATCTCGAACTACAACCTCGGATCGATCAAGACCCGCGGCGTCGACCTCGAGCTCAACTACGCCACCCGACTCTGGGACCGCCGGGTGACGCTGCGCGCGCTGGCCACCTACCAGCCGCACCTCATCCTCAACTATGGCGCGCTCGGGCTGCTGCCGGCGTCGGACGACCTCGCCGGTTTCGCCGACGGCGGCACGGCCGCAAACCTTCCCACGCCCAAGTGGCGCGGCACGATCTTCGCCGGCGTCGAACCGGTCGACGGCGTCAACATCGACGCCAGCTTCCGCTGGCGCAAGAGCCTGGGCGTCAACGCCAACCAGAACTGGAGCTACCGCGTTCCTGCTTACGGGATCGTCAATCTGAACGTCTCGTGGGACGTGATTTCCGACGGTGCGAAGCGCGTGCAGGTGTTCGGTAACGTGTCGAACCTGTTCAATCACGCCCCGCCGCTGCTGCCCGGCACGGGCATTCCGGGTGGCTTCGGTCAATGGCCGATCGGGGACGACTGGATCGGACAGTATTTCACCGGCGGCGTCCGGTTCCGGTTCTGAGGACAAACCGGTTGGATGCGACTTCAACCACCGTTCGCCCTGAGCGAAGTCGAAGGGCATGGTCCGGGACTGTGCTTCGACTTCGCTCAGCACGAACGGTTGGACTTCTGCTCGCAGCCGTCGCCGTTAACGCCCAATCGCCCCTGCCCGGCCACGCCGATACCCTTCTCGTCACCGCCGCCCATGCTCCCGCGAAGCTCACCGTCACAACCCTCGCCTTTGCCGACGGCGGCGACTTTCCGCGCGACGCGACCGCTTATGGTGCCAACCGCTTTCCCGGCCTGCGCTGGACCGCGGGTCCCGCCAGCACGCGCTCCTATGTCGCGATCGTGCAGGGCGTGCTGCCGAACGGCAACACGAGCATCCATTTTATCTTGCTCAACATCCCGGGCGGCACCACCAGCCTGCCCAAGGGCCTGACCACGCCACCCGCGGGCGCCGCCTACGGCATCAACGTCCACGGACCAGCCGATCCGTACACCGGCCCGCACACCCACAGCACGAGGCGGCAGCCCTATCACCTTCAGGTCGCCGCGCTCGACACGCTCCTCCCCGTCGGTGCGGGTGCCAGCTTCGCGGCGCTGACAGCGGCGATGCGGAGCCATGTGCTCGCGGCCGGCGAGGTCACCGGCTACGCCGCCATGCCCGCCGACGTCGCAGCGGCCGAAGAGCGTACCAAAGTGCCGGTCCGCATCGACACCGGCCTGCTGTCCGGCGTCCGAAATCCAATACGCCTTCGGCAACCTCGACGCGACCGATCGGCCCCGGACCGAGTAGAATCGCGCGATCGCCGAGCGCATGTCGAGCTATTGGGCGAATATGATTAGGAACGGTGACCCCAACGGCCCCGGCCTGCCCGCGTGGAAACTCTACGACCCCGCCTCGCCCACCGTCATGCGGCTCGGCAGCGAATGGCGACCCGTCCCCGTCGCCACGCCCGAGCGCATCGCCTTCTGGGAGCGCTTCTACGCTACACAGGCGGCGTGGTAGGTGCGTGCGCGGCAACCAGCTTGAGGAACCCCATGCGCACGGTCGAGATCGAAACCCGCGACGGCACCTGCCCCGCCTACATCCATACACCGGAGGGCAGCGGCCCTTGGCCCGCCGCGCTGATGTACATGGACGCACCCGGCATGCGCCCGGCGATGCACGAGATCGCCGCCCGGCTAGCGAGCCACGGCTATTATGTGCTGCTTCCCGACCTGTTCTACCGCTCCGGCCTTTACGAGCCGGTCGATCCCAAGACGATCTTCAGCGATCCCACGCGCAGAGCCGAGCATTTCGCCAAATTGGTGACGCCTGCCACGCCGGAGGCGGTGATGTCGGACACCGAGGCGCTGCTCGCCTTTATCGACGGGGATCCCGACGCCGCCCCCGGGCCTTACGGCGTCTTTGGCTATTGCATGGGCGGCCGCCTCGCGCTGACCGCGGCGGGCACCTTCCCGGACAAGTTCGCCGCCGCCGCATCCTATCACGGCGGCGGGCTGGCGAACGACGCGCCGACCAGCCCTCATCTCCTCGCCGATCGGATACAGGCGAAGGTCTATGTCGCCGGGGCAATCGAGGACGCCAATTTCGACGACGCGCAGAAGGCGCGCCTCGAACAGGCGCTCGCCGACGCCGATGTCGACCATGTCGTTGAAACCTACCCCGCGAAGCACGGCTGGGTCCCGAGCGATATGCCCGTCCACGACCCGGCGCAGGCCGAACATCATTGGCAGACCCTCGTGCCGCTGTTCGACGGCGTCCTCAAGAAGTGAGAACCACCATGCGCCTCCGTACAGCCCTTGCGCTGTCCAGCATCCTTGCAGTCGCCGCCGCGGCGCCCGCGCAGCAGCCAGCAGCGGCGTGCCAGCGAGTCTATCTCGGCACCTGGAACGGCGGGCCGGACCAGGGCATCTTCACCGCGGCGCTCGACGCTGCCACCGGTCAGCTGTCCGCGCCGCGGTGAAG
>CAXTNG010000012.1:0-4503 GCA_964245475.1 uncultured Sphingomonas sp. | reverse complement strand
TGGCCGCGGAGGTGCAGCGCCCGACCTGGCTGCTCGCCGACCCGGCGCGGTCGCTCCTGTACGCGGTCAGCGACCCGCGCGATGCGCCCGGCGCCACTGCCCAGATCATCGCCTATTCGGTCGACCGTACCTCGGGCGACCTCCAGCAGATTGGCGCGACGGCACCCGGCGGCGGCGGCCCGACCCACCTTGCCCTCGATGGGCGCAGCCGGACGTTGTTCGTAGCGCATTACGGCTCGGGGCAGGTGTCGGCGCTGCCGCTGGCCGCGGCCGGCGGCCCACTTCCCCACGCCTCGATCCAGCAGAACGCCGGCCCCGGACCCAGCCCGCGTCAGACCGGCCCGCATGCCCCCGCCGTCGCGCTCGCCCCGTCGGGCCGCTGGCTGCTCTCGGCCGACCTCGGCGCCGACCGCGTCTTCGTCTACCGCTTCGGTCCCGCCACCCGCCAGCTCACGCCAGCGGCGACGCCGTTCGCGCAGCTCCCGCCCGGCAGCGGCCCGCGCCACTTCGTCTTCGCGCCGAACGGTCGCTTCGTCTATCTCGTGTCCGAACTCTCCGCCGAGGTCCGCTCCTTCCGCTGGGACGCGCGCGCAGGCACGCTGACCGAGGTCCAGGCGCTCTCGCTTTACGCACCCGGCTATACCGGCACGAAGAGCGGCGCGGAGATCGCCGTATCGCGCGACGGCACGCACCTCTATGTCTCCAACCGGGGAGACGACACGATCGAGGTCTATGCGATCGATCCGCGCAGCGGCACGCTGACCCTAGCGCAACGCGCGTCGGCGGGCGGCAAGCTGCCGTGGAGCTTCGCGCTGGCGCCGGACGGGCGCTGGCTGGTGGTGACCAACCAGGGGACGGATTCGGTCAACGTGCTGGCGGTCGATCCGCGCACCGGCCAGCTATCCGCCCCGCTCGGCTCGGCGTCGATGGGCAAGCCGGTCACCGTTGCGTTCGCGGGTGAGGCGACGCGGTGTTTGTGATCTTTTAGGGAATCGAAGTCAGCAACTCCTCCCCCCGGAGGGGAGGAGTTGCGTGCTAAACCAACCCCTCCGCCGGATCGCGCCCGGCGCCCATCCGCCCGAGCTCGGGCTCCTTGTCCGCCAGCTGGTGCTTCAGCGCGCCGCCGACGTGGAGAACGAGGAGCAGCAGCATGATCCAGCCGCCGACGAGGTGGAAGGTCTCGATCCGCTCGTGCAGTTCGCGCTGCTCGGGCACGCCTTCGGGCGTGCGGCCGATCTCGTTGACCGCGCCGATCAGCGGGATTTTGACAAGACCCCAGAACATCGGCGGCCCGCGCCGCTGCGGGCTGCCCCCACTCGGTCCACCGGCTCCCGGGCCGTTGCTCCCCGGCCGGCCCGGTCCCATCTGCCCCGGCGCGCCCTGGCCCGGCGCGGGCCCCTGCTTCGCGCGCTGCGCCTCGGCATAGGCGGCGCCGGGTGATCCCGCGGGCGGACTCGCGGAGATCAGCACCCAGCCGCTGAACGGCAGCAGCAGCATCGCGGCATAGAGCAGCCCGTGCACGCCATGCGCGAGCTTCGCCTCCCATGGCTTCATCGGCAGGAAAGGCGGCGGCTTATGGGTCAGCCGCCAGACGACGCGCAAGACCGACAGGATCAGGATCGTCAGCCCTGAAGAGACGTGGAACATGAAGAACCCCCGCGGCAGCGCGGGGCGGAGTAGACCTGACAGCAGATTGTAGAGGATCAGCGCGGCGATGATCCAGTGCAGCGCGATCGCCACGCTCGTGTAGCGCCGATACGCGGCCCTTGTCCCGATGGCGTCGTCCACACTCACTCTCCCTGGCCCGGATGGTAGCGCCCCTCGGTGTGGCCGACGAGATCGCCCGGCTCGAAATAGATTTTGCGTAAACGCCCATCGGCATAGCGCTGGATCTGGTCGGCGAAGTGCTTCGAGCCGACGTCGCCGCTCTGCCCGCCCGCCATCACCGCCCAGGCGTGCGGGCGATCGGCGAACTCCACGACCGCGACGAAGCTGTTGCCGCTCGTCCCGTACCACTTCTTCGTGTTCGGGTATGGCTTGGCGCCGAACGACGCGAGGCTGCCGTAGGCGGCGGAGACGAAGGGCACCGGCATACTCGGCTTCGCATCGTCGAAATGCGGCTTGATCGCGTCGTCGAGCCGCTGGAAACGGTTTACCTGCCCCCACGGCACCTGCCAGCTGCGGAAGTCGCGCTGCAACCGCGCCAGCGCTGCCTCCAGCGCCGCCAGCTGCTCGGCAGCGGGCGCGGCGGTCACCACCGATCCGCCGCTCACGGTGATCGGGCCGCGGCGCCGGAGCTCCTCGCCCCAGAACACCGCCAGCGTCGTCGCGGTCGATCGCTCCGACCAGCGGAAATCCCAGCGGCGGAGCAGGTCGATCGGCTCGGCGAGCGCCGCTTTGCGCGGATCGTCAGCGGCGAGCAGGCTCCAGCCAGCGGTCAGCTTCGGCAGCAGCGCGGCGAAGGCGGTCAGGAACGGGTCGTACGCTGCCGCCATCAGCCGCTCGGGCGTCCAGTCGTGGCGGTCGCGCAGCAGCATGGTGGCGTGGAGGCCGCGCGGGTTCTCGCCGAACGTGTCCATGTAGCGCGGATAGTCGGCCTTGGCGGGCGTCGGCGTGCCCGCCGCGCCCCACGGCTCGTCATTGGTGTTCATCACCCAGCCGGTAAACGGCCGCACCGCCTGCGGCAGCCCGGCGAAGGGGGTCAGGCCCTGCCAATCTGTCTTGGGATCGGCGCCGTCGACCGTCTTGGTATAGTCGAGGCGGTCGTCGCGTACCGGCACGAACTGCGGGTGGAGATAAGCGATGGTGCCGTCCGCATCGGCGTAGATCGTGTTGTTGGAGGAATTGGCCTGCCGCTCGGCGACCGCGAGATAGCCCTTGAAGTCGGTGGCCTTGGTGCGGAGCCAGCTCTGCTCGAGCGCCGGCACCGGCTTCCACATCAGCGCCTCGGCAATCCACTTACCGTTGCGCTCGGCGACGATCGGGCCGTGGTGGGTCGCCCAGGTGGTGAAGGTCTTCGCCGCCAATGTGCCGTCGGATTTGCGCCAGCGGATCGTCACCTGCCTGGCGGTCAGCGGCCGCGTCTCGGCACCGTAGCGGTAGGTCTTGCCAGATACATCTTCCGCGAACTGGTCGACTGCATCGACGCCCGACGAGGTGTGCATCCACCCGGCGTGCGCGTTGAACCCCTGGTAGATGAAGAACTGCCCCCAGGTCGACGCGCCGTACGCGTTCAGCCCCTCGCCGCTGGTCATCTGCAGCTCGGAACGGAAGTAGAAGCTGGTATGCGGATTGATCAGCAGCAGCGCGTGGCCGTTGACCGTGTTACGCGGTGCGATCGCGATGCCGTTCGAGCCGCGGGGCTCGCCATCACCCTCACCCTTCCGCGCCTCCGGCGCTCCCTCCCTTTCCCGCCGGGAGAGGGAAGAGGCGCGAAGCGCCGAAGGGTGAGGGTGACTGTAGAACGCCTCCAACGCTCCCAAGTCGATCCGCTCGATGTCGCCGCCGATGCTCCCTTCGGTGAAGGATAGCGCCATCCATGGCTCGAACCGGGTCAGCACCTTCGGCTTCACCTGAGGATGCGTCGCCAGATAGAAGTTGAGCCCGGCCGCCCAGGCATCCATCAGGCTCCGCAGCCAAGGGGCGCTCGCCCGATATTGCGCCTTCAATTCCTCTGGCTCGACGTAGAGCCGCTGGCGCAGATCCTGCCAGACCGCCCCCTCGCCCTCCGCCTCGGCCGTCCGCCCGAGCGCGGTCAGGTAATTCGCCTCGACGCGAGAGAAATCGTCCTCCGCCTGCGCATAGATCGCTCCGAATACCGCATCCGCGTCGGTCTTGCCGGTGACGTGGGCGACTCCCCAATCGTCCCGCACGATCTCCACCTGTGCCGCTTGGGCGCGCCATCGCGCCATGTCCGATTGCGCCGAGCCGGGGGCAGCCAGGAGGACGAGCGGGAGGCATGCGGCCTTCACGGCTGAGGCGCAGAACGGCGAGCGGCGGGATCAGTCACGGCGCCTCCTTCGGGTCCCACCCAGGCTAGGGAACAAGCGGGGACATGACAACGTGGACCCTGCGCCACGCGGAAGGTTGCAGTAAAGTCGCATCGACGGCGTCGTCCCGCCGCTCCGAAACCGGCGACGTTGCCGCGAACCTCTCGGTCGTGGAACCGATGAAGTTGACACCAGGTTGACACTATGCGCGTGCAGCGATCCGCTTCGATCGTGCCCGTTCCTGCGCCAATGTGAAAGAGCGTGGCGCCATAAGCGCCGAGTCACGGCATGGTGGCACGGGACGTGGGCTGTAGGACAGCCCAAAAGGCCGCTGCGCTTGCCGAGCGCGCCTTCCTCAATCCCCGGCGAAGGTCAGCGCCGACACCCGCCGCTCACGCTCGCTGACGGTCAGCGCCCGTCCGCGTGGCGGCGCCGAGCGCTGCGGGCAGTCGGCGCGCGTGCAGGCGCGGCAGCCGATGCAGGCCGGGCGGTAGGCCAGCCCATGGCTGCGGCG
>CAXTNG010000011.1:0-28455 GCA_964245475.1 uncultured Sphingomonas sp. | reverse complement strand
ATACCGATGCGTCCGCGTTCCTCGCGTAGCAGCACCGATCGCTCGTCGGCGTCGTCCATGCGCCTCCCACGATCGCTCCGGCGTCCTCCGCGACCATGATGATCTTCGCGCCGTCGAACCACGCCGCGATCTCCGCGGCGGTGCGCGGGACGACGCTGTTCAAATACCGCGCCAGCCGCAAGCCGCGCGACCCCATGCCGCAGCACCGCGCGCTGTTCGAGGCGATCGCCGAAGCCGACCCCGCCGCCGCGCGCGACGCCACCGCCGCGCTCATCCGCCAGGCGCAGCTCGATACCGAGGCGGCGATGGAGGCTTAAGGCGTCAATCTGATCCGTTCGTGCTGAGCGAAGTCGAAGCACATGGTCCGGCGTGCCCTTCGACTTCGCTCAGGGCGAACGGATAGAGACTGGCCTCAATGATTGTCGCGCGGCAGTCCCCTGGTCTGGGCGATGCGCTGGTATTTCTCCGCACCCTCCAGGATCGCCCCGGTGTTCATCTGGCCGACCACCGCGCGCTGGATCTCCTGCCAGGGCGTCTGCGAGGCGGGGTAGGCATAGCCGCCCTCCTCCTCCAGCGCGGCACGGCGCTGTGCGAGCTCCTCGTCGGGGATCAGCACATCGGCGGTACCACGGCGCAGATCGATGCGCACGCGGTCGCCGGTGCGGAGCAGCGCCAGCCCGCCCATCGCCGCCGCCTCCGGCGAAGCGTTGAGGATCGACGGCGAGCCGCTGGTGCCCGACTGCCGCCCGTCGCCGATGCACGGCAGCGCATGGACGCCCTCGGTGATCAGGTACGACGGCGGCCGCATGTTGACGACCTCGGCGGCGCCGGGGTAGCCGATCGGGCCAGCGCCGCGCATGAACAGCAGCGTCGCCGGCGTGATCCCGACCGACGGGTCGTCGATCCGGTGGTGATAGTCCTCCGGGCCATCGAACACGACCGCCGGCCCTTCGAAGGCGTCGGGATCGTCAGGGTTAGACAGGTAGCGGTCGCGGAACTCGGGGGAGATCACGCTGGTCTTCATGATCGCCGCGTCGAACAGATTGCCCGAGAGCACGACGAAGCCCGCCTCCTCCTTGAGCGGGCGGTCGAAGGGGCGGATGACCTGCTCGTCCTCGATTTTCACGCCGCGGCAGTTCTCGCCGATGGTGCGGCCGTTGACGGTGGCTGCGTCCTCGCGGATCAGCTGCTGACCCATCAGCTGCGCGACGACCGCCGGCACACCGCCGGCGCGGTAGTAATCCTCGCCGAGATACTCGCCCGCGGGCTGCAGGTTGACGAGCAGCGGCACCTTGTGGCCGTAGTCCTCCCAATCCTTGAGCGGCAGCTCGACGCCGATGTGACGTGCGATCGCGGCGAGGTGGATCGGCGCGTTGGTCGATCCGCCGATCGCCGAATTGACGACGATCGCATTGTGGAACGCATCGCGCGTCAGGATGTCGGACGGCTTCAGGTCCTCCGCCACCATCGCGACGATGCGCTTGCCGGTGCGGTACGACACTTCCTGCCGGTCGCGATAGGGCGCCGGGATGGCGGCCGAGCCGGGCAGGCTCATCCCCAGCGCCTCGGTCAGCGAGTTCATCGTCGTTGCGGTGCCCATCGTGTTGCAATAGCCGGTCGACGGCGCCGAACTCGCGACCAGCCGGATGAACTCGGCATCGTCGATCTCGCCCGCCGCGAGCAGCTGCCGTGCCTTCCAGACGATGGTGCCCGATCCGGTGCGCTCGCCCTTGTGCCAGCCGTTGAGCATCGGGCCGACCGACAGCGCGATCGCGGGCAGGTTCACCGTCGCAGCCGCCATCAGGCACGCGGGCGTCGTCTTGTCGCAGCCGATGGTCAGCACCACGCCGTCGAGCGGATAGCCGTAGAGCGTCTCGACCAGCCCGATATAGGCTAGATTCCGGTCGAGCCCGGCGGTAGGGCGCTTGCCGGTCTCCTGGATCGGGTGGACGGGGAATTCGAGCGCGATCCCGCCCGCCTCGCGGATGCCCTCGCGCACCCGCTCGGCGAGCACGAGATGGTGCCGGTTGCAGGGCGAGAGGTCGCTGCCGGTCTGGGCGATGCCGATGATCGGCTTGCCCGAGCGCAGCTCCTCCAGGCTGATCCCGAAGTTGAGGTAGCGCTCCAGATAGAGCGCGGTCATGTCGATGTTGTCGGGGTTGTCGAACCAGGCGCGACTGCGCAGCCTGGCGGTCGTCACACGATCGCCGTCATTATTGGCCATCGCTATCCTTCCACGTTGACCGATGCAGCGGATATAGTCAGACATATTGCGGGAACACAAGCGCGGCGATCGCGCCTGCGAAGGGAGAGGATCATGGCAGGACCGCTGCCCACCACCGGCACCGCCGCGTCGGCACCGCCGGGCGGCTCCTACCGCCCGGCGCTCGCGCTGCTCGCCTCGCTGTTCTTCATGTGGGGGTTCATAACCGTCATCAACAACACGCTGCTGCCGCACCTGCGCAGCGTTTTCGAGCTGAACTACACCCAGACCACGCTGATCGAATCGACCTGGTTCGTCGGCTATCTCGTCGCTTCGATCCCGGCCGCCAAGCTGATCGAGCGGATCGGCTATCAGAAGGCGCTGGTCGTCGGGCTCGCGATCATGACGGTCGGCTCCGCAGCGATGATCCTCGCGGCCAGCCTGCCTTCCTACGGCATCACGCTGGCGGCGCTGTTCACCGTGTCGTGCGGGATCGCGCTGCTGTAGGTGGCGGCGAACCCCTATGTCGCGGTGATCGGCCCGCCCGAGTCCGCCGAATCGCGCCTCACGCTGGTGCAGGCGTTCAATACCACCGGCGACGTGCTCGCGATCGTCTTCGGCCGCTACCTGATCCTCGGCCGGACCACGGCGGGCACCTCGGCCGAGGGCACCCAGCTCAGCTACGCGCAGCGGATGGCGGACGCGCAGGCGACGCAGCTGCCGTATTTCATCGTTGCGGTCGTGCTGGCGATGCTGACGGTGGTGATCGCCCGCGCGCATCTGCCCGCGCTCGGCGCGTCGGCACAGCGCGCCAATGCCGAGCAGCGCAAAGGACTGTCGTTGTGGAACCACCGCAACCTGGTGCTCGGCTGCTTCGGCATCTTCCTCTACGTTCTGGCCGAGATCGGCGTCGGCAACCTGTTCATCAACTTCGCCTCGCAGCCCGGCATTGCGAACATTACCCACGAGCAGGCCGCCTTCTACCTCACCTTCGTATGGGGCGGGATGATGGTCGGGCGCTTCGTCGGTGCCTGGATCATGCAGCATATCGCGCCCGAAAAGGTGCTGGCGGTATTCGCGGCGGGCGCGCTCGTCTCCGCGCTCGCGGCGAGCTTCATCCAGGGGCCGGGCGCGATGTACGCGCTGATCGCGGTAGGGCTGTTCCACTCGATCATGTTTCCGACGATCTTCGCACTCGCCATCCGCGGCCTCGGGCCGCTGACCGAGGAGGGATCGGGGCTGCTGATCATGTCGATCGCGGGCGGCGCGCTGGTCTTCATCCAGGGCAACATCGCCGATGCTTACGGGATCCAATCGGCCTTCATCGTCACTGCGCTGTGCGAGCTCTACGTTCTGTTTTACGCGTTGTGGGGCGCGCGGGTCACGCGGGCCGACAGCGCACCGGCGGCAGTGCCGGGCGCCGTCTGATTCCTCTCAGCGCAGCCGGGCAAGCGGCAGCGGCTTGCCCGGCACCTCGACCTCAAAGGCGTAAAGGCTGCCCGCCTCGGGCTGGATTGCGAGCGTCTCCTCGTCCAGCCCGGCCCGCGCGGTCGTGACGTATGCGGTGCGCCCGTTCGGCCCGCCGAGCGCCACCTTGGTGACATTCGCCACGGGCATCGCCACCTCGTCGATGAGCGAACCATCCGGCGCATAGAGCCGTGCGCACCAGCCCTGCCAGAGACCGACCCAGACGTTGCCCGCACAGTCGACCGTGACGCCGTCTGGATGGCCTTCGGACACGCCGATCCGCGCAAAGACATGCCCGGCGCCGAGCTTGCCGTCGGCCGCGACATGGACGGCGTGGATCAGCCCGCGCTCCGAGTCGACGTGGTACAGGATGCGCCCGTCGGGCGAAAAGGCTGGACCGTTGGTGACTACCGCGGGCCTGGTTGGCGCCGCGGTTACCGCACGGCCGTCGAAGCGGTAGACGCGTCCCGTCGCCTCACGCTCGCCATCGTCCATGGTGCCGAACCAGATCGCGCCGTCCGGCGCGACGGTCGCGTCATTGAGCCGGTTGCCCGGCAAGTCCTGCTCGACGTCGGCGAGATGCGCGAAGCTGCCGTCCGCCGGATCGAAGCGCGCCAGCGCGTGGCGAAGACCGGCGACCAGCGCGCCGCCCTCGGCGGGCAGCACCCAGCCGACGGTCGCCGGGGCATCCCACCCGTCGACGCACCCGGTGGCCGGGTCGCAGCGGTGGACGCGCGACCGCTTGATGTCGACGAACCACAGCACGTCCGCGCGCGCGTCCCACACCGGCCCCTCGCCGAGCAGCATCGCCCCGGCCCACAGGTTCCGCACCTCCGCCATCCGGCCCTCGTTGTTGCCCAGCTCGCCGAGCACCAGTATAGCCGATAATAAGTCAGACAGAAGAGGGCCGTCATCTGCCGCATACGGACATTGCGCCGATGAGCGCGGCCGAGCTGTTCGCGAGGCACTTCGCCGCCTGCCCGCTGGTCGCGGTGCTGCGCGGCCTCACCCCCGACGAAGCGCCCGCGGTCGCCGACGCGCTGGTCGAGGCGGGGATCACGCTGATCGAGGTGCCGCTCAACTCGCCCGACCCGTTCGACAGCATCGCGCTGCTCGCCAGCCGCTATGGCGACAAGGCGGTGATCGGCGCCGGCACGGTGCTGACCACCGCGGATGTCGCGCAGGTCGCCGACGCCGGAGGGCAGCTGATCGTTTCGCCCAACACCGACACGGACGTGATCCGCGTCAGCGTCGCTGCGGGCGTGATTTCGCTGCCCGGCTATTTCACGCCGTCCGAGGGCTTCGCCGCGCTCGCCGCCGGGGCGCATGGCCTCAAGCTCTTCCCTGCCGAGGGTGCCTCCCCTGCCTTCCTGAAGGCGCAGCGCGCCGTCCTGCCCAAGGCGACGCGCGTGCTTGCGGTCGGCGGCATCACGCCCGAGATGATGGCGCCGTGGCGCGCCGCGGGCGCGGACGGCTTTGGGCTCGGCTCCAATCTCTATCGCCCGGGCAAGGCGGCGGCCGACGTCGCCGCCGATGCCCGCCGCTTCGTGTCCGCCATGAAGGAACTCGCATGACTGCCGTCCGGCTGCTGCAACAGCGCGCCGGCGACGGCCGCCGCCGCGTCATCCTGGCCGAGGGCGACGACGCCTGCTTCCTCGCGGGTGCCGATACCATTCGCGAGCTGGCTCGGCAGGCGATCGCCTCGGGCGCGGGCCTGCGCGACGCCGCCACTGGCAAGCGCACCGGCGAGAGGGTGGATCTCGCCGCCGAGCTGGCCGCCGGGCGCCTGCTGCCCGCGATCGATCACCCGGACAGCGCGCGGCTGATGCTGGCGGGCACCGGGCTCACCCATCTCGGCTCGGCTGCGGGTCGCGATGCGATGCACAGTGCCGCGGCGGCGGGCGAGCAAACCGACTCGATGCGCATGTTTCTCGAAGGGGTCGAGCGGGGCAAGCCGGCGCGGGGCGAAGTGGGCGCCCAGCCCGAATGGTTCTACAAGGGCGACGGCCAGTCGCTAATCGGCCCCGGCGAACCGCTGACCGCGCCCAAGTTCGCGCTCGACGGCGGCGAGGAGCCGGAGCTCGCCGGCATCTACCTGATCGGCGACGACGGCACGCCCCGGCGGCTGGGCTTCGCGCTCGCCAACGAGTTCAGCGACCACATCACCGAACGTCACAATTATCTGTGGCTTGCGCACAGCAAGCTGCGCCAGGCGGCGCTCGGCGCGGAGCTGCTGCTCGGCGACGCGCCGCGCGACCTGCGCGGCACCAGCCGGATCGTCCGCAGCGGCGAGACCATCTGGGAGAAGCCGTTCCTGACCGGCGAGGACAACATGTCGCACAGCCTCGCCAACCTGGAGGCGCATCATTTCAAATATCCGGCCTTCTGCCGGCCCGGCGACATCCACGTCCACTTCTTCGGCACCGCGACGCTGTCCTGCGCCGACGACGTGAAGACGCAAGCCGGCGACGTGTTCGAGATCGAGGCCGCCCCCTTCGCCCTGCCGCTGCGCAACCCGCTTGCGGTGTCTGCCGGAGCGCCCGCCAAGGTCCGCGTGCTGTGACCGATCCGATCCGTCTCGCCGTGGTCGGCATGGGCAAGATCGCGCACGACCAGCATCTGCCCGCGATCGCCGCCAACCCCGATGTCCAGCTCGTCGCTACCGTCAGCCGCAGCGGCGAACCGACGGACGGACTGCCGTTCTTAGCGACGATCGGCGAACTCGCGGCAAGCGGCATTGCCATCGACGCGGTAGCCCTCTGCACGCCCCCGCAGGTTCGCCACGCGATCGCGATGGCGGCGATCGGGCAGCGTTGGCACGTCTTTCTGGAGAAGCCGCCGGGCGCGACACTCGCCGAGGTCGCGGCGCTGACCGATGCCGCCGACGCGGCGCGCGTGACCCTGTTCGCCAGCTGGCACTCGCGCCACGCCGCCGGCGTCGCGCGGGCGCGCGCCTGGCTCGCCGATCGGACGGTCCGCCAGGCGACGATCACCTGGCGCGAGGACGTGCGCGTCTGGCACCCCGGCCAGCACTGGATCTGGGAGCCCGGCGGCTTCGGCGTGTTCGATCCGGGGATCAACGCGCTGTCGATCGCGACACGCATCCTGCCGCGGCCGTTCTTCGTCGAGCAGGCGGAGATCGACCTGCCGTCCAACTGCGCCGCACCGATCGCGGCGCGCGTCGGCTTCCGCGACACCGCGGGCGCGCGTATCGCGATGGACCTGGATTTCCGCCAGGAGGGTCCGCAGAGCTGGGACATCGCCGTCGAGACCGACGCCGGCACCCTGACGCTTGTGCAGGGCGGCGCGAAGCTGACTCTGCCCGACGGCGAAGCGCCGGCGCAGGCCATCGGCCTCTATGGCGAGTATCCGGCGCTCTACGCCCGCTTCGCCGAACTGGTCCGCGCCGGCATCTCCGACGTCGACATCGCGCCGCTCCGGCTGGTCGCCGACACCTTCCTCAGGGCGCGGGTCAACATCGTCGAGCCGTTCGTCGAGTAATCGCTCGGCTGCGGCGGGGTCAAAGAAACCGGCGCAGCAGCGACCGGTCGCGCAAGATCTCGTGCGCGGCATTGTGGCCCGGCGCGCCGGTGACGCCGCCGCCGGGGTGCGTGCCCGATCCGCACATATAGAGCCCGGAGATCGGACTGCGATAGTCGCCGTGGCCGAGCACCGGGCGCGCCGCCCACAATTGGTCGAGGCTCATCCGGCCGTGGAAGATGTCGCCGCCGACCAGCCCGAACTTGCGCTCCAGGTCGAGCGGGGAGTGAATCTGGCGCGCGATGACGCTCGCCCTGAATTTGGGGGCGTGCTCAGTGACCGTGTCGATGATCAGGTCCGCGACCTCCTCGCGGTGCGCGTCCCAGTCGAGCGCCGGATCGAACTGCTGGCAGAACAGCGACGCGATGTGCATGCCGGGCGGCGCGAGGCTGTCGTCGACCGTGGTCGGCAGCTTCATCTCGACGATCGGCTGCTTCGACCAGCCGCGCGCCCGCGCATCGTCATAGGCGCGATCCATGTAATCCATGCCCGGCGCGATGATGATCCCGGCGGTGTGGTGCTCGGCCCCATGCTGATTGTCGCCCTTGCCGGGCAGCACGGTGAAGTCCGGAAGCTCGGATAGCGCGACATTCATCCGGAAGGTGCCTGACCCGGTCTTGAACCCGTCCATCCGCCGCGCGAAATCCGCAGGCAGGTCGGACGCATCGACCATCTGCCGGTAGAGCAGCGCCGGGCCGACATTGGCGGCGACGATATTCGCCGCGATCTCCTCGCCGCTCTTCAGCCGCACGCCCGCAGCCTTGCCTCCATCGGTCAGCACCCGCGCGACCGGCGCCTCCAGGCTGATCTCGACCCCCGCCTCCTCGCAGGCGCGCGCCATCGCCTGGGTGATCGCGCCCATGCCGCCAACCGAATGGCCCCAGGCGCCGTACTTGCCGTTCACCTCCCCGAAGACGTGGTGGAGCAGGACATAGGCGGACCCCGGTGTCGACACGCCCGCGTAATTGCCGACCACCGCGTCGAAAGCGAAGGCGGACTGGACGTGGTCGTCCTCG
The DNA here is from genome assembly GCA_964245475.1 of uncultured Sphingomonas sp. Lineage (GTDB taxonomy): Bacteria > Pseudomonadota > Alphaproteobacteria > Sphingomonadales > Sphingomonadaceae > Sphingomonas. The sequence goes on along the minus strand of CAXTNG010000011.1, from coordinate 20,229 downwards.
AACCAGCCTTCGAGGAACTCCCGCGCCGATTTGGTGAAGATATCGAGCAGGTCGCGTTGCGCCTCGATTCCGATCCGCGACAGCGGCCAGCCCTGCGCGGCGCCCGCCAGCAGCGCGCGCAAACCCCCGCTGGGGTTGGGCGGAGTCTTGAGCGCAAGGTCGCGGAGCACCTGCGCCATCTTCTCCAGCGCGGCGTCGTAGCGCGGATAGGCCTCGGCATCCTTCTGCGAGAAGCGCGCGAATTCGGCCTGCGTCCGCAGGGTGCCGCCGCCGAGCTTGAGGTAGGTGTCGGGGAACGGGAAAAAATTGGAGATCGTCCGCTCGATGATCCGGAAGCCGCGGTCGTGCAGCTTCATGTCGGCGATCACCTTGGGGCGGAGTAGGCTGACGGTGTAGCTCGCGGTCGAGTTGCGAAAGCCGGGGTGGAACTCCTCGGTTACCGCCGCACCGCCGACGACGTGGCGGCGTTCCAACACGCGCACCTTGAGCCCGGCGCGCGCGAGGTAGAAGGCGCAGACCAGCCCGTTATGGCCGCCACCGATGATGAGAGCGTCGTAGGATTTGGTCATCGTTCAGATGTCCGTTCGTGCTGAGCGAAGTCGAAGCACATGTTGACGCGTGGCCTTCGACTTCGCTCAGGCCGAACGGAAGTCGGGGGCAGTGCGCAACGGTGCGCGGGCTCGATCAGCCAGCTGTCCAAGGCATTGACAGTGCAGTGATCCGCCAGTTGGAGCAGCGGACCAGCCGCATCTTCCGCGCTTGGAGTTGCCATCAGCGCGTCAGCGCGCGGAGGAGCGAACGGTAATAGGTGATCGCGAGCGGCACGTTGTCGATCGGGGTGCGCTCGTTCAGCCCGTGGCTGAAATCGTCCGATTCCTTGATAAACACCGGGCTGACACCGTAGCTCGGCACGCCGACCGAGCGGTACCACATCGAATCGCTGGCGCCTGCTGCCATCGACGGAAACACCGGCACGCCTGGGCGGATCGATGCCATCGCCGCCTTTACCGCGCTCGTCAGGTCGGGCCGGAGCGGCGACGCGTCGGCCGGGTTCGAGCCTTCGGTGACGTCGCTGAACTTGATTGCGGGGTCGTTCGCCACGCGCGCGAGCTCGGCCATCACGGCCGCGGGCGTCACGCCCGGGAAGATGCGGCAGTTGATGTTGGCGGTCGCGCGCTGCGGCAGCGCGTTCAGGGCGTGCCCGCCCGAGACCATCGTCGTGACGCAGGTCGTACCGATCTGGCCGACATAGGCGGGGCTCGCCGCCAGCGTCTCGATCGCCGCCTTGTCGGCCGGATCGGCGGCGAAGGCGCGCATCGCCGAGCCCAGCGCGGGCGTCTGGCGAGGCGCCACGCCCTCGAAATAGCCTTTGGTGATCGGCGACAGCTGCGGGGTGAAGCGGTAGTTGCCGATCCTCACCAAGGCCGCGGACAGCTCGTTGATCGCGTTGACCTTGCGCGGCGCCGACGAATGGCCGCCGGGGTTGGTCACCTCCAGCCGAAAGTCGGCATAGGTCTTCTCGGCCGCGCCGATGGTGAAATATTGCGGCTTGCCGTCCTCGCCGTAGAGGCCGCCGCCGCCGTCGACGTTGAGCGCCATCTCGGCGCCTTTCAGCTCGTCGGCGATGATCGCGGAGGTCTTCATCACCGTCTCCTCGTCGCCCGAAAGCGTGAGGATGAGCCCGCGGCGGGGCTTGTAGCCCGCCTTTTTCAGGTCGATCAGCGTCGCGACGACGAGCGCCGCGTCGAGCTTCATGTCGGTGGCGCCGCGGCCGTAGAGATAGCCGTTCTCGACGACCGCGGTGAACGGGTCGCGCTGCCAGTCGGCGGGCCTCGCCTCGACAACGTCCATGTGGCCGGAGATCGCGATCGGCTTCAGCCCGGCGTCGCTGCCCGGCCAGCGCGCGATCAGATAGGCGGTGTCGTCGACCGGCGTGATCGTGACGTCCCGTTCCGCAAACCCGCCGGCGACCAGCACCGACTTCAGGTAGGCGGCGAGCTGAGGCGTCTGGTTGCCGGGGCCGCGGACGCTGCGTAAGGCGATCGCGCGTTTGGCGATATCGAGCGCCTGGTCGGGAGCGGCCTGGGCCTGTACGGAATGTGCCGGAAAGCCGAGCACCACGGCGAGGACGAACGCATAGAACCGCACAAGGGGCCTTTCGCAGGAGCGATGCCGGTGCGTATCGTCGCGTGATCGGAAAGCAAACGCCGAAGCGGCTTGGCAGGTCCACCTCCTGAAATCTCACGGCAGCATGGGTGCGGCGATTGTGATGCCCTGGAGCGGAGGTAGCGCCGACCATCGACAAGGCCACGGTAACGGCGAGGTCGGGCCAGCGCTTCTTGGGCGGAGCGGGCAAGAGCGGGACCTTTATGTTCGCGGCCGGGGCGCCCCTGCTTGGCCGCGATCTCGCGCTCTCGACGATCTTCTGGTAGCCGGCGCCCAGGGCAGCTGCCGGGGCGTCCAGAAGCCAAGCGGCGATCCGCCGGCGGACCTGCGGTTGGGCGGCGGCTCGACGCCGGGGATGCGGTCTCCGATCCGAGCCACAGTCCCGAGATGTCGGGTCCGGGATCGCCATTGAAGGGTACGCCGGGCGGCGGCCATGGCCCGTCGTCCTGCGCCAGCGCTCCTACGGCGCACAGGCTTGTCCATGCAGCTGCCGCCATCGCCGCTGTCCGCACTGTCCTGCGCATAGCCCGCTTTTCTCGCCTCGCTGGACGTACATGTCTGGGTCGAGTCCTTCTCCGGCGTGCAGAGGAGCTCCTTCGGCTCCCATCGCGGATCGCCCGCCTTGTAGATCGCCACGCTCTTCATCGGCCGGATTTAGGCGGTGGGATCGGTAAGCGCGACCTGCGCTGCGGCGGGCATGCCTGCGACCGTGCCCCACGCCAAGGTGACGATCGTCGGCTTCATCGTGGAGCTTCGCTCATGCAAGCTGGAGTTCGGCGGTGAGCGCCGCGCGCACTTTGGGGGTCACATCGGTCGCGAGCCGCTCGATCGCCTCGGCGACCTGCGCGAACGGCTGCGCCCCGATGTCGATCTGCGCGAGGAACCGGTCGTGACCGAGGAACACATGCTGCCGCACGATCTTGTCGGCGATCTCGTCCGGCGAGCCGACCATTAGCGTCGTGTCCGGGCCGGTGAACCGGTCGAAGTCGGCGCGCGACAGTCGCGACAGCGGATGCGGCGTTCCCAGGGCCTCAGCCCAATAGCCGATGTAATAGGGATAGAAGTCGTCCCTTGCCGCCTTCGCCGTCGCGCCGACATAGGCGTGGCAGGCGAGCGCCACGCGCAGCTGCTCCGGGGGGTGGCCCGCCGCCCGGCCAGCCTTGCGATAGGTTGCCACTGTGCCCGCGAGATCGCGCGCAGGTCCGCCGAGCGCCGCCAGCGCGAGCGGTGCGCCGAGCCGACCGGCGCGCTCGGCGCTCTCCGGCGAGCCGCCGACCGCGATCCATCCCGGCATGCGGTCCTGAAGCGGCCGCGGCGCGATTGCGGCGTTGCTGAGCGCGGGCCTGGTCGAGCCGGACCAAGTCACCCGCTCGCTGCTCGCGAGCTTCTCCAGCAATCGATGGTTCTCGACAAACGAGGCATCGTATCCGGCGCCCGCAATCCCGGCGAGCTCGAACGGCTCGCCGAACGCGCCGCGGCCGAGCATCATCTCGGCGCGGCCGTTCGAGACAAGGTCGAGCGTCGCGAAGTCCTCGAACACGCGCACCGGATCGGCGGCGCCGAGCACCGTCACCGCGGTCGACAGGCGGATCGCCTTGGTGACCGCCGCGATTGCCGCGAGCACGACCACCGGCGAGGACACCGCATAGTCGAGCCGGTGGTGCTCACCGACCGCGAAGACGTCGAGGCCGAGCTCGTCCGCCAGCTTCGCCGCCGCGATCGTCTCCTCGATCCGGCGCCGCGCGGTCACCCGCCGTCCCGTCGCCGGGTCGGTGACCAGCTCGCTCAGCGTGTAGAGGCCGATTTCCATGGCCAGCTGCTACGACGCGTCCGCGCGCTCGAGCTGCCGAGCCGCGGCGTCGGCAGCTGCGCTTGCAGGCGGCACGCCGCGCGACGTCTCCTCCTCCACCAGCTTTGCAATGCGCCTTCGCACCTGCGCAGACCCCGCGTCGCCCACCGTCAGGTTGAGCAGGCGGATGCCGGTCTGGTCGATGCGGCGCTGCGCCGCTTCGAGCACCGGGCGGTCTTCCGCACCGAACGCGCGGTTGACGACCGCCTTGATCCCTTCGGTGACGTTCGGGTCGTCGGGCGCGAACTTGCGCGCGAAGCACCAGAAATAGTGGGTGCTCCGCTCGGTCTCCGGAGTGAGGATGTGCGCGCTCGGCGTGTGGATGCCGTCGGCGCGCTGCTTGCCCGGCGCGTTGACGCCGAGATCGAGGTAGAGATTGCTCGGTGCGCGCCAGGTCATGTCCTGCCAGGCGTCGACGTGCGCCGATTCGGTCCAGATCGGCCGGTTGACTGCGTTCGGCGCTAGGTCGGGCCACAATGTCTTGACGGTGATCGAGTCGTTGCCGCGGATCACCTCCGCCTGCTCGACCTTGTGCGCGCCGGGGCTGCCGACCGTCTCCGGGTGGATGAACTCGGCGTGGGCGAGGTCCATCAGATTGTCGATGACCAGCCGGTAGTCGGCCTCGATCCGCAGATAGTCGGTCGCGATCGTGAATTCGGACCCTGGTCCGAACAGACTGTAATCGACGATCGCGCTCTCGTCGGCGAGTGTCGGATCACCCATCCAGATCCATGCGAAGCCGTGCCGCTCGATCAGCGGGAAGGTCTTGCCCTTGAGCCGGTCGGGCGGGCCCTGGACGTGCGGGTTTTCGCGGCACACGCCGGCAATGTCGAACTTCATCGCGTGATATGGGCAGCGGATCAGCCCGTTCTGCACCTTGCCCATGCTGAGTGGCACGCCGCGGTGCGGGCAGGCGTCGAGCAGCGCGCCCGCTTCGCCCGCGCCGTTGCGGAACAGCACCACCGGCTCGTTCAGGATCGTTCGCGCGAGCGGGCGATCGACCACCTCATCGGTCCGCGCGGCGGCGTACCAGGCATTGCGAATGAACGTCATGGCGACGCTTCCTTCCCAAATCGCGAAACGCATTGCCTTGCGCCCACGATAATGAAGGAATGTTCACTCACTGTGTGGATCGAGTCAATAGCCTGTCGTGCGGCTCACGTTGACGATCCCGGACAGGTGCCGCACATCGACCGCAATAGGCGTCCTGCGGCCGCAGTTCGCGTGGAACACGGCGATGATGGAGCGAGCGTGACCAAGCAGCCGAGCGTGCGGCAACGCCTTCTCGACGCCGCTTATGCCGCGATGAGCGCGAAGGGCTTCGAGACGAGCCGGATCGCCGACATCATCGAGGCCGCGAACGTGGGCGTCGGCTCGTTCTACAACCACTTCAGCGGCAAGGAGGACCTCGCGCGCGCCGTGTTCCTTCACCAGGTCGAGGAATACGGCCAAGAGCTGGAGAAGGTCGCGCGCGAGTCGCCCGACATCGCCGCGGCTACCTGCTTCGTCTACCGCCGGCTGCTCGAACGGGCGGAGGAGGATCAGGCCTGGGCGGCGTTCATTCTCCAGCTCGAGCCGCTGTTCCGCATGTTCGACAGACTGATGCGCCCGCACGCCCGCGCAGGGCTGCAGATCGGAATCGACGACGGAACCTTCCGGATCGAGGATCTCGAAGCTGGGATCAGCGCGATCCACGCGATGATGCTCGCCGTGACGCAGGCGATGCTCGCCGGAGACCTGTCCCGGCCCCGTGCGCACCGCTCGGCACACCTTGCGCTGCGCATGCTCGGCCTCGACGATACGCGGGCGTCGGAATTATCGCGCATGCCGATGGCCGCCCTGCGCCGCGCCGTCACGCCGCGTGGCCCTGCCGCCTCCGCGGCGCGCGCCTAAGCGTCCGCGCCCTTCAATTCGCGCAATGCGCGGAACATCTGAAGATACTGCTTGAACACGCCACCCGAGTAATAGTCTAGCAGCGGCATCGATGCGGGATCGGCTCCCGCTTCACCGGCAAAGCGCGCGATCAGGTCGTCGGTGCCGGTCGTCATCTCGCCGGGTGCGAGCTCCGCGGCCGGGAAGCTCGGCTGCTGCCCGGCCGCCTCCATGCGAGCGCGCAGCGCCTGGTGCTCGGCGCTTCCCTGATCGAAGGCGGCAAAGGTGAAGCGATCCGCCAGTCCTGCTTCCGACAGGAAGATGCGCAGCTTGAGGCAGAACGGGCAAGTCCGCATCAGGTAGATGGTCGGCTTGGGAGCTTGGTCGGTCATGGGACATCCTGTCATTGCACGATCCGGAAGCGATCGCGGTCGTGGGGCCAGCGAGGTGCGATTCGGTGGGGTTAGGCCGGCACGAAACCCGTCGGCGGCCCGCCGAGCGCGGCTGTGGCGAGGTCGAACTCGTAGCGGGTTTCCCAGCGGCTCATCTGCGTGATCGGCCAGTGCTTGGGATATTGCGGCAGGTCGGCGTGCCAGGGCCGCGGCTCGCAATAGCCGAGCTCGGGGACGAACACGTCCATGTCGTTGTAGAGTTCGATGATCGCGCCGTCGGCGCCGTGGTGGTAGGAGGCGACGTTGTGCCCGGCGGTGTGCCGCGCCGGACCCCAGAGTGTCGGCGTGTTGTGGCGCGTCAGCAGGTCGGCGGCGCGAAACTGGTGGTCGCGTCCGTCGAGCTGGAACGCCAGATGGTGCATCGTAGCGAACGGCGCCTGGATGATGTTGAGGACATGGTGGTCGCGGTTGCAGGTGACGAAGGTCACGAAATCCTCGAACCAGTCGGTGGTCGAGAAGCCGAGACCCTCCGTCACGAACGACACGAGCCGCGCGGCGTCGGTCGACAGCACCGCGACATGGCCGAGGCGCACCGGATCGATGCCGCGGCCGCTCAAGCCCGACGCAACGCTCGCCATCTCAGGCAGCAGCTGGATCGTGTGTCCGCCGACATCGGAGATCTCGATCAGGCTCGCCACACCCGGCCGCGCGTCGCTCCGGCGCTCTGCCTTGAGCCCCATGCCCGCGATCCGGCGCTCGAGGTCGCTCAGCTCCACGCCCGGCCCGACCTGCAAGCCGATCGCCGTCAGCCCGGGACGGTCCGCCTTGCGGAGCGCGAGGTTGTGGTGGTCGAGGCCGAGGCTGAGGTACGCCGCATCGCCCGCCTGCTCGGTTGTCGTCGCGCCAAGCACTCCGTCGTAATAGGCACGCGCGTCGTCCACCGACGGCGTCGCCAGGTCGACATAGGCTAGGCGGAATACGCTCGGCATCATTCTTCCCCTTATGCTGCAACGGGGGTCAGCTCGCCGCCGTGTCGGCCTGGTCGCGCGATGTTTCGACGATGAGGTCCGCGGTCTTTTGGAAATGGGCGCGCGCCAAGCGGACCAGCGACTCGGCATCACGATCGAGCGCGGCATCGACCAAGGCCTGGTGCTCGGCATCGACGTCGCGGTTGCGGTCGGCGTTCCAGGCGAGCAGGCGGTAACGCTCGAGCTGCTGATAGAGCTGCGAGTTGAGCGCGAGCAGCCGCGGACTGTGTGCGCCGTTGACCAAAGCGCGGTGAAACAGCTCGTGCTGGGTCAGCCAGTCGAGGTTCGGGGTACCGTCGATGATGCGGGGCGTGCGGCGCAGGCGATGCGCCGTAGCGAGCACCGACGCCTCCCACCCGTGATCCCCCTCGGCGACCGAGCGGCGCAGTGCGATCTCCTCGATGTCGCAGCGCAGCCGGGTGAGGTCGAGCAGGTCGTCGATCGAGATCGGCGCAACGGTGAAACCGCGTTGGTCCTGCGAGATCACGAACCCTTCGGGCACCAGCCGCGACAGCGCCTCGCGCACCGCACCGGGGCTGACGCCCAGCTGCGCCGCGAGATCGTTGATCTTGAGCTTTCCGCCGGGGCGAACCTTGCCGGCGAGGATGTCGGCCTTGAGATGCGCATAGGTGGCGCTCGCCTGGCTGCGCGGCGCCTCGGGTTCCGCAGGTGCGGCCTGGATCAGCTTTAGCATAGAAATATATATTGCTCCTAAAAAGCGATGGTGGCAAGAGGCTGCACGATCACGGGAGAGAGATAGCCGATATGAGGCTGCTGCGCTTTGATGACGGGGGCCGCCCGACGTTGGGCGTGCTGAGCCGGGACGAGGTGGTGAGCCTCGCACCCCTTGGCGACGAATACCCAACGATGCTGGCGCTGATCGCCGGCGGTGCGGCAGCGCTGGAGCGTGTCCGCGAGCACGCCGATGCGGCGGAAGCGTATGCCAAACTCGCCGACGTCCGCCTGCTGGCGCCGATCGAGCGTCCCGGAAAGTTCCTCGCCATTGGCATGAACTACCGCAAGCATATCGAGGAGGCCAAGCGCCTTGGCGTCGCGGTGCCGCAGAACCAGTTCTGGTTCAACAAGCAGACCAGCTGCCTCGCCGGCCCGTTCGACGACACCGATCCGGGTGTGTCCCAGCAGCTCGATTACGAGGTCGAGCTCGGCGTCGTGATCGGCGCGCCCGCGAAGGGCGTATCGCGCGACGACGCGAAACACCACGTCTTCGGCTACACTGTCGTCAACGACGTCTCTGCGCGCGACTGGCAGCGGCATTCGCCGACCTTCACGATGGGCAAGTCGTTCGACACCCACGGTCCGATCGGGCCGTGGATCGTCACCGTCGACGAGATCGCTGACCCACATGCATTGCGGCTGCGCTCGTTCGTCAACGGCGAGCCGCGCCAGGACGGCAACACCAGCGAGCTGGTCTATGACGTCTGGGATCAGATCGCCTATCTCTCCACCGCCTTCACCCTCGATCCCGGCGACCTGATCGCTACCGGCACCCCCGACGGCGTCGGCGTGGCGATGAGCCCGCCGCAGTTCCTGCACGCGGGCGACGTCGTGCGCTGCGAGGTCGAGGGGATCGGCACGATCGAAAACCTGGTGCGCGGATGACGATCGAGACGGAGGTGCTTGTGGTCGGAGCGGGTCCGGTCGGGCTTGCCGCTGCGATCGAGCTGGGCACGCGGGGCATCCGCGTGCTGCTGGTCGAGCGCAACGACCGGGTCGGCGTCGCTCCGCGAGCGAAGACGACCAACGTCCGCACGCGCACCCACCTCCGCCGCTGGGGCATCGCCGACCGGCTCGCCGCTGAGGCACCGTTCGGGGTCGATTATCCGAACAACATGGTTTTCGTGACTCGGCTCGGCCCCTGCGGGCACGAACTCGCGCGCTTCAGCAACGCCTTCAACGCCTCGCCCAACCGCGACCCGCGCTATCCCGAGCATGGGCAGTGGGTCCCGCAATACCGGCTCGAAAAGGTGCTGCTCGAGAAGGTTCGGACGCTTCCGAGCGTCGACGTCCACTTCGAGACCAGCTTCGTCACCGCAGCACAGGACATGGAAAGCGTCACCGCGACGCTGACCTCGGAGCGCGACGGCGAGGTGGAGGTCCGCGCCCGCTACCTGATCGGCGCCGACGGCGGGCGCAGCGGCGTGCGCGAGCTGATCGGCGCCAAGCTGGAGGGACGGCACGGCCTGTCGCATCATTACAACATCATCTTCCGCGCGCCCGGCATGGCCGAGGTACACGGTTTCGGCCCCGCCGCGATCTATTGGCAGATCGGAAAGGACGGTTTCAGCGCGGTCGGACCGATGGACAAGGGCGACCTGTGGTTCTTCAATCCCGGCGGCGCCAAGCCGGGCGCGTCGCTGTCCAAGGACGAGGCGGCCGCGTTGATCCGCGAGCGTACCGGCATCGACCTGCCCTTCGAGGTGATCAGCGCCGACAGTTGGACCGCGAGCGAGCTGCTCGCGAACAGCTACGGCAAGGGGCATATCTTCCTCGCCGGTGACGCCGCGCACCTCCACCCGCCCGCCGGTGGCTATGGCATGAACATGGGGGTCGGCGACGGCGTCGACCTCGGCTGGAAGATCGCTGCCGTATTGCAGGGCTGGGGCGGCCCGGCGCTACTCGACAGCTACGAGGCGGAGCGCCGTTCGGTCCATCGCGCGGTGCTCGACGAAGCAATGGCGAACTACCAGATCTACGTCGCACCAACGCCGCCCGAGATCGAGGACGACACGCCGCAAGGCGAGGCGATCCGCACCAAGGTCGGCACCAGCGTGCAGGCCAGCAAGGCGCGCGAGTTCGCCACGCTCGGCACTGTGCTGGGGCTCTGCTACACCGGCTCACCGGTAATCGTCGACGACGGTACGCTGGCGCCCGAGCATGACAGCCAGCATTACACGCCGTCCGCCCGCCCCGGTTGCCTCGCCCCGCATGCGTGGCTGCGCGACGGGCGGTCTCTGTACGATCTGTTCGGCGAAGGCTTCGCGCTGCTCGCCGCGGAAAGCGCCGACGCCCAGGATATCGCGCACGCGATCGCACAGGCAGTGGAGCTGGGCGTGCCACTGACAGTCGTGCAGCCCGAATGCGTCGGTATCGCCACGCTCTACGGCGCGCAGCTTGCCTTGGTGCGTCCCGACCAGCACGTTGCCTGGCGGGGCGATCGCTGGACCGGCGCGATTGCGCACGCGGTCGGGAGGTTTGCGGCATGACATATCTGCGCAACGCCTGGTACATGGCCGCCTGGGCGGACGACGTCGCGGACGGCGGCCTCGCGCGCATGCTGCTCGACGAGCCGGTGTTCCTCTATCGCGACGCAGGGGGCACCCCGCACGCGCTGTTCGACCGCTGCCCGCACCGCTTCGCGCCGCTGAGCAAGGGCTCGATCGAGGGCGACGCGGTGGTCTGCGCCTATCACGGCCTGGCATTTGACGGCCGCGGCGCGTGCGTGCGCAACCCGCACGGGCCGGTGGTTCGCACGCTCGACGTGCGCAGCTATCCCGTCGCCGAGGCGCACCGCGCCCTTTGGATCTGGATGGGCGATCCGGCGCTCGCCGAACCGACCAGCATCCCCGATCTCGCCTTCCTCGCTGCCGCGCCCGAGACCGCGTTCAACAACGGCGATGTCAACGGCCACGGGCATTACCAGCTGTTCGTCGACAATATCCTCGACCTGTCGCACACCGATTATCTCCACCCCAACACCTTGGGCGGCGGGTCGATCACCCGCACCCGCGCCAAGGTGCTTGAGCACGAGGGTGGCGGCATCGCGATCCACTGGCATGTGTTCGATGACGTGCCGACACCGCTGTTCGCGCAATTCCTACCTGAAGGCACCGGACGGGTCGACAGCTGGTCGGAGGTCGACTGGTACGCGCCGGGTGTGATGAAGCTGGTCAGCGGCGCCACGCCGACCGGCGCCTCACGCGAGGGCGCGCCCAACGTCGACAACGTCCACGTCCTGACGCCCGAGACCGCCAGCACCACCCATTATTTCTTCGCCTCGACCCGCAACTTCGCCACCGGCGACGCCGAGCTGAACGAGCGTATCCGCGTCACCCGCGCGCACATCTTCACGACCGAGGACGAGCCGATGATCGCCGCACAGCAGGCGCGGATCGGCGGGGCCGACTTCTGGTCGCTTAAGCCAGCGCTGCTGCGCACCGACGAGGGCGCCGTGAAGGTCCGGCGGCGCATGGACACGATGATCGCAGCTGAATGTGACTTTTAAATATATTTTCGTCTTGCTTCTCTTCTCTGCTGCGTAATAAATGAGCGACCGATCGGCCCGTGAGCCGACGCTCAAAAAAGGGGAGAAACCATGCGGCCGGCATCCATCATCCGCAGCTCGGGCAGCATCGTCGCGGCGCTCGCAAGCCTTTTGGACGACACGTCGCTCCACGCGCAGACCGCTGCCCAGGCTCCCGCGGAAGCGCAGGAGAGCAGCAGCGGCACGACCTCGGCGACCACGCCGGTCAACGCGGCACCGGCACCCCCACCCTCCGGCGTCGAGGAGATCGTCGTCACTGCGCAGAAGCGTTCGGAGAACGTCCAGGACGTGCCGATCGCGATCCAGGCGTTCAGCGGCGCGACGCTGCGCGACACCGGGGTCACTGCGGTGCAGGAGCTGACCAAGATCGTGCCCACCTACAAATTCGGCTCAGGCCCGGGCACCGTCGCCGCGCGGAACAGCATCCGCGGCCTCGGCGCGTTCGGCAACAGCGCGATCGAGCCCTCCGTCGCGACCTACCTTGACGGCGTCTACGTCCCGCGTGCAGGCGCGCTCAACTCGACGCTGGTAGACGTGCAGAGCCTCGAAGTGCTGTCCGGCCCGCAGGGCACGCTGTTTGGTCGCAACGCCTCGGTTGGCGCGATCTCGATCACCTCGGCGGTACCGACCACCAAGGCCGAAGGCAGCGCCGCCTTTGAGGCGGGCACCGGCCAACGCTATCGCGGCGAGGTGGTCGCCAACGTGCCGGTCAGCGACAAGTTCGCTCTCCGCTTCGCCGGCCTCGGCGAGAAGTTCGGCGGCTATTGGCATCAGGACCCGACCAACCAGCGCTTCGGCGGCAGCGACACGATCAGCCTCCGCCTCACCGGCCGCTACCGCTTCTCGCCCAATGTCGACTGGATCGTGCGCGGCGAATATTCGACCCAGACCGGCGACGGCTGGTACAATATCTCTCTCGTGCCGAGCTCTGTCACGCCGACGATCCTAGCGAACCTGACCCGCGTGCTTGCCAGTCGCTTGCCGACGATCGGCATCACATCGAACCGCTCGAAGCAGGACGTGCCAACCGCCAACATCGACGACTATCACTGGGGCGCGTCGAGCACGCTCTCGATCAGCACCGACTCGGACTTCACCTTCAAGCTAATCAACAGCTATCGCCACTGGCGCGCCAGCGAACAGGACGGCGAGGTCACTTTCCTGCCGGTGCCGCTGGTCTACCGGCATTTTCTCTACGAGAGCAAGAGCCAGAACCACGAACTCCAGTTCATCTCGCCCAAGGACCTGCTCAACGGCCACCTCAACTTCGTCGGCGGACTCTATTATTTCGACGAGAAGTTCCAGCTGAACCAGGAATACAATCTGCGCAGCGAGTTCTGCACCACCGCGGTCGCCAATTTTGCGCCGCCTCTGGTCGCGGCGTGCCGCGCCGGCCAGCAGGACGCCGGCTTCTACCAGCGCTTTCCGCAGAAGACGGAGAGCTACGCTGCCTACGCGCAGGCAACCGTCGAGTTGCTCCCGCGCGTCGAGCTGACGCTCGGCGGCCGCTACACCCACGAAAAGAAATCGGCGAACTATCTCGGAGTCCGGGTGAACCCCGCCGCGGTGTTCGGCGCCAACGAGAACACGTTCTTCACCTACCGGGATGGCCGCTTCACCGGCCGCGCGAACCTGACGTGGAAGCCGACCGACGATGTGTTGCTGTTCGCGACCTATTCCACCGGCTTCAAGGCCGGCGGGTTCAACTCGGGCGCGTCCAACGTCGTCCTCGACCAGCAGCGCATCTACGGGCCGGAGACGGTCAAGAACTACGAGGGCGGCATCAAGTCGCAGTGGTTGAACCGCAAGATCACCGCCAACGTCACCGCGTACAGGATGGACGTCGACGGCTTCCAGGAGCGCGGCCTGACCAGCACCGCCTCGGTGATCCGCAACGTCGGCTCGATCCGCAGCCAGGGTGTCGACGGCCAGTTCGCCGCAGCGCCGACGGAGTGGCTGCGGATGAACGCCGCCTTCGCCTACAACGACACCAAGTTCACCGATTACCGCAATGCGCCCAACCTGCCTTGGCGGACGGGGACGCAGGACCTGACCGGCACGCGGCCCACCTACGCGCCGAAATGGTCGACCAGCGAAGGCGTCGAGCTGCGCCACGGCTTCGGTTCCGGCTACCGATTTTCGCTGCGCGGTGACCTCACCACGGTGAGCAGCCAGAACATCAACGCCCTGATCGACAACAGCCCCCGCACCGTCCAGCGCGGCTATTCGCTGCTGTCCGGCCGCCTGACGATCTTCGCGCCGGAGGACCGCTTCTCGATCGCGGTGTTCGGCGCGAACCTCACCGACAAGCATTATTGCGTCAACGAAGGCTACCTCCCCTTCGGCCCGCAGCTCGGCGCACTCGACGTGGCCGGGCAGTCGGAAGCAGTAACCTGCTTCCACGGCAACCCGCGGACGATCGGGGTCCGGCTTGGAGCGAAGTTCTGACTCGCGACGGCTGTCCTACACGCTCCTGCGGTGCTACTTTGCGGATCCGCTCTTTTGCATCGTTGATCCAGCGTCGCGGTTATTCCGTTTGCAGAACCCGCAATGCGGTTCTGGACAAGGACCGCCGATAGCGTCCACTTTAGTCCACTTTCCGCCGTTGCGGCGCGATAATGGTATGCGCGATAGCGTCCACTTTGGTCCACTTTCGCAGACCCAAGCTGGTGGGCTTGTCGCCCACGCCCAGTTTAGTGCAGATACCCGCGCGTTTCCGCCACGCGCATCTTCATCGCGTCCAACTCCCGCCGCGCATAGTGAAACCCTCCCCGCACCACGCCCGTGATCGCGTGCAGGTTCTCCACCCGCTCGGTAGGGTCGGCATCGAGGAGCACCAGGTCGGCGTCGTAGCCCTCTGCCACCAGGCCCATCGTGTCCTGCTTCTTGAGATAGCCGGCAGGGTTGACGGTGGTCATCTGCAGGATGGTCAGCGGCGCAATGCCGGCATCGGCCAGCTCGCGGAACTCCTGGCGCAGCGTCAGGCCCGGGCCAAGGTACGACCCACCGTCGGTCCCCACGATCATCCGCACCCCCGCATCCGACAACAGCTTGGTCAGCGCGAGCTGGTGCGGATAGGCCGCGCGATACGCAGCACGAAAGTCGTCGGGCTTGGACTTCCACAGCGCCGTCACCTCGCGCCAGCGCTTCACGTTCTTCGGCGGCAGATATTCGAGCATCTCGTCCCGCTCATAGGCGGGGTCGTCGGCGAAGGTCTGGGTCTTCAGACGGACCAGGGTCGCGCACTGCCAGCTGCCGTCCTCGACGAACTTCCCCGCCATGTCCTCGGCCTTGTCAGCGCGGAAGCTGTCGATCGCGCGGCGCAGCCGGTCGACATCCTCCGGCTTGGTGAAGGCGGACGGGTTGACCAGCAGGCGCTGGAGCCGCTTCATCACGAGCGCTTGCAGGAACGGGATCTTGAACGGCGGCAGCTTGATCAGGTCGCGGCTGTAGCTCTCCGCCCGCAACGCCGCCTCGTCGTCGGAGCAGCGCACCCACATCGTGCTGCCCGGCCCGAGGTGCTCGACGCAGCGGAAGCCCGCCGCCGTGGCCTCGTTCGGATCGGTGCCCTCCTGCAGGTGGCCCAGCACGGGGATGCCGATGCGGCGCCCCTCCTCCACCGCGGCGAAGAAGCAATCCGGGTTGGCGAAGGCCATCTTCACGAAGTCGGCGCCCTGCGCCTGCTGCCGCCGGACCTCCTCGCGCACCGCCTCGGGCGTGCCGGCGTTGAACGGCGACAGGATCGAGCCCGGCGTCTCGAGCAACTGCGGCGCGGCGCGGCCGATCGGCAGCGTGCCCGCCTTGCGCCTGGCGAGCAGCGCGGGCGAGCCCGACATCTGGCGGAAGCCGGTGACGCCCTCGGCCAGCATCAGCGCTAGGCTGCCCGACGGGTCCTGAAGTTCCAGCACATGGCTGTGCATGTCATTGTAGCCGGGAACCACATATTTACCGGTCGCGTCGATCTCGGTCGCGCCGTTCGCGGGGCGCTTGGACGCGGTCGGTACGACGGCGGTAATCCGGCCCATTTTGGTGACCACCGTCATGCCCGACACCTTGCCGCCGTTGCGCGGATCGACGACGGTGACGCCGTCGAAGTGCAGCTCCGGCGATTGCTCCGGCGCGGCATGCGCGTGGACATGGGCTGATCCTGTTCCGGCAGACGGCGCCTTGCTCCGGCCGAACAGGGAAAAGGCCAGCGTCGACTGCGCGTGCGCATAGCCGCAACAGGGGCACAGGCCGGCGCGGGTCAGCAGGGACGTGATCATGCGGGTGCTCCTTTGCGCTCAAGGCGGAACGGCAGCGCGGTGAAACCGTACAGGCCCCGGTTGGTGCCAACCACGGGCTCGCCCGCATCCAGCGTGACGCCCGCCTCGACCAGTGCCTCCAGCAGTACTTCCATCTCGATCCGCGCGAGGTTCATGCCGGCGCACATATGCGCGCCCGTGCCCCAGGCGAGATGGTCGCGCACGTCGCGGGTGATGTCGAACCGGTCAGGGTCGGCGTAGCGCCGCTCGTCGCGATTGGCGCAGCAGTAAAGTAGCATCACGCGCGCACCCTCCGGCACGGTGACGCCGTCGACGTCATAGTCGCGTGCCGCAACCCGCGAGAACCAGCGCAGCACCGAATCGCGCCGCACACCCTCCAGCACCGCCGCCGGGATCAGTTCCGGCTTCACGCGCAGCATCGCCCATTGCTCGGGGTCGCGCGCGAGATTGGCGAGCAAATGCCCCTTGGCGAGGATCGTCGTGTCTAGGCTCGGGATCAGATAGGCGCTGAGCGCAGCCATAGCCTCCCCCATCGACAGGCGGCCGGCGCGCGCCGCGGCGAACAGGTCGCCCGCCCAGCTGCCATCGCGGACCTTGTCCTCGCTCAGGCTCGCCATGAAGCCGAACGCCTCACGCATCAGCGCGACGTCCGCCGGGTCCTGGTCGGGGCCGATGACGTTGAACGCCGCCGCCGCCCAGTCGAGCAGGCGCTCGCGGCCGACCTCGGGCAGGCCGATGAAGTGCGACACCGCCTCCACCGGCAGGAAGCGAGCGAGCTCGGCGATGGCGTCGAACCAGCCTTGACCGACGAGCGCGTCGACGCGGGTAATGATCATCGCCTTCAGTTCGGGCCGCACCTCCTTCAGCCGCGCAGGCGACAGGGGCTTCATCACCGTCATGCGCATCCGGCGATGCAGCTCGCCGTCGGTCTGGATGACGTTCAGCCCCTTGGGCGCGTTGAACGCCTCGCCGAAGCCGACCCCCTCGCCGCTGATCAGCGCTTCGGAGTCCCTCAGAGCGGCCTGTACCTCGGCGAACCGGCCGATGGCGTAGACGTCGGGCCGCTTGAGCCGCACCGCCGGACCCGCGTCGCGCAACGTCCGATAATCGTCGAATGGATCGCGCAGGCTCGCTTCCGAAAAGAGGTCAAGGTCGAGCAGGGGAGCATGCTCCGCCATGGTCGTGCTCTCCATCATCCCCTCCTCACGTCGGCGTAAAAGGTCTGGCACTCTCGTTTTCTAAGTGCAATATATATATTATCGTGCAGCGAGGAAGGCTGCCGACCCGAGGGAGAGGACCAATGAAGGGAAAGGTGATCATCACCTGCGCGGTGACGGGCTCGATCCACACGCCGTCGATTTCGCCGCACCTGACCGTCACGGCAGAGGAGATCGCCCATGCCGCCGTCGGTGCGGCGGAAGCGGGCGCGGCGATCGTCCACCTTCATGCCCGCAACCCCGTCGATGGCAGTCCCGACCAGACGGCGGAAGCGTTCGAACCGTTCCTCCGCTCGATCAAGCAGCGTTCGAACGTCGTCTGCAACCTCACTACCGGCGGTGCGCCGGCGATGACGGTCGAGGAACGGCTTCGCCCTGCGGCGGCGTGGAAGCCCGAGGTTGCCAGCCTCAACATGGGGTCGATGAACTTCGGCCTGTTCCCGATGCTCAAGCGCTTCACGGAGTTCGAGAACGACTGGGAACCGCGTGTGCTGGAGATGACTCGCGACATCGTCTTCAAGAACACCTTCGCGGATATCGAGCATATTCTCGGCACGCTTAACGAGAGCGGCACCCGCTACGAGTTCGAATGCTATGACACCGCGCATCTGCACAACCTGCATTACTTCTACACCGCCGGGCTGGTGAAGGCGCCGCTGTTCATTCAGACCGTGTTCGGGCTGCTCGGCGGCATCGGATCGCATCCCGACGAGGTGATGCACATGAAGCGCACCGCCGACCGGCTGTTCGGCGACCAATACCGCTGGTCCGTCCTCGCCGCCGGCCGCGCGCAGATGCCGGTCGCCGCCATGGCTGCGGCGATGGGCGGCAACCTGCGCGTCGGCCTCGAGGATTCGCTGTGGATCGGCGCCGGCCAGCTCGCTGAGAGCAATGCGCAGCAGGTCCGCCAGGTGCGACAGATCATCGAAGGCCTCGGGCTGGAGGTCGCCACCCCCGACGAAGCGCGTGCGATCTTGGAGCTCAAGGGCGGCGATCAGGTCGGGTTCTGACCGGGCGGAGCCGCAGCTGCTCACAGCTCGCAGGCGACGCGAAAGCCGATGAAGGCGGCCGCATCGCCTGTTGCAGCCTTGGCGCGGGCGGAGGCGCGGAGGTCTTGCGCAGGGCTGGCCCACGATCCGCCGCGGACGACATGGGCACGGCAGTCGGCGCGCCAGCAATCGGAGGTCCAGGACGCGACGTTGCCGGTGGTGTCGGTCAGGCCGAATGCGTTGGGCTTGGTCGGCCGGTCGAGCGCGCCGGTGAAGGCGCTGGCGTCGTGGCACGCGCTCGGCTTCAGCGAGGGCGCGTTGGCCGCGGCGTCCTGGTCGAAGCCGTTGGCGATGGCGCAGCCGCCGGCCGGGTCGTCACCCCACCAATAGGCGGTCGTGGTGCCCGCACGGTTGGCGTATTCATATTCGGCTTCGGTCAGCAACCGGTAACGCTTGCCGGTCTTTTGCGACAGCCAAGCCGCATAAGCGACCGCGTCATCATAGCCGACGCACGTCGCGGGGCTGCGGCTGACCTGCGGAAAGCCGGGATTGTACCAGTCCCGGCCAGCCCGCTTCTCGAAACGGCCGCCCTCCAGCGTGATGCACGACGACAACGTCGGGCGGCGAGTCTCTGCGACGAACCAGCTGTACTCGCCATAGGTGATCGGAAACATGCTGACCGCGAGCGGATGGTCGAAGCGGACCATGCGGCCTCGCCCCTCCCCCATCCGGAACTCGCCCGCCGGGACCGTCATCATGCGCGGGCCCACCGCGAGATCGAAGACCAGCGGTGGCACGATCTTGACCGCGGCGAAGCGCTCGGCGCGGAACTTGGCGAAGGCCGCGGTGTCGGCGCAAGCGGGGAACAGCCGCCGCCCTGCCGGGCTGCCCGCGGTGGTTGGGTCGGTCCACTTATCGGTGACCGGCAATGGCGCGGTGGGTCGGGTGAGGTTCGAACCGGCAAAGCCCTCGACGGTGCGCTCGCGGTAGCGCAGCGCGGCGCAGTCGATCTCGGCGAGCTTGCGCACCGAGCGGACCGCGATGCCATTGACCACGCGCGGGCGCATCAGCTCGGCGCGGATCAGGCCGACGACATGGCCGTCGGGCTGGCGCTGGAAACTGGCGGGATCGTAGAGGTAGACGCGGTCGGCATCGACGTCGGTCTCGATGAAGCTGCCGGGCTGGACATAGCGGTCGGCCCAGGCGCGACGCTCCGCATCCGATGCATTGGCGGCAAGCGCCGGCGCATCGCCGGGCGTCTGCGCGTGGGCGCCAACCGACGCACAGGTCAGCAGAGCCGCTGCCCATATGACCTTCATCGCACATCCTCCCCGATCCGGTGCTGGACACTGGACGCGGTGGTTCGTGCGGGCAAATGCGGGATCGTGCGCTGCGATGCCGTGCGCTTATCGCGTAGAGGATTGGCGAGTGCTGTCCGCCTCCTGTAAGGGTCGCCTATGCCGCGTACGGGGATGCCAGCTGCCGAATTGCGGACACGCGCGATCGACGTGGCGCGCGCGCATGTCCAGCGCACCGGGTTCGAGAAGGTGCGGCTGAGCGAGGTGGCGCGCGAGATCGGCGTGAGCCATGCGGCGCTCTATGCCCATTTCGACGGGCGCGAGGCGCTGCTCGATGCGGTGACCGCGCGCTGGCTGAGCGAGACGGAGGCGGCGCTGCAGGCGATCTGTGACTCGCCCGCGCCTGCGGTCGAGCGCATCCGCCTGTGGTTCACCGAGCGCTATCGCCAGAAGCGCCGGCGGGCGCAGCGCGACCCGCAAGTGTATCGCGCCTTCGACGCGGCGGCGGCGCTGCGCAAGCCGCATGTCCAGGCGCACCTCGCCGCGATCCGCAGCCAGCTGGAGACACTGCTTGCCGAGGCGGCGCTCCCACGTGGCACGTCAGGCGAGCAAGCGACGCTGCTGCTCGAGGCGACAGCCGGGTTCCACCACCCCAAGCTGATTGCGGACCATGCCGATCAGGACCGCGCGGCGCTGCTGCGGCAGGTGCTCGACGCGATGCTCGCCAGCTTCGGGGGCCAGCGATAAGCGCGGTGTATCGCGGCCGACGCTTTCCCATCGTGACCGTTTCATGCTGCTTGTACAGAGCCGCCGCATCTGCCCGGAGAGGATTTGATCGTGGCCGCCCAAGCGCTCGCACCCGTCACCCGCA
>CAXTNG010000010.1:20881-29990 GCA_964245475.1 uncultured Sphingomonas sp. | reverse complement strand
GGCACGATCGGTGGCCTGCGCCAGGCGGAGGCAGACAGCAGCCGCAACCTCGCCCAACTCCGCGCGCGCTATGGTCCCAAGCATCCGGCCGTCGCTCAGGAAGAGCAGCGGCTGGCCGACGTGCAGCGCCAGATCCAGGCGGAGATCAACCGCATCCTGTCGAGCCTGGAGGCCGAGGTCAGCGTGGCGTCGTCGGGGCTGGCTTCGCTCCAGGGCAGCCAGGCCCAGTCGCGCTCACGGCTGGCGGCGAATGCGTCGGCGCAGGTCGGCTTCCTCGAACTCCAGCGCAAGGCCGATGCGGCGCGCACGGTCTATGAAGCCTTCCTCAACAAGTCGCGCGGCACGGCGGCCCGCGACGGCATCGAGCAGCCGCTCGCCTCCGTGTCGTCGGCGGCGGTGGCGCCCACGCTGCCATCCTCGCCGAACACCAGGCTGGTGTATCTGCTCGGGCTCCTGGTCGGGCTGATCGCGGCGACGTCGGCAGTGGTCGTGGCCGAGTTCCTGGACAGCGGGATCAAGACCAAGTCCGATGTGGAACGACGCCTCGGCGCGCGCTATCTGGGTTCGGTCCCGGACCTTGAAGCGACGCTCGACGGGCTGCGCAGCACCGAGCCGCCGCACGACTACATCATCTCGCATCCGCTCTCCACCATGGCGGAGGCGCTGCGCAACCTCAGGGCGTCCGTGACCCTCCGCGGCAACCGCCGACCCAAGGTGATCGCGCTCACCTCGGCGCTGCCGCGCGAAGGCAAGACGACCACGGCTGTCTGCCTCGCACGGACACTGGCCATGGCGGGGGCGTCGACGGTTCTGGTCGACTGCGATGTCCGTCGCCACTCGGCGAGCGACATCCTGCTCGATGGCCGGCCCGGACGCTTGCTCGACGTTCTCGCCGGTGACGCGACGCTGGAAGACTCGCTCGTCTGCGACACGCTGACCGAGCTGCGTGTCCTCGGCACGGACCGCGCGCCCGAAGATGGCCGCGACCTGCTCGCGCCCGAGCTCGTCTCCAGCTTGCTCGCCGACCTCCGCAATCGCTTCGACTATGTGGTGATCGACACGGCGCCAGTGCTCGGCATCGCCGACGCCCGCGCGGTCGCAAGCCTGGCAGAGGCGGTGGTGCTGCTGGCGCGGTGGCGCCACACGTCGCTCCGCGCCGCCGACACGGCGCTCGACCTGCTGATCGGCGTTCGCGCGAAGGTCTATGGCGTGGCGCTGACGATGGTCGACATCCGCAAGTTCGGCGGGACCGGGCAGGAGGACGTCTATGGCTACCACAAGCAGTTCAAGGGCTATTACGTCAACTGACCGGCTGGGACAGGCTGGACGCGTGATCGGGCTCGCCGCCATCCTTGCGCTTGGCGGCTATGCGGCCATCGAGGCGGCCGCACCCCGCTCGCCGCCGCCGGTGGCCTCCCAGACGGCACCGGTACCGGCGGCGGCTGGACCGGTCGTGGCCGCGGGGCCGTCGTTCTACGAGCCCTTTGACCGGCTTGACCTGTCGCGCTGGGCGGTGTCGGACGGCTGGCTCAACGGCGATCATCAGGGCTGCACCTGGTCACGCGACAACGCCTTCGTACAGAAGGGCGTGTTGCAGATGGTGCTCGCCAAGGCACGCGACAGGCTGCGGCCGTACCGGTGCGCGGAGCTGAAGACCAACGCGGCGCTGGGGCACGGCGCCTATGAGGCGCGCATCCGCACTGCTGCCGGGTCCGGCCTGAACACCGCCATGTTCAGCTACGTGGGGCCGGTGCACGACGAGCTCGACTTCGAGTTTCTCGGCAAGGACACGGGGATCGTCCAGCTCAACTACTGGACGCACGGCCAGGGTGGGCGCGAGACCTTCCCGAAGCTCGGCTTCGATGCGTCTGCCGGCTTCCACGACTACGCCTTCGTCTGGGAGCCGGGGCGTCTCCGCTGGTTCATCGACGGCCGGCTGGTGCGTGAGGAGAACGGCGGGGCCATGCCGACCACCGCCGCCAATTTCTTCCTGACCCTGTGGAGCGGATCGCACACGATCGACGGCTGGCTGGGGCCGCTCGACGAGGCGAAGACGCCAGCGGTCGCCGAGGTCGATTGGGCGGCCTTCACGCGGGCAGGCGAGCGCTGCCGCTTTCCCCAGTCGATCACCTGCAAGCTGCCGTAGGCTGGCAGACGCCCGATCCAGCGCGGCCACGGTCTCGGTCGGGTGCCCCGCCCTTCGCGACGCGAGGGTCAGGTATCTCGCGAGCCTGCCAGCCTGTTCTCACGCGAAGACCTGCGGCTTGTCCGCTCATCCGGCAGTTCGACCAGGTAAGCACAGACACGCAGAAGGCGGACGCCGCGCAAGTCGAGCCTGACGGTCACCACCTCGACGATGGCTGCCTCGAGATCGACACCTACGCCGCCGAACGCGCACTGCGCGACACCACGCCCGAACCGCCGGCCATCCTGTCCAATACGTCGACAACCTGCTCCTCTGGACATATAGCCAGTCTGAGCCGACGCGCTCGCCGGGCGCCTCCAAGACACTAGCATGTGAAGCATCTTAAGTTATTTCGAATGCGTTGGCGACAAGATCACGGAAGCACAGGCCATGACAATGATTGCGCGTTTAAAACAGGCGATAAGGAAACAGGGATTTCAGCCGCCGCGCTGGGCCATTATCATAAATCCCTTCTTTATCGTGCGTCGTGCGCTCTATATGAAGGTGAAGGCGGTTTCACCCGACTTTAAGGGCCACATTCTAGATTTCGGGTGTGGGTCAAAGCCGTTTTCAAATCTGTTCACGGGAGCTGAAACCTACATCGGCGTTGATGTTGAAGTCAGCGGTCACGATCACAAAGATAGTGTGATCGACGTTCTTTATGATGGGAGGATATTGCCTTTTCCGGATCAGCGCTTCGACAACGTGGTCGCTTTCGAGGTTTTTGAACACATCTTCAATCTGGAGGAGATACTGATCGAGATCAGGCGAGTCACCAAGCCGGGGGGCTGCTTGTTATTCTCAGTCCCGTTCGGATGGGACGAGCACGAACGGCCTTTCGACTTTGCACGATATACGACGTTCGGTTTGAAACACATCATTGAGCGAACTGGGTACGAAACGGTGTCGATCGAGCGCACGAACAGTTTCGTTGCCGCGGTCGGGCAACTGGTTGTTCTCTACGTCTATTTTATCACGCGTAGCCGCTACGAGGCTATCAACAAGGCTGTGCAGCTCCTCGTAGTTTTTCCAATGATGGCAGTCGCTGTTGTACTAGGTAGGGTACTTCCTAAAATTGATACGTTCTTTTCAGGAATAGTGGTAATCGCGCGAGTTCCGTACCTTGAGTCTGAGGCATTAGCGGAAGATGGATCAACACTGGAGCCGGTGAACGATGCTGGTCACCGCGAGCTTTGACGTTTAGGTCACCCGTTTAGCCTTGCGAGGCGGCGAACCTGCGGGCGATATGCTGGCGAAGTTGATGGCTGAGCCGCTGCCCGGGTCGTTCGATCCATCGCCAAGTCATCGTTGCGAGCAGGAGAATGCCGATCAGTTGCATGGCAATCCAAGCGTAGCGGATCGCTACTGGCGATGCGGCGAGTTGGAGGCGTTCGGCGAGGTCGTCCGCGAGGATCAAAACGAGGAAATGCACGAGATAAATTGAGAAGGAAATCTTTCCAAGGAAGAGAACGACGCGATTACCAAGCAGCCACGTCGCGATCCCTGCCGGCGCGTAGCAAGACAGAATGAGAAGGCCGAAGCCTAAGGGAACGGCAAGCTGCCCGGCTGGGAAAAGGATTATTACGGCGATGATGGCCGCACCAAAAGCGAAGGCTGCATTGCCGTGGATGCAGTCGCGGCCGATAAGCACGGCGAAGCGAAACAGGAAGACACCGGCCGAGAATTCCAACACGCAGCGAACAATGCCGAGACGCCAAGTGTGCTCGAGCGACATGGAGCCGGTGGCGGTAAGCACCGCTGCCAAAAGCGCAATCATCGCTGCGGATAGCCCCGCGGCTGCCCAGGCGACCGATACGCGTCTCCCCAACTCAAACAGCAGGGGAAACAGCGCGTATGCAACTAATTCGGCGGAGATCGACCAAGACGGCGTGTTCCAGGCATTGGAATGGTCGCCGATCCAAGTCTGAACAAGAGTGGCAGTAGCCGCAAAGCTGTTTCCTGTATAGGGAGGTAATCCCAAGTGTCGCCCCGGAGATACCAGCACGGCCAGCACGAAAAGGCCTAGAACGAGCCAATGCAAAGGATAAAGGCGCAATATTCGCGCGACTAGAAACAGCGTAACCCGGTCGACTCGGGCAAAGCTGAAACGCTCACGTTGTGTCAGCGCCAACACAAAGCCTGACAGAACGAAGAACAGATCAACCGCCGTATAGCCGAGGCCTATCGCGGGTATGTCGAGCGATCGAGCGCCGACGTTCAGGTTTGGCAAGAAGATCGCCAGATGAAAGACCACGACCCACAACGCTGCAACACCACGAACACCTGTAAGAGCATGAATTTCCGATGTCGAACCTGACTTCTTAATATCGTTCATCGTCGTCTTTTTTTGCCGTTTGGCGTCTTATTTCGGGAGACGGAATGAGACCGCTCGCCGCAGGCGCTTGGTCAATCTAACGACGTCTGCGACAGCGGCCAGTGGCAGTCCAACCAGCGCGGCCTGACCGAAACCTATCGCACGAAACACCGCCTCCAGGCTCGAGCGAGCGCGCAGCCACGATGTGTCCACTAATGCCTGCCGATAGCGGCGGGCGTGGACGGTATAGGGAGACAGCGCATTGTAAAGGTCTTTGAATCGCGTGATGGAGCGAGAGGCATCGGCCTGCTTTGGCCACCATGGCCGGTACCCCTGTGAATGGACGAACGGCGGAGGACCAGCGATGAAATGCCCTATCCGTTCGCGACAGGTGTAACCCGATGTGCCGAAAAACTGAATGATATCGACGCCACGCCGCAGGAAGCGAATCGGAATGCGGCTAAATTCCTCACTGGCGAGCAGGGCGGTCAGCACCTCCTGGTCTCCCATAACGTGGAGCCCGCGCTGATCCCACGGTAGCGCTTGTGCGTCGCGATAGGTCGAGCTTTCCAACATCGCGCGCCAGCGTACAAGCAGCGCGCGATGCGCTACGCCGACCCGAACAACGCCGGTGTTGGCAAGGAATGGCAACGTCCGACCGATGGGCAATCCCCAAAGGCGGGCGCGTAGCGCGTCCGGGTCATCATGGCTGCTGCACAGCGCCTCTTCGGTCACAACAATGGCATCCGCGGAAATCCCGCGCATCAGAGGAGCGATGTCACGCGTGACCAGAATGTCAGAGTCGATCCAAAGCACAGCGTCATAGCCGACGTCGAACATGTTCAGCAGCGCTACCGGCTTGATGTCGTACTTCGTCCAGCGGCCGGAAAGCGCGGAGGCGTTAAGCGCAATGTTGGGCAGGCCGGCAATGAATGTGGCAAACTCGGGCGTCGCGTTAGGACAGTAGAAATGGGCTTTGATCGTGGGGCAGTGCCGGACGAGACTGGCGGCCAGAATCCGCAGCGCTGGCTCGCAGGAGATACGATCCTCCGCCACGCAGACAACGGGCATCTGGTCGTCAGCGACCAACGCCGGTGCGGCAGTCTGAGCGCCATCATCCACCATCGCTCCGCCGATGCGCCCTAAAGTGGTCGGCGGCACGATTGCTCCCTGGACAGCAACGTGCCCGGCGCTAAACATCGGATGAATGCTGTTGGTCTAGCGCGAGCGTGTTTTCCCACGATGCAGGTTGCCCCTCAGCGCGGCCGCCTAGCCTACTACGATCTGCCGCTCCGCCTGTAAATAGGCGTCCATCCGGGGGCCGCCTATCGGCGTGTAGAAAGGATTCCTCTTTCAAGTGGCGCGTCGGATAACCAGCGCAAAGCGTCTTTCACCGACTGCCCAAGGTGTCAGCTACCGTGCTTGAGCCGCCAGCTATCGTTCCCGGTGTCGACGATGTCGCGCTGGCGCGTGAGCCGGTCGCCGATCCGGCCTCCTCCTCAAGCCTGTTCACAATTCCCGCTTGACGAGCATGTAGTTGGTGCCGTCGAAGACGATTTCGCTCTCCGACCTGCGCCGCCGCCCACCGGACGGCCGCTCTACCGCCGACTCTTGGTCGGCTGCATGCGCGAGGCCGTTGGGCGCACTAAGACCATAACGCTTCATCAGCCGGTACACCGTGCTCCGGCCGATCCTCAACTGTGCCGCCGCACGGCCCACACTGTAACGGTGAGCTTCCAGCGCTTGGCGCAGTGCGTCGCACTGCACCTTCTCCATGGTTCCATCAACTTCCCAGTCCGGAATACGCATACACCAAGCTCCCGGTCACTCGTAACCTTCCTTCTTTTTGGAAGTGCTACGCGCCAGCTTTTCGGACGAGCATCGGGGAACGATCAAGCAGTGATTACCGGACGTTATCCTTAACCGTGCGTCAAAATGAAACTTGGTTGTTCGCGACCGAGAACGACTTGAAGGCCGTGAGGCACTCGCCGCTGCGTGAGGCGAAGGTCTTGCGCCTAGCGCATCGAGACGGTCACGGTTGCGGGCCGAGGCCGGAGACTACGCTTCCGGCCGCGCAGGATCGCCAGGGCGCGTCCGCGGAAGGTCTGCGCTTCCAGCGTCTGCAGCTCGTCACGCTGCCGATTTCCGTCGGGAGGTTGCGGCGGCCCGAGCCGGTCCATAGGCTGCGCGCATGACATCCTGCTTCTTGCATTCCGCTTCGCTCCTCTCCGTTCTGCTCGCGTCTGCCGCGGCGGCGCAGGACGCGTCGCCCGTCACCCCGATGACGCCCGACGTCGTCGCGAGCTACGAGCAGGTGCTGCCCTCCGCCGACTTCGTCCGCCGCGACGCGATGGTGCCGATGCGCGACGGCGCCAAGCTGTACACGGTCGTGGTGATGAAGAAGGGGACGACGGGCGGCCCGATCCTGCTCTCGCGCACGCCCTACGACGCGCACGGGTCGACCCATCGCGTCGCCAGCCAGCGGATCGCCGACATCCTTGAGGCGATGGATGCCGAGTTCGTCGAGGATGGCTACATCCGGGTCTATCAGGACATCCGCGGGCTGCACCGGTCCGAGGGCGCGTACGTGATGAACCGGCCGCTTGCCGGTCCGCTGAACGACACCGGCCTCGATGAATCCACCGACGCCTACGACACGATCGACTGGCTGGTGAAGAACGTGCCCGAGTCGAACGGGAAGGTCGGGGTGATCGGCTCCTCCTATCTCGGCTTCACGACGCTGATGGCCGAGATCAACCCGCACCCGGCGCTAAAGGCGGCGGTGCCCGAAAGCCCGATGGTCGACGGCTGGATGGGCGACGACTGGTTCCACAACGGTGCGTTCCGCGTCAGCTCGCTCGACTATGCGGTCGGCCAGGCGACCAACAAGGCGGAAGGCGGCGGCGAGTTCGCGCTCGGCGGCGGCGACGACTACCTGCGCTATCTGGAGGCCGGGTCGGTCGCCGATTTCGCGAAGATGCTGGGGATCACCCACTACCCCGGCGTCCGCAAGTTCCTGGAGAACCCCGCATACACGGAGTTCTGGTCGCTGCAGGCGGTCGACAAATGGCTTGGCGCGCACCCGCTGACCGTGCCGACGATGCTCGAGGTCGGCCAGTGGGACCAGGAGGACAGCTACGGCGCCCCCGCCGCCTATCGTGCGCTGGAGCCCAAGGACACGAGCAACGACAAGGTCACGCTGGTAATCGGCCCGTGGCGCCACTCGGGGGCCAACCATGGCGGCTATGCGCTCGGCGCGCTCGACTTCACCGGCGATACCGCGCGAGAGTGGCGCACGCGCTACCTGAAGCCGTTCCTGGATCATTGGCTGAAGGGCGCGCCCGACCCGCACACGCCGCCGGTGCTCACCTACACCACCGGCATCAACCAATGGCAGAGCTCGCCGCGCTGGCCGATGGGCACGGCCACGTCGCTCTACCTCGCCGCGGACGGCGCGGCAGCCTTCCAGCGCCCGGCGTCGGCGGGGCATGACGATTACGTCAGCGATCCCGCCCATCCCGTGCCTTTCATCCCCAGGCCGATCGCGATGGGCGACGCGGCGCAGTGGAAGCCGTGGCTGGTGCACGACCAGCGGTTCGTCTCCGGCCGCCCGGATGTCGCGATGTGGAAGACCGCGCCGCTCGCCAAGCCGGTCCACATCATGGGCGCGCCGGAGGTCGACCTGTTCGCCGCGACCAGCGGCACCGACAGCGACTGGGTGGTCAAGCTGATCGACGTCTACCCGAACGACGTGCCCGAACCGGCGGACCAGGGCGGCAGGCCGTCGATGGCCGGCTATGAGCTGCCGATCGGGATCGAGATCTTCCGCGGCCGCTATAGCCGGGATTTCGCGCACCCGGCGCCGCTCAAGCCGGGCCGGGTGGAGCATTACCGCTGGGCGCTCCCGAACGTCGACCACGTATTTCTGCCGGGGCACCGGATCATGGTGCAGGTCCAGTCGAGCCTGTTCCCGCTCTACGACCGCAACCCGCAGACCTACGTCGCCAACATCATGTACGCCAAGCCGGGCGACTACCGGAAGGCGATACAGAGCATCTGGCATGGCGGCGCGACAGCAAGCGCCGTTTCACTGCCGATCGTGCCGTGAGAAGTAGAACTGTCCTCCTTAGCCTGCGCGCCGACCCTCCTGCGACCCCGCGCGACAGACCCGATCAGGCCGAAACCCACGATCATCATCGCCCAGGCCGCCGGTTCCGGCACAGCCGCCGAGAGGATCGAGATGGTGTTATCAACGTCGAGAACGTGGTCGAGCGCCTTCCAGAGAGTAGAGGAGGTGCAGGGCCTTACTGCCCGTCAACCGCCTCGTCGGACGCTGTTCATCGCATGGTATGCCCGATCCCAAGTCGCGCGCCGATCGTCTTCGCGGAAGTCGCGCGACCGAACTCGATCGCGGCTAGTCGACGGGTGAGCCGGAGCGCCGGCTTCTCGAGATAGCGCCAGCTCAGCCAACCCAAGATCATGGCGATGACCCAGGTCAGGACCCCGAGCAACACCAGCTGGTCGCCGGTCTGCCGGGCAAGCAGGTGTTCGACCGGGCCCGCATAGAGGTAGACGCCGTACGATATGTCGGTCTTGTTGTTGATGGCCCC
>CAXTNG010000010.1:11528-20871 GCA_964245475.1 uncultured Sphingomonas sp. | reverse complement strand
GATCAGGTACCCCCCGAAGATCGCAAAGCCGAGATTGGCCGTCCACGACGAGAAGAGAGTGGCCGCGAGGCCGAGCGCGGCGACGGCCAACATCCAAGTGTCGAACCGCAACCTCTGCTGGAAGGCCCAGAAGGACGCGCCTGCCACGAACATGCCCGAGAGCCGCAGGACCGAGGACGGCGCGCCGGGAAACAGCATGGGGTGCGGCAGCCAGGCCAGCAGGCGGTCGGCGAGCGGCGCAGGAAAACCTAAAAGCAGCACTGCCAGCACGGGCAGCACGGCCGGGCGCCTGAGGACGCCCAGTGCAACTAGGGCGACGGCGAGAAGGTAGCAGGCGAACTCATATTGGATCGTCCACATCGCGCCGTTCAGCCCGGCGCCGGGATCGGTATAGCCATGCTCGGGGAAGGCGCCCGCCATCATCGGCCGCGACAAGATGGCCATGCGGAAGAGCGCCATGGCTGCGGTGTGCGGAACCGAGCGCGTGAGATACGCCCCGCTGAGCGGCGCGACGATCAGAAGCGAGAACAGCGAGGCGGCGATGAACGCCGGGTAGATGCGGCCGATGCGCTTGATGAGATAGGATGCGACGCTCGTGCTGCTTACCAGGCTGGCCGTGATCAGGAAGCCGCTGATGACGAAGAAGCCGTTCACCGCGAAGTCTCCGAACGAGAGCGTCCCGAAGACCATCGTGAGCAGCTCGCGATCGCGATTGCCGTCCACGAGCTCGGGCACGTGAGAGACGATCACCAGGGACGCGAAGAGCAGCCGCAAGAGTCCGAAAGCATTGTCATGCCGTCCGAACCGCTGCGACCTTTCGGCAATATCCACTCTGCAACCCCCTTCTCACCCGCAGACTCGTCAGCTCGCTTCAAAACCGTCGATCAGGCGTATCCGGCGGCCCCGTCGCGTTCGGACACTATCGGAAACACGACACGTTCAGCTGGAGGTCGAAGGCCATCGGCATCGTCTCGACGAACGGCCGCGCCGCGGTGTGGCAGCCGTTGATGGCGTAGCGGAAGCCCGCGGCCGTTACCATCTCCAGGATGCGCCCGAGCTGCTGCGGCTTGCCCTTGGCGCTGTGATACTCAAAGAACAGCAGCCCCACCCGGTCGAGCGCATCGGCGATGTCGAACAGCACCTCGTTCTCCGCGCCCTCGATGTCGATCTTAAGGAACGACACCGGCCGGTCGGCAAGCCGGTCCCGCAGCCGCTCGGCCTTTACCGTGATGGAGGAGCCGGCATTGAGGAAATCGACTTCCGTCGAGCCCGCGAGCGAGCCTTCCTGATAGAAGGTGAGCTCGGTGTCCTCGGTCCATGCGGCTGCCCGGTGCAATTCCACCCCGTCGATCCCGCGGGTGTTCTGCTCCAGCAGCGCGAACATCTGCGGGTCGGGCTCATAGGCGATCACCGTCGCCTGCGGATGGAGCCGTTTGAAGTACAGCACGCTCAGCCCGATGTTGGCGCCGGCGTCGATGATATGCGGGGCAGCGTCGGGCGAGTCGAACCGGTAGACTTCGTCCACGAAGATCTCGCGCAACGAATGGAGAAAGCCGGCGGCATCGGCAAAGGCGAAGGATCGGCCGAACAGATCGACTCGCCCTTCCTCGAACGGGCGCAAGCGGCGCACGGCGGCATAGGCAGCGTCGTCGAGCAAGGCCGGCATGGGCGATCGCTCGGGATGTCCGCTGCCGAAGCGCCCCTTGATCGACTGAACGATACCCATGGACTTCTACACTCCCCAACCTTGTCTCGACTCAGGCACAGCCGGCGCTTGCTTCTGCCGGCCCGGTCGCGTGAACCGCTCTTCCGGCGGGCCGTGCACGCGCTACCGCTTCTTCGGCCTCTCGGCTGCCGGCCACGCCTACTTTCAAATGCCGCACCGCACAACAATCGATGGAACCGTCCAACCCTGTGCTGACCCGTGAGGGGTCGTATCGGAAGGGGACACCCTACCCCTGAGTCGGCAGCAGGTTTTCGCCGTTGTCTTGCGGCTAGTCTCAGTGCGACCGTCCAATGCGCTTAGGCTGGCTGGTAAGCCTCCACCTCTGCAGGCAATTAGGATTAATCTGCCGCCGATGCCGTGCATCATGCCGATGTTCCTGATCTAATCATCAGCGACACCTTGGGCACGCACACCAAAATGGTACAATTTTAAATGCCGCACTGCGAAATCGGCGTAGACTCTGTGGTTAAGATCGGCTTATGAAGATCGTAGACGGTCGAAACGGCCGTATGGAGAGGGGGCAGCCAGCGCGCTGCCAATGTTGCAACTAGCGTCCTGCGGGGCGCGCAAAGGGGTTTAGACCATGCGCAAGTATCTTGTCGCCGGTTTGGCAAGCATGGCGGTAGCCGGGTCGGCCCAGGCCGCGCCGCCGCCGACCATTCAGTTTACCAACGGCGTATATACCGTTCCGGCATCTACGACCGCCGGGATCTTCGAAGAGTTCGAGGGTGGTACAACGGGATCGCAGTACACCGGCGCTCAGCAGAGCGCTGGCGCAACGGCTCGCGGTTACACCGAAAGCACGACCGGGAGCGTGCTGACCGAGCAGGGCAACGTGCCCGGTGATGGTTTCTCGCCCGATCCCGACAACAACAAGTACCTGGCGGTTCAGTCCGGTGGCTTGTTCGCGATCAATTTTGCTCCGACGCTGACCTCGGCCGGCGTCACCGTGTTCTCCTTCGTGTTCGGCACGCTGGATACCTACAACACGCTGCGCTTGTTCTTCCAGGATGGCACGAGCCAGCTGCGTACCGGGGCAGAGATCATCAATCTGCCCAATAGTCAGCCCAACCCGTCGACCTATGCTGGTGTTACTGGCCGTGTGACGTTCGACACGGGTGGCGCCAGCACCATCACGCGGGCCGAGTTCGGCTCGACCGGGTTCGACGCGTTCGAGATTGACGCGCTCGCTGCTGCGGTGCCGGAGCCGGGCACCTGGGCAATGATGATCCTGGGCTTCGGTCTGGCGGGCGGCGCGCTGCGCTTCCGCCGCCGGAAGACCTCGGTCGCCTTCGCTTAAGATCGTTCAATCGACACGACAGGGCGCTTCCTCTTGCGAGGAGGCGCCCTTTTCGTATGGGCGGCTGACCAGCCGTCGAGGAGGCACGATCATCATGGGGCTGTTCGATTTCCTGACACTGGCGATCTTTGCCGGCCTGATCGTCCTGTTCCTGCAGCGCTCCGTCGATCCGGACGGGCCACGCGATCACCTCTGGCAGTATATGGTCCCGTCGATCGGCTGCGCGATCGCCAATTACGCCGGTAACGAGGGCCAGACGCTCGTCGCGGCGACGCTGATCGTGGGCATCATCGCCTATGTCCTGTATGTCCTTCGGCCCTTCCCGAATTTCCCGCGCACATGAGACCCACGACGGCCGCACCCCCCATGGGATCGCAGCCATCCTCGTGCCCGAGCGGCCAGCAGGCGCCATCGGCCTTCAAACAGTGCGACCGATCTTTAACCCATAGCTTGCCGATGGACGGCAATCGTGAGCATCTCTCGGGAACGGGCTTCGGCCGAACCTCGTGCAGGGGCCCCGCCAGCAGACATCAGGTCGCGGCGGCGCCAGGCTCGTCGCGGCCGAGCAGCACCTGCTGCCCCGTCGGTGTTGCCGTCGCGATCATCGCGCGCGCGAATCGGACCAGGGCCGAATCGGCGAGCCCACGGTTCGGCAGGATCGTGGACACGCGGACCAGAACGCCATCGGGCACATAACCGCGCAGCACGCTTGCGAAGATGGCGCCATATTCGCCCGCGGTGTTGAGCGGGAAGCTTCGCGCGATCCTGGTCCAGTACAGCACATGCTCGATCCGCTCGTCGCGCTCGGCGGTGAACTGGCGCGTCTGCACCACGGCGCCATCGCCGAAGAAGTCGAAATTCTTCTGGTCGAATTGAGACAGTCTGAAGCCCTGACCCGGATAGCAGGTCTCCGGCCTGTGAAGCTGCAGGCTGCCGCCCTGGGTGCTGCCATAGGCGATCAGGAGCATGATCGTGGGCAGCCCCGCCGCCTGATAGACGCGCGTCAGCAGCTGATCGTACCCCTCGGTGTCGACGGCTTCCTCGGTGGCGACGATCACGCCGGCGGGCGTGGTAACCTGCCACGGCCCGATGGTGCGCGATACGAGATCGCCGAGCTTCTGCCTGGCCAGCCGGTGTTCCGCTCGCCGCGGCGTGGCGGCGTATGCGCCCGCGGCGGTCATCGCCAGCGCGCCCCCTACGAGAACACTGCGCCGGCTGATTCGCGCGCTCGTCTCTTCCGCGCTCATGCAAAGGCTCCCGCGCGTGGCGCGCGCCATCGCGACACCAAAGCGTCGAGCGCCATGGTCCCCACCAGTGCCACCACGAACATCGTCATGCCGGCAAACTGGTGCAGGAACCCCTGCGCGGCGTCGTTGCCGAGAAAATAGGTGATCAGCACCAGCAGCAGCACCCGCACGAAGTTCGCCAGCACCGCCATGAACACGATCGCGAAGGAGAAGGCCGCCATATAGGCAAAGTCGGCGCCATGCCGGACATAGGTGTAGAACAGCCCGATGGCGCTCAGGCTGATGATCGAATTGAGCCCTCCGCACGCCGCCTTCACCTCCAGCGCATATTGGGCGATGTAGATGACCAGCCCGGACTGCGCGACCGGCAGGCCGAGACCCGCGAGCAGGGAGACGGCTGCACCCGAGATCTCCAGACGGAGCGGCTGGGTAGCCGTGGCGACGAGGCTGCCCGGCGGGGGCAGCACGAAGAGGAAGTACAGGATGGGGAACCACGCCTGCCGCATCGCCCGGCCGCCGACGAACAGGTACAGCGTCGCGAGCAACGCACCGTACGCGGCTGCGCTCTCCAGAACGATGCTGCCGACGATCTTGAAGACGACATACGCCAGCAGCATGGCAGCGAGCAGTGCGCCGCCCAATGTCGCCGAGCCCGGCTCCGCCTGGGCGCGCATGGCGGGCCACCGCCGGGCGAACAGCCAGGCGGCGATCGCCAGCACGATGGGACCATGCGCTCCCTGCTCCGTCGACCAGGACACGGCGGCGATCCCATACAGGGTGGGCACGACCAGCGCGATGACGCCCAGCAGCAGGGGAAGATAGGTCCAAGCGGCGTCACCGCGCGGCGGTACGACCCACGACCGGGTTCTTGGGAGATTCGTCTGTACCGCCAACGCCAACTCCTGCCCGGCCATCGTCCGGTGAAGCATCTGGCCGCTGCCAGCGCGCTTCACGTGAGCCGCGCCATATCCCGGCGCGCGTGCGGATCATAGCCTTGCAATAGGTCGTGTGCACATGACGCAACAACGGCCGTCCCGATGGCGTGGATGGCCGCCACCCAGCCGAAGGATCAGAACAGAAGCATGATCAGCGCGAACCAGAGCGCGGCGGATAGAAGGACTCCGGCGATAATGCCCTTGGGCGCCTCGAGAGAGGCAGCCGACGCACGCCTGCCCCGCGTGCCGACCGTCGCCACAAGCTGAAGCCTGCGCGCAAACGAACTGCCGTGGAATGAAAAGCCGGCGATCGACCTGCGCATGCTTCGCCTCTCCAACGCCCTTGGTCTAATTCTTGCCGGTAACATCCGGACGCTCCACATGTTTCACAATGGGATGATCAGTGCAACCCAATCTTCATCCAAATGCCACGAGCTTCTGATCCACTCCGGTCGGCAAGCTCGCGTCCAACCACTTCTTAACGATTGTGCCCGTACTTTTTCCCCTTGATCGAGGAGTGAAGGGCATGGCGACGGCGGTGCGGGCGGAGCAGCTTGATGCGAGTGACCGGCGGCACGGCGATGCCCGCACCCCGGTCGGTCAGCCCAGCACCATGCGCATCGGCGACGGTTTGCCCAGCGAGATCGCGGTCGAGGACCTGTCCAGCCGCGGGCTTCTCTTCCACGCGGGCCAGCCGCTGGAGGTGGGCGCCGCGGTGCAGATCGGCCTGGCCGGCGCCGGTGCTGCCCCCGCCGTCGTGGTGCGGCGCGATGGCGACAAACATGGCGCGGCCTTCGTACGGCCGCTCACGCCTGCTCAACTCGCGGCAGCCTTCTCCGGCGGCGTGGTGGTGAGCGGTCTCTTTCCGTCGCTGCCGACTGGCGCAGGGGGGATGCCCGACATCGCCTTGTGGCCTCGGCCGCTGCGGGCCTTGACATGGGTCGCCGCCGCAGCGCTGCCTTGGGCCGTCATCACGGCCATCGCGCTTCGCTAAGCGCATGGAAGCGGCCCTGATCGGCGCACCGGACTGAGGGCGCGGGTGCCCCATGCACGTCATCTGTCCCGAAACGGGTAAGCAGCGCCTCCCGGCATCGCCGCTGCTTGCCGCCCTGACCCCTCCAGACTAGTGATGGTCATCAATATGCTCAGGAGCCGGCCCTTGCCATTCTTCCAGATCGTGCGGCGGCAGGCCGGCGCGGTATCGATGATCTCTCTCGCGCTGCTCAGTTCCGCCTGCGCCTCCGCCTCGCAGGCGGACCCTGCGCAGGCGACGGTCGTCGCGTCGCCGGAAGACGAGTACACACTCGCGCCGGGCGACAAGATCCACGTCATCGTGTTCGGCGAGGACACGCTGACCGGCGATTACGTGATCACCAGCGCGGGAAACCTGTCCTTCCCGCTCGTGGGCAACCTGCCCGCGAGAAACAAGTCGGTCGAGGATCTGCAGACGGTGCTCACCACGGCGCTGTCCAACGGCTATCTCAACAACCCGCGGGTCAGCATCCAGGTCGTGTCCTTCCGGCCCTTCTACATCCTGGGCGAAGTGAACCGTCCGGGTGAGTATCCGGTGTCCACCGGCCTGACGCTCCAGCAGGCCGTAGCGGCGGCCGGCGGCTATACCTATCGTGCCAACACGCGCCGCGTCTTCCTGAAGCGCGCGACCGAGACGCGGGAGGAGCTGATGGACCTGCGCAATCCCAAGCCGGTGATCGTCCACGCGGGCGACACGATCCGCATCGGCGAACGG
This sequence comes from uncultured Sphingomonas sp., assembly GCA_964245475.1. Taxonomy (GTDB): domain Bacteria; phylum Pseudomonadota; class Alphaproteobacteria; order Sphingomonadales; family Sphingomonadaceae; genus Sphingomonas. The sequence goes on along the minus strand of CAXTNG010000010.1, from coordinate 13,916 downwards.
CACTTCTGATCCCGGGGGCCGCCGCCGACCGGCGCCCCCCGACGTCCTCAGCTCTTCGGTGCCGCCGCCGGCTTGAAGGCGGGATCGTATTCGATCTTGGCGGCGCTGCGGAGCTGCTTCATCGCTTCCACCATGCCCTTCTGCGCCCGCTCGCGCTGAAGCGCCGCGCCCGCCGGCTGCGACCAGGAGGCCGGTGCAGTGACAAGAGGTGTCCGTCCGGTGATCGCGCTGATGAAAGTCACGCCGTTGGTCGACAGGTCGAACAGCTGCCCGTTCGGCAGCGCGACCATCTGCCGGGCGACCGTCGACTCGACCGTCCCGGTATCCAGTACCGCGCCGCCGCGCGCATAACGAACCCCGTCCGCCTTCAGCTTCCGCTCGATCGCATCGAGCGAACCGAGGGCCGCGAGCGCCTTGATCTGCGCGAGCTCGTTCGGAGTCGCGAACCGGACTTGGTCCAGTGCCAGGCGCTGCCGATCCTGATACATCGCCGGATTGGCCTTGATGAAGGCCTGCACCTCCGCAGGCGTGGGTGTGCCGGGATCGCGTGCGAGCTTGCGCAGGGCCAGGTTCGCCAGCAGCGACTGTTCCAATTGCCGTCGCCGCGCGATGAACTCAGGCCCGCGATCGAGACCTTGCTTGCGGGCGTAATCGGCGAGCAGGTTGCGTTCGATGACCCGCTGGAGCACGGCTGGGGCGTAGCTCTGCAGCTCCTGCGTCGGCGCGACGCCGACCGCGTCGGCCTCCGCCCGGAGCTCCTGCTGCGTGATCTCCTCCGAGTTCACCACGGCGACGACCTGCCCGCCCGGCTTCTTGCTGCACCCCGCCAGAACCGGCATTCCGAGCAGAACCGACGCGCTCAGCAGCATCCGCGTCGCACGACCGATCGTTGCTACGTTCAGAAGCTCTTGTCCCGCCATTGTTATTCCCCCTACGCCCCCGTACGCGCGACGCTCGACACGTGCATAGCGCTGGGATAGCGTCCTAACAGCCGACTTGCCAGAAGGACCGTTCGAGAACGGGACTCTATAAGGTGGGGACGGTCGGGTAGGGGCAGGCGCTCAGTGACGAGTTCGGGAGCAGGATGAGCAAGCGCAGGCCGCATCGACGCAGAAGCTTTGCCAAGACAGTCGCCTTCTCGATCTGGATGGCTGCGGTCGCGCTGTACCTGCTGTGGGAAGCGACCCACTATCGCGGCGTCATGTCGCTGCTCGGCGAGTGGCAGTTCAACGCGCTGGGCCGGCATTACCCCACCTTCAACTACATCCTGCTGGTCGCGCTCCTCTGGCTGCCCGGGTATCTCGTCTTTCTCCGCCCTCGCAAACGCGACGGCACCGAGCGGCTGGAGGCCGTTCTGCTGCGCTCGTCCCACGCCTTCCAGAACGCGCTGTGGGGCTCGGCCGCCGGTCTCGCCGTCGCTGCCCTGGTGGTGCTGGTGGTCATGCTGTTCCTGCCGCGCGAGGGTCCTCCGATCCAGCGGATCGACCTGGCCCGGCCGAGCATCTCGCTGCCGCGCGAGGGGCCGACGCTGCTCTCCGGAATGGTCGTGTACGAACGCACCGCGGGATTCGACCGCGATCTGCTGCTCACCAGCCGCACCTACCGATTCGCGCCGGTGATCGGGGGGCAGGAGAGCGGGCCGGACCTGCAGTATTTCGTGCAGTTCCGGCCGGTCGATGCGCAGACCCGCGCCGGCACGTCGCTCATGACCGGTGTGCTCAAGCGCAATGGCCTGCCCGGCGAAGTCATCCGGCTCTTCCGCTACGCCGGCTACCGGCTCGAACAGCCGCATTACGTCCTCTACGAGGAAGCGGCGGCGCTCCGCTGGCCGTATCTCATCACCGCCATCCAGCTCGCCATCGCCGCGCTGCTGGCGGTCGCGGTCGCCTTGCTCCAGCTCCGGCGCGTGCGCCGTGCCGACCGGTTGATCCATCATCGGCACGATGGTTAACGCCGCTTTCGCCGTCCTGCGCAAAGGTGTGCTAGCCGCCCGGGCCTAGCGTCGGGGCATGACGAAGCTGCTCCTGCTCGCATCGGCGATGACGATCCTTCCCCAAGTATCGGCTGTGCCGAAGGCGTTCTTCGCCGGCGAGGCTCCGTCCGCCGAGCTGAGCCCGGCCGCTCGGGCGCCGAGTCGCACAGAGCTCGGGGCGGTCGTGGAACGTGCCGACGACGGGCTGTTCTACGTCGAGGCGCAAGTGAACGGCACGCCGATCCAGTTCGTCGTGGACTCCGGATCGAGCCTCGTCATCCTCAACGCAAGCGACGCCAGGCGCGCCGGCGTGACCGGGGGCCGGGGCGTCGATGTCGCGACCGCCGGGGGTGCCGCCGCCATGCAGCGCGCCCGCATCGACCGGAACGAGCGCGCCTTCCTCCGGAGCCGCCGCC
>CAXTNG010000010.1:2010-11518 GCA_964245475.1 uncultured Sphingomonas sp. | reverse complement strand
AGCGGGGGTGATGAGGCGGAACCTGGAGGTTTCGCTCCTCGGCCAGAACGTCCTGTCGCAACTCGACTCGGTTACCTTCAAGGGCGACCGGCTGGAACTGAACTGAGCCGGATCAGCCGGCGATCTTCTGTGCCGATGCCCCCACACGCGCATTGGCACGCGCCCGCATGCCGCGGCGAGTCGCGACGCCAGCGACGAGGAACCCGATCAGCATCATCAGCCAGGTCGCGGGTTCGGGCACGGCCGGAATGGTGCCGATCGGTGGAACATCCGCCGCTGTCGGCGGCCCGGGCGCCGTCGGCTGCCCGGCCGGGCTCGCCGTGGCGGGCGCGAGCGACGGCGGTGCGAAGGGGAACCCGCCACTCGGCGCACCGGCTGCAGCGGGCGTGAGCGGGGACGGCAGCGCGCCGGGAGGCGCCGCGGGCTCGGAAGGCGTGGCTGCCCCCGCCACCGGTGCACCAGGAGTGACATCGGCAGGCGTGAACGGCACGCCGCCAGGAATGCCGGGAACGCCGGGAACACGGACGAAATAGCCCGCGGGTGGGAAATCCAGGAGCATGCGCCACGGGAACCAGGGCAGCCGGCTCTCGTCCATCGGCACGATCGCGCCGAAGCCCTTCAGCCCCGCGCCGGGAACGATGAACAGCGAGCGCTCCTGCCGGGGCGCGATCGACAAGAACAGCGCGACGAGCACGATCGCCAGCGCAAGAAATTGCTGATGGCGGTGGTTTCGCCAGTAGGCGGTGTCGACTTCGGTTTCGGACAAGATCGGTCCCCCTGGATCGCTGATAATACGCATGCCTGCGGAAAATTCCAGCCCGCGTCTGCATGTGAAACGACGTGAAACGCCCACGCGCGCCTCATTCTGCGGGACTTGCCAGCGCCATGTTCCAGTTTAGGACTGTCCGGCATGTACGCGTCGCCCAACCGCAGGCCGAGACCGATTCGGGTCGTCGCGCCAATGCTCGCGGCGGCGCTGCTGCACGGCTGTGCGCCATGGGACCGGACCTCGGCGGACGAGCGGCAGGTCAACGGCGCCCTGCTCGCTCTTCTCACCACACCCGGCAAGCGCATCTGCGTCGACGCCGCGACCTACGGGGAGCCGCTGGCCGTGTTCGGCGCCATGCTGCCGGCGCCCGACCCAGCCCGCCGCCCGCTCTACTGGCGACCGCCGGAGGCCCTCGATCCCGGCCGGGTCCTGACCAACCGCGACCTGGTCGACGTGGAGCTGCGCAAGGAACAGGTCATCCTGCCCGAACGGCCCCAGACGGCGCCGCGGCTCCCGCTCACGGTCCAGCAGCAGCTCAACGGGCTTGCGGCGCAGGCCGCGGTGATGGAGGCGGATCGCGGCGTCCGGCTCGACGGCACGCCCGCGGCCCCGCTCGCCACGGTCAGGTGGTGGGTCCGCAACCGGCTCGATCCGAGCTGCGGTCCCATCTACACCGTGTCGAAACCCGTCTTCGTGGAGAACACGGCCTTTCTTTCGGTCACCGCTGCGCATCAGGGGAGCACGTACGCGTTCCGCAAGACCGGCACCCGCTGGGTCCCCTTCGCGAAGTGGAGCACCTGGCTCTACTGACGCGTCACGCCGCCATGACGGCGAGACAACGGCGATAGAGATCGGCCACCTCGGCATAGAAGCCGGCGTTGCCGTGGACCAGCCCGTCCGCCATGCGAGCCTGGAGTGCCGGCGTGAAGCTGCCGCCGAAATGATCGAACAGCGACAGGAAAGCGGCACCGCGGCTCGCCGCAACGGTCGCTGCCGCGTCGCGGTATGCCGTTGCTCCGACCGCGAAAGCGCCGCCGGCCGGATGCGGGAAGACGAGCAACACGTCGCCGGATGCCCGGGCCGTGTCGATCAGGCTACCGAGGTTGGCCGCATAGGTCGCCACCGGAACTTGTGTCGCGACGTCGTTCAGCCCCAGGTTGATGATCGTCAGGTCGGGCTGGTCGTAGGCCAGCGACTCGCGGTTGCTCCAGCCCTGGACAGGGTTGGCCGCAGCCTGATCGCTTGACGTCGCGCCGTTGCCGGCATGGTTGACGATGTCGATCGCGGGAGTTCCGCTCGCATAGGCAAGGATCGAGCGAACCGCGCCGGCAGCCGCTCCGCCCGCGATCTCCAGCCGGCGGACGCCCGGCGACGCGGCGGTGACCACAGCCTTGCAGAAGCCGCTGGTCGTGCCTGGCACCGTCACCACGTTGCCTGACACCGATGCTCCGCCCGAGACGCCGATCGCTGCCGGCGCGGCACCGTCGACGGTGATCGTGCAGGTCGCGGCGAGCGTATAGAAGACGATCTCGAACGTATCGACCGCAGTCACCGGACGAAAGCGCAGCGCGCCGGTGTTGACCGCCCAAAACCCGCTGCCTGCCAGCGCCGCGCTGTTCACTACCGGCCACGCCGGCGCGACCGTCGAGAGCCGATTGTCGTAGGCGAAGGGATCGAAGCCGGTCGCATCCGTCATGCCGTTGTCGCCGACCACGCCATTATCGAGCGCCGGCAGGCCCGAAGCGGACAGCAATCCGGCGAGCACCGCCGAGGTGCGGTGCGGTCGCGCGTCCGTCAGGTTCAGCGTGTCGGCACTCGTGCCGCCGCCCGCGCCCGCGCTGGTGCTGTCGCCTTTGACGACGAACCGTCCGCGACCGGTTCCGCCGGCCACGCGCGCGACCATGGCCTTGAGCGCGAGGTTGCTCGACCCGTTGAGCGCGAACCCCAATGGCGGCGTCGCTGGCGGCGCGGCGGGCTGCGCGGCAGGGAACAGGCGGTGCCGCCCGTTCCCGGAGCCCCTGCCCAGCATCATGCCAGCGCCACGATGTCGGTCGCGGTGGTCCCGGTCGCCCGCACGATGCGCGCCTGAACGTCGAGCACCTGCCCGCTCGGCACGTTGCGGAACACGACGGCGCCCGTCCCGTCCGCGCCGTCGAGCGCCACATGGCCGCCGCCGCCGACATACAGCGCCTTGGGGATGATCGGCAGCGGATCGCTGTCGCTGGGCACGACGGCGTAGGGCGCTCGCGACGAGGCGCAGACGCCGTCGGTCGAGTCGCGGAAACGATCTATGCTCATGGGGCAAGCTCCTGTCCGAGGATACCGGAGCCGGAACGACTCGGCGTCGTTCCTTTTATGTTCCGTCTAAGTCTGTAGGACAGCGCTAAATACGACCTCTCAGCGGCGGCGCAGCACCACCTGCTTCAGGAATCCCAATCCCCAGGCCATGTGCATGGTCATCGCCGCAGCGCCGCTGGCCATGGCGTAGCGGTTGTGGGCACGCGCACCGATCAGCGCGCCGCCGCCGAGGCACAGCAAGGCCCAACCGGCGAGCGGGAGCGCAAAGATCGGGTGCACCGGCGCGAACAGGGCGAGTCCGCCGGCCACGGGCACCGCGAGCGGCAGCGCCTGGCGCAGCTTGGGGCGTTTGCGATGGAGTTGCAGGGTGCGCGCCCTGCCCTGCCCGTAACCCCAATATTGGTGCCACAACCCGCCGACGGTGGACCGCGGCAGATAGACCAGCGCCAGTTCGGGTTCGAGCCAGATGCGCGCGCCGGCCTTCGCCAGTCGCTGGTCGAGCTCCGCATCCTCGTTGTGCGCCATGTCCTCGCGATAGCCGCCCACCCGGCGGAACAGCGCCATGTCCATCAGCGCATGGTGACCGTGGTCGACATAGGCACCGCGCCCTCGGTGGCGGTGCGGCGAGCCGCCGGTGCCGAGCCGCGAGTTCTGCGCGGTCGCCGCCGCGATCTGGAAGGGGCTGAAGCCGCGGCTGATCATGGGCACCACCACAGCCCTCGCATGCCGCGCCGCCGCCGCCTCGACGAGCCGGGCGACATAGTCCCGCGGGTATTTGCAATGCGCGTCGACGCGGACCAGCCACGCTGCTTCGGCGCCATGCGTCTCTACGGCCAGGTTGACGCCTGCGGACTGCAGCCGTGCCGGATTGTTGAGCAGGATGACCCGATCGTCCTTCGCCGCGATCTCGCGCACGATCCTCCGGCTGCCGTCGGTGCTCCCGCCGTCGGCGACGACGATACGCTGCCCTTCGGTCTCCGCGAGCAATTGGCCGAGCAGCGCCGGCAGGTTCGCCGCCTCGTTCAGGCAGGGAATGACGATCAGGACCTCGTCCGCCATCCTCAGCCCCCGCACACCGCGCGCGCCAGGGCGGCGCAATCCTCTTCGTCGGCAACCAGATCGCGCCGCGGGATCGCCTCAACCGCCCCGCGCAGGCGGCGGTACGCCGCGTCGTCGAGCGACCGGAACACCTCCGTTAGCGGCTCGACGGGATCGCCCTCCCCCAGCAACAGCCCGGCGCCCCGCTCCGCCAGCCAGCGCCCCGTCTCCACGTCTTCGAGCGCGATCGGCACCACACCGAAGCTTGCCGCCTCGTAGAGCTTGTTGGGCAGCAGCCAGCGCGAGTTCAGGCCCTCCTCGAAATAGTCGATCCCCCAGGCGAAATGGCATTGGCCGTAAAGCCCGGGCAGATCCTCCGGCCGGTACGGTCCGGCGTAGCGCATGTGCGGCTGCTTCGCGACGGCCGCGGGCAAGTCGTCGAACACGGCGGAGCTCGGCCGCCCGGCGATCAGCACCGCCAGCCGGCCGTCGAGTGCCTGCGTCAGTTGCAACAGCACCTCGAAGGTTCGCCGGCAGCGCAAATTGCCGAACCAGCCGATCGTCCACGGCGGTGCGGCGGGCGCCGCGACGGCGGGCGGCTGCTCCCCGCCCAGCACCAGCAATTTGTTCTCAACCAAGAGCGCCAGCGCGGTGAGTGTCGGGCGTCGGCTGAAATACTCTCGCAGGAACGCGGGCGAGGACACGATCAGCAGGTCCACTCGCCTCAGCAGCCACGCTTCGGCGGCCTGGATCGCGCGCGCCGGCAGCGATCGGCCGAGCAGGCTGCGATGGATGTCGAGGCATTCGTAGACGAGCCGAGCGCCTCCCCGCCCGCGCGCGGCAAGCGCGAGCGCCTCCAGGTTGCGGCCGATCACGACGTCCGCCCCAGCCGCCGCGGCCACGATGGTGCGGGGCTTCGCCACATGCGCGAGCACCATGCGGGCGCGCTGGCCCAACGCGCCGTCATGCGTCTGCCCCAGGTCGGTCACGCGGGCGCCCTCCACCGTCTCCGGCACACGCGAATCCCGCCTGAATCCGGCGAGCGAGACCTCCAACCCGGCGGCACGCAACATGGTCACCCGCCGCGCCACCGCAGGATCGTTGATGTCATGCACAAAATAGGCGACCCGCGGCGCTCGCCGCGGAGCCGACCCTTCGTCCGCCTTTGCCTCTTCGACGGCCCCCGCCGACATGCACGATCTCCGCCCCACCGCTGCCCGCAGGCTTGGCATAGCCGCATCCCCGGCGCTACCCGTCGATCGTCTCGGCCGCGGACACTCCCGGTCGAAGAAGGGAAATGTGTGTCGAGCATGACGGAGCAGCGGAACGTTCCGGCCGAACGCTGCGTGGCGGTGATCATCGCGGCGCACGACGCGGCGGCGACGATCGGCCGCGCTGTTGCGTCCGCGCTGGTCCAGCCGGAGACCGCCGAGGTCATCGTGGTCGACGACGCCTCCGCGGACGAGACCGCCGCTGCAGCCTTTGCCGCGGACGACGGCAGCGGCCGGCTCGCCGTTCACCTGCTTGCCGAGAATGCCGGTCCCAGCCGCGCCCGCAACATCGCGATCGAACGGAGCAAAGCGCCGCTGATCGCGATCCTCGATTCGGACGACCTGTTCCTTCCCGGTCGGTTCGCAACGCTGCTCGCAGTTTCGGATTGGGACATGATTGCCGACAACATCGTGTTTGTGGACGAACGCCGCGCCGACTCAATCGACCGGCCGCGCGTCGCAAGCCATCGCGTAGCCCCACGCCTGATCGACGCGGCCACGTTCGTGCGCGGCTGCATCAGCCGACAGGACCGCTACAAGGGCGAGCTCGCCTTTCTAAAGCCGGTCATGTCCCGTGCCTTCCTCGACGCCCACGGCCTTCGCTATGACGCCGACCTGCGCCTCGCCGAGGACATGGACCTCTACGCCCGGGCGCTCATGGCCGGTGCGCGCTTCCGCACCGTCGCGACGTGTCACTATGTCGCGGTGGAGCGCGCCGGCTCGCTCAGCGCGGCGCACGATGTCGGCGATCTGGAACGGTTCGAGGGCGCGGTCCGTCGCCTGCTCGCCGACGCGCCGCCGGGTAGCGCTGTGCACCATGCGCTACGGGCGCACCTTGCCCAGACCGCGCTCAAACGCCGCCACCGCGCACTGTTGGCCCGCAAGCGCGAAGCCGGTCTCTGGCGAGCGCTCGCCGAACAAGCGGACGATCCTGCCACGCTCGCCCTGTTGCTAACGGCGGTCGCGCGCGACAAGCTCGGCGACGCCCGCCGCCGCATCTGGCCGAAACCGCCCGCGACGGAGCCCGACCTGCGCTTCCTGCTCTAAGCCATTATCCGCCGGAGCCGCCCGGCGGCCCAGTCGATGACCTTGGGACGGCTCGACCGCTCCAACTTCCAGGCAAGCGCCCGGCGCGCCACGGGGAGTGGCGTGAAGCCCGCCGCGAGGAACATCGCCGCGTGCGTCGCCCGCCGCTTGAGCGACATCGATCCGGCAAACGCCGCCCTCGCCCCTTTGATGGCGAGCGCGCCGCGGCTGTCGCCCCGATAGGGATGCTGCGCCGGCTCGAAGCAGATCGACGCAAGCCGCTGCTCCAGGTGCGTGGCATCGTGCAGTCCCGCGTCCGCCGCGATGCTCAGTCCCTGGCGCCCGGCATGCTCCCTCAGCGCCGCATAGCGGTGCTCGTCGTGGTCGACCCGCCAACGCGCGCGCTTCGCCATGTCGGCGGCGAAGCCGCTGTGGTTGCTGCCGTGCCGGCGATAGGCGCCGATCGGCTCCTCAATCGCAACGACCCGCCCGTAGAGCGGCGCCACCGTGGCGAGATAGCCGTCCGCCGAGCGATCGAAGGCCTGCTCGGGGATCGGCATCACCTGTTCCAGGGCGGTGCGGGCAAAGGCGAGCCCGCTCGTCACCGTGGTCGCGTAGCGCCCCCGTTCGCGCAGGCCCGTCACCGCATCGTCGGCGGCGATCCCGGCTTCGAGCGGGGGGAAGACGTCCTCCACCTTACCCGTTTCGTCGACCAGGTGGAGTCGCGCCTGGACCTGCGCCACGCCTTTGAACCAGACGTCGAGCACCGCGCGTGCCGCATGCGGGTACAGAAAGTCGTCGGCGTCAAGGAACAGCACCACGGGTGCGGACGTGAAACAATAGCCGCTGTTCACCGCCGCCGACATGCCACCGTTGCTCGACCGGTACACGGGCCTGACCCGGTCTCCGTACCCGTCGATCACCGCGCGCGACTCGTCGGTGGAGCAATCGTCGACGACGATCACCTCGCACGCGACCGTCTGCGCCAACGCCGAACCGATCGCCTGCGGCAGGTACGCCGCATAATTGTAGTTCACGATCACGATCGCCATGCGCGGATCGGCCATCTCACTCCCTTCGATCAATAGAGCTGCAATTCCCGCCAGCCGAGATAGCGGGCGCATGCTCCCAGATGGAGCATGCCGCGAACCAGCAGGCGGCGCCAGCGGACCGGTGACCAGATCGTCGCGCCTGCGCCGAGCAGACATGCGCCCGCCTTGGCCGCCGCGGTCGCCAGCGCCCGCCCTCGGTTGCGCCCGCCGGCCAGCACATTCCGGGCATGCGTCTGGCCATTGCGGAACGCGCGGCGGCAGAGCCAGCCGAGTCTGGCCCGCTCCATCGGCACCGGATCGGCGACGATCGCGTCGGGCGCATAGGCGATCACCGCGCCGCCACGCACCGCATCGGCGAAGAACACGTCGTCCTCCCCGCCCGACCGTCCGAGCGCCACGTCGAAGCGCCGCCCGGCAAAGGCGTCGGAGCGCAATAGGACGTTGCATGTATAGCCGGTTCGGATCGCGCCCGTGTCGGTGATCGGCGGACGGGTCGAATGCAGGTCGGCAGTAGCCACCCAAGGGGGCGCTCCCGAGGGGTAGCTTGCTTCAGCCGGGCCAAGCACCGCGTCGGCGCCGGTGACCTCCATGCGCGCGAGCAGCGCCGCCAGCCAGCCTGGCGACGCCACCTCATCGTCGTCGATGAAGGCGAGCAAGTCGCCGGCGGCGTGATCCATGCACGCATTGCGCGCGACCGAGATGTTCCGGGCGGGCGCATGGACGTATCGGCACGTCAGCGCCAGCTCGGCGGCGGCGGCCTCCACGGTCGGCTTGGCGCTAGGCTCCGTGTCGTTATCAGCGACCACGACGTCGACCACCACGCCGGTCGGCAGTAGCTGAGCGGCAACCGACGCGAGCGTCGCCGACACCGAAGGCCGCCGATAGGTGCAGATCGCGACCGTCACGCGGCGGGGCGCAGGATAGGCCGCGACTGTCCCGCCCGTAAACATTCTGCAATCCTAATCAGCCACAAAGGCTTTGCTGCAATGCATCAATGGCCTATGGCGGCCTTAGTGCGGGGGTGAGTAAATGCGCAAGGGTATTGTCCTGGCAGGCGGGTCGGGGACGCGTCTGTATCCGCTGACGCGCGGCGTCTCGAAGCAGCTGATGCCGGTCTACGACAAGCCGATGATCTATTACCCGTTGTCGACGCTGATGCTGGCCGGCATCCGCGACATTCTTCTCATTACCACGCCGCACGACCAGGCGGCCTTTCAGGCGGTGCTCGGCGACGGCGCGGACTGGGGCGTGTCCATCTCCTATGCGGTGCAGCCGAGCCCAGACGGGCTGGCGCAGGCGTTCCATATCGGCGCGGACTTCGTCGGCACGAACCCGTCGGCGCTCGTGCTGGGCGACAACATCTTCTACGGGCACGGCCTCACCGACCTGCTCGCCGCCGCCAACGCGCGCGATCATGGCGCGACCGTGTTCGGCTATTACGTCGCCGAGCCCTCGGCCTACGGCGTCGTGTCCTTCGACGCCGACGGTCGCGCCGAGACGATCGAGGAAAAGCCGACGGCTCCGAAATCCAATTACGCGGTGACCGGGCTTTATTTTTACGACGGTCGCGCGGTCGATTTCGCCCATCAGATCAAGCCATCAGCGCGCGGCGAGCTGGAGATCACCGACCTCAATCGGCTCTATCTGGAAGCCGGCGAGCTGCAGGTCGAGATCATGGGGCGCGGCTATGCCTGGCTGGACACCGGCACACATGGGTCTCTTCTCGACGCGGCGCAGTACGTGAAGGTCACGGAGGAGCGTCAGGGTCTCAAGATCTGCTGTCCCGAGGAGATCGCCTGGCGGATGGGCTTCATCGACGACGCGCAGGTCGAACGCGTCGCCGCGCCGTTGCGCAAGAGCGGCTACGGCGAGTATCTGCTCGGCATGCTGAAGGGCTCGCGCGCATGGTGACCGTCGTCGAGACAAATCTGCCCGGCGTCCTGATCGTCGAGCCGCGCGTGTTCGGAGACGATCGCGGCTTCTTCTTCGAAAGCTTCAATGCCGAGGCGTTCGCTGCTGCGGAGCTGCCGACGCAGTTCGTCCAGGACAATCAC
>CAXTNG010000010.1:830-2000 GCA_964245475.1 uncultured Sphingomonas sp. | reverse complement strand
CGCTCGCAGCGCGGGGTGCTGCGCGGGCTGCACTTCCAGAACCCCGAGCCGCAGGGCAAGCTGGTGCGCGTCACGGCAGGGGCGGTGTTCGATGTGGCGGTCGATCTCCGCCGCTCGTCCCCCACGTTCGGCAAGTGGTTCGGCCTTGAGCTCTCCGCCGTCAACAAGCGCATGCTCTGGGTGCCCGAGGGGTTCGCGCACGGCTTCCTCTGCCTCGAGGACGGTACCGACTTCCTCTACAAGTGCACCAGCTTCTACCGTCCCGTGCATGAGCGCAGCCTGCGCTGGGACGACCCGGCGATAGGCATCGAATGGCCGCTCGACGGCATCGAGCCGAGCCTCTCGGGCAAGGACCGCGACGGCCTGTCGCTCGGCCAGGTGGAGGGGTTCGCGTGAAGGCGCTGATCACGGGCGCAAAGGGCCAGCTCGGCACGGCATTGCAGCGGTCGGCGCCGGAAGGAGCGGCCATCGTCGCCCACGACGTCGATACGCTCGACCTGACCGACCATGCGGCCGTGAGCGCGCTAATCGAGCGCGAACGCCCGGACGTCGTCCTCAACGCAGCCGCCTGGACGGCCGTGGACCTGGCGGAAACCCGCGAGGCGGACGCGCACGCGATCAACGCAGATGCGGTCGGCGCGCTCGCCGACGCGGCGCGCTCGATCGGCGCCGCCTTCGTCCACGTCTCCACCGATTTCGTCTTCGACGGCGTGAGCGGCGTACCCTACCGCCCGGACGACACCCCGGACCCAATCGGCGCCTACGGGCGCACCAAGCTCGCTGGCGAGGTCGCTGCCGGTGACGATGCGCTGATCGTCCGCACCGCCTGGGTCTATGGACCCGTCGGGCACAATTTCGTCCGCACGATGCTCAAGCTCATGGCGGAGCGCGACAAGGTCGGCGTCGTCGCCGACCAGATCGGCACGCCCACCTACGTTCCCGGCCTGGCCCAGGCCTTGTGGGACCTCTGGGCGGCCGGTGCAAAGGGCATGCTGCACTACACCGATTCGGGTGCGGCGAGCTGGTACGATTTTGCCGTCGCCATCCAGGAGGAGGCGCTCGCGATCGGCCTGCTAAACCGCGCCGTGCCGGTGCTCCCCGTCACCACCGCCGACTTCCCCACCCCCGCGCGGCGCCCGAACTATTCGGTGCTGGAAAAGGGCCGCACCT
>CAXTNG010000010.1:0-820 GCA_964245475.1 uncultured Sphingomonas sp. | reverse complement strand
ATGCTGAAGGAAATCGCCACTCATGGCTAGAATGCTCGTCACCGGCGGGGCCGGCTTCATCGGCAGCAACTTCGTCCGCCACCGCCGCGCCGATCGGCCGGACGATGCGATCGTCGTCCTCGATGCTCTCACCTATGCGGGCACGCGCGAGAGCCTGGACGGCGTGGACGGAATCACCTTCGTCCACGGCGACATCTGCGACCGCGCACTTGTCGATAGCCTCATCGCCGAGCACCGGCTGGACACGATCGTCCACTTCGCCGCCGAAAGCCACGTCGACCGCTCGATCACCGGGCCGGAGGCGTTCGTGCGGACCAACGTGATCGGGACGCACACCCTGCTGGAGGCCGCGCGCGCCGCCTGGCTCGGCGCGACGCCGGTCCCGCACCGCTTCCATCACGTCTCCACCGACGAGGTCTACGGCTCGCTCGGCCCCGACGATCCCGCCTTCAGCGAGACCACGGCCTATCAGCCCAACTCACCCTATTCGGCATCCAAGGCGGGGTCGGACCACCTCGTCCGTGCCTATCACCACACCTACGGCCTCGACACGACAACGAGCAACTGCTCGAACAACTATGGCCCGTACCAGTTTCCCGAAAAGCTGATCCCGCTGTTCACGCTCAACGCGCTGTCGGGCAAACCGCTGCCGGTCTATGGCGACGGCATGAACGTGCGCGACTGGCTCCACGTCGAGGACCATTGCCGTGGCATCGCGCTGGTGGTCGATCACGGCCGCACCGGCGAGACCTACAACATCGGTGGCGGGCAGGAACTGCCGAACCTTACCGTGATCGAGGAAATTTGCCAAGGCGTAGAT
>CAXTNG010000009.1:29563-30152 GCA_964245475.1 uncultured Sphingomonas sp. | reverse complement strand
GAGCGCGGGGCTGGCGGGGCCGCTGCACCGCACGCGGCTGGAGCTGGGCAAGGACGCCGTGCGGCTGATCCTGGAGCGGGACGACCGGGGCCTCTATGGCGAAGCGGTGCAGAAACGCCATGCCGCGCTGGCAGCCGCGATGGGGCGCAAGGCGGAGGTGGGCTAGCCGCAGCGCACTGAGGTGATGATGCGCTGATAGCCGACGATCAGATCCAGGCGGTCTTCGCGGAAATCCATCGTCACCGCCTGCCCCGGCCAGATCACGCGGACCGTCCGCGCGCCCGAAAGGCGCTTGGCGCGGGTGGGGACGTGGCGGCGATAGCGCTCGCCGACCAGCACCTGCACCGGGGTCGCGTCACAGACGTTCGGCTCGGCCGCAGGCTCCTGCGCGAGTATCGCCAACAGCAACAGCATCATGCCACCTCCTCCGCCCGCGTCATCTTGAGCCGGCCGCCCTTGACCGCGAACGCCAGCCGCCCCTCGACGAGGTCGAGCGCGTCGCGGCCGAACTGATCGAAGCGCCAGCCCTCGAGGATCGCGAGGCCGGACCGCGCCCCCGCCGCCAGCGCGTCTAGCTCGTCGGCGCGGG
>CAXTNG010000009.1:23496-29553 GCA_964245475.1 uncultured Sphingomonas sp. | reverse complement strand
GAGCCCAGGTGGCGACCGCGGCGCTGGCGGTCAGAATCGCGATGGTAGACGCGAGAGCCAGCGGGTCAGAAGGACTGACTCCGTAGAGCAGCGACTGCAGCACTTTGCCAAGCACCAGCGAGCCTGCAATGCCGAGCAGAACCCCGGCCAGCAGGGGATGCCGGCGGGTCCAGGCGAGCAGGCCGAAGGCGGCGAGCGCGATGGCCAGGAAGTCCCAGTTGACCGTGGCGGTGATGAACAGGATCGGCGAGATCGCGAAGATCGGCGACGAGCGCGCCTTCCTGGCCGAGCCCCGGCTTGCGGGCGGCGCGCGGCGGCAGCTCGGCGTCGTCGAGCGGACCCGCCGCGTCGAGCGCCGCCATCAGCCGCCCGCCGATGTCGTTCACCGCCCAGGTGGCCGAGAGGCCGCGCACCTTGGCGAGATCGGCCTGCTTGCGCGGCGGATGGCCGGCCATGTCGCCCAAGGTCTCGTCCTTGACGATGCGGCCGCGCGGCAGGTCCTTCGCCTGCGCCTCCAGCTCGCGCCATTTGGCCAGCGCCTTGAGGCGGCCGAGCACGTCGGGCTTGCGGCTGGAGATGCGCACCCGCTTCCACGCGACCTCGGGGTCGTTGGCGTAATTGGCGGGATCGGCGAGCCGCTCCATCTCCTGATCGAGCCAGGCGCCGCGGCCGGTCTTCTTCAGCCGTTCGAGCATCTTGGGAAAGATGCGGGCGAGGTGGGTGACGTCGCCGATCGCATAATCGACCTGGCGCGCGTCGAGCGGGCGGCGCGACCAGTCGGTGAAGCGCGCGCCCTTGTCGATCTGGATGCCGAGCCAGCTGTCGACCAGGTTCGAATAGCCGATCTGCTCGCCCTGGCCGAGCGCCATGGCGGCGACCTGCGTGTCGAACAGCGGGTGCGGGGTCTTGCCGGTGAGATTGTAGACGATTTCGATGTCCTGCCCGCCGGCGTGGAAGACCTTGAGCACGTCCTCGTTGCTCACCAGCAGGTCGAGCAGTGGTGTCATGTCGAGGCCGGACGCCATCGGGTCGATCGCCGCGGCCTCGTTGGTGTCCGCGATCTGGATCAGGCAGAGCTCGGGCCAGTAGGTGCTCTCGCGCATGAACTCGGTGTCGACACAGACGAAGGGCGCGTCGGCGAGGCGGAAGCACAGGGTGGCGAGTGCGGCGCTGTCGGTGATGAGCGGATGGACGTGCATCGGGGGTCCATAGCGGCGCTCTACGCCTTGACAAAGGGGGAAGGGGTGATGATGCGCGCCCGAACCCTACACCCGTCACCCCGGCCTTGAGCCGGGGTCCCGCTTCTTCTCTTCGGCAGCAAGGCAGCGGGGCCCCGGGTCAAGCCCGGGGTGACGAAATCAGAGATATCGTCATGCACGCCTACCGCACCCACACCTGCGCCGCGCTCGATGCCGAGCAGGTGGGCAACGCCGTCCGCCTCTCCGGCTGGGTCCACCGCAAGCGCGATCACGGCGGCGTGCTGTTCGTCGATCTGCGAGACCATTACGGAATCACCCAGATCGTCGCGGACGCGGACAGCCCCGCGCTGCCGGCGCTGGAGCAGGTGCGGATCGAGAGCGTCATCACCGTCGACGGCGAGGTCAAGCGCCGCTCGGAAGCGACGGTGAACCCGAACCTCGCGACCGGCGAGATCGAGGTCTTCGCGCGTAGCGTGACCGTGCAGTCGGCGGCGCAGGAGCTGCCGATGCCGGTGGCGGGCGATGCGGAATATCCGGAGGACATCCGGCTCCGCTACCGCTTTCTCGACCTTCGCCGCGAGAAGCTGCACGCCAACATCATGCTGCGCGCGAAGGTGATCGCCTCGATCCGCCAGCGGATGGTCGAGCAGGGTTTCACGGAGTTCCAGACGCCGATCCTGACCGCCTCCTCGCCCGAGGGTGCGCGCGACTATCTCGTTCCGTCGCGGGTCCACCCGGGAAAGTTCTACGCGCTCCCGCAGGCGCCGCAGATGTTCAAGCAGCTGCTGATGGTCGCGGGCTTCGACCGCTATTTCCAGATCGCTCCCTGCTTCCGCGACGAGGACGCGCGCGCCGACCGCTCGCCCGGCGAGTTCTATCAGCTCGATTTCGAGATGAGTTACGTCACGCAGGAGGATGTGTTCGCCGCAATCGAGCCGGTGCTTCATGGCGTGTTCGAGGAGTTCGCCGACTGGCAGGGCAAGGGACGCACCATCTCGGCGCTGCCGTTCCGGCGCATCCCCTATCGCGAGTCGATGCTGAAGTACGGCAACGACAAGCCCGATTTGCGCAACCCGATCCTCATTTCCGATGTGAGCGACCGGTTCCAGGGCTCCGGTTTCGGACGCTTCGCCTCGATCATCGAGGCGGGTGACGTTGTCCGCGCGATCCCCGCGCTCGGCACGGCGGAGAAGAGCCGCAAATTCTTCGACGACATGAACGTCTGGGCGCAGTCCGAAGGCTTCGCCGGCCTCGGCTACGCCACCCGCAAGGGCGGCGAATGGGGCGGGCCCATCGCCAAGAACCATGGCGAGGCGAAGATGACCGCGATGGCCGACGCGCTCGGGCTTGGCCCCGATGACGGGCTGTTCTTCGCGGCGGGCAAGGAGGCGCAGGCGGCCAAGCTCGCGGGCCTTGCGCGCACCCGCGTCGCCGAGCAGCTCGGGTTGATCGATCAGAACCGGTTCGAGTTCTGCTGGATCGTGGACTTCCCGATGTTCGAGTATGACGAGGACGCCAAGAAGGTCGACTTCAGCCACAACCCGTTCAGCATGCCGCAGGGCGAGCTGCACGCGCTGGAGAGCAAGGACCCGCTCGATATCCTCGCCTATCAGTACGACATCGTCTGCAACGGGGTGGAGCTGTCGTCAGGCGCGATCCGGAACCATCGGCCCGAGATCATGTACAAGGCGTTCGAGATCGCCGGCTATACGCAGGACGACGTCGACAAGAACTTCGCCGGCATGATCAACGCGTTCAAGTTCGGTGCGCCGCCGCACGGCGGATCGGCGCCGGGGATCGACCGCATCGTCATGCTGCTCGCCGACGAACCGAACATCCGCGAAGTGATCGTGTTCCCGATGACCCAGAAGGCCGAGGACCTGATGATGGGCGCGCCGAGCTTCGTGTCGGCGAAGCAGCTGCGCGAGCTGAACCTGCGCTCGACCGCGGAGCTACCCAAGGGCGCGGCGCAGGCGGTGACGCCGGCCGCCCGCTGATCGCCCGACGGACATGCTCGACGAACAGCTCGTCCCTGCCGCGCTGCCGGGGTTGACGCGCAGCCTAGGCGTGGCCGGCGTGCTGTTCCTAACGCTGTCGGTGGCGACGCCTGCCTCGTCGGTGTTCGTCATCGTTCCCGGCATGCTCTAAGTCGCCGGCACCGGCGCGCTGTGGGCGATGGTGCTGGCGGGGGCGATCTGCGTCGCCACCGCCTTCATCTACGCCGAGCTGTCATCCGCTTGGCCCGTCGCCGGAGGCGAGTACGTCGCCGTCGCCAAGACGCTGGGACCGACCGCCGGCTTCGTGATGCTCGGCGTCAACGTGTTCAATAACCTGCTCTTCCCGCCCGTCGCCGGGCTGGGGGTGAGCGCGGTTCTGGCCGTGCTACTCCCCGGCCTTCCCACCGTGCCGCTCGCCGTCGCGGTGGTCGCCGGGGCAACGCTGGTCGCGGTGCTCGACATCCGGGTCAATGCGCTGGTCACCGGCGTCTTTCTGCTGATCGAGGTCGCTGCACTGGCCGCCGTCGCGCTGCTCGGGTTCGCAGAGCCGGTGCGTGGCTGGGGCGCGCTGCTGATCGCGCCGCTAGCACCGCATGGCGGGACGCTGGTCCCCGCGAGTGCCGCGGGGATCGGGCTGGCGACGTCGATCGCGATCTTCGCGTTCAACGGCTACGGTGCTGCGGTCTATTTCGGCGAGGAGATGCACGAAGCGCCATCGCGCATCGCCCGCGCGATCCTGGCCGCGCTCGTCCTGACGCTGCTGCTCGAAGGCGCGCCGCTCATCGCGGTGCTGATCGGCGCGCCGGACCTGGCGGCAACGCTGGCCAGCGACGACCCGTTCGGCGGCCTGGTCGCGGCGCGCGGCGGCGGGGCGCTCGCCGGCTGGGTGTCGGTGGGCGTCGTCATCGCCATCGTCAACGCGGTGATCGCCTGCATCCTCGCCTGCGCGCGCTTCTTCTACGGCACCGCGCGCGACCGCAGCTGGGGACGGCCGATCGACGGCGCGCTGGCAGCGATCCATCCTCGCTTCGGCTCGCCTTGGATCGGCACGCTGGTGGTCGGCGGGATCGGGGTCGCCTGCTGCTGCCTGCCGCTCCGGCTGCTGCTGGTGGTCTCGGGCGAGGGGCTGGTCGCGATCTACGCCGGGATCGCGCTAGCGACGATCGCCGGGCGCCGCAGCGGCGCCACGGCACATGCACCCTATCGCATGCCGCTCTACCCGCTTGCACCCGTCGTGACGCTGGCGGCGTTAGGCTATGTCGTGTGGACGAGCTGGCTCGACGCGGACGAGGGACGACCCGGGCTGATCGTCACGGCGCTGCAGATCGCGGGATCGGTGGCCTATTACCGGTTCGTTCTACGCCGGCGTGGCGTGTGGGAGGTGCGGACGTGATCGATCTGGCGGACTATAAGCGCGGCCGCAAATACCATGGCGACTATCGAGCGGACCTGAAGGCGTTGCAGGCGCGGCTGGAGCACATTCAGGTCGCTCATATCGTCCACGGCCGAGCGGCGGTTGTCCTGTTCGAAGGCTGGGACGCGGCGGGCAAGGGCGGGATCATCCAGCGGCTGACCGCCGATTGGGACCAGCGCAACTACGAGGTTTATCCGATCTTTGCGCCCACCACGGAGGAGAATGCGCACGATTTCCTCTGGCGCTTCCGCACGCGGCTGCCCGAACCGGGGAACATCGTGATCTTCGACCGGAGCTGGTACGGACGGGTGCTGGTCGAGCACGTCGAGGGTTATGCGACGCCCGACGAGTGGGAGCGCGGCTATGGCGAGATCAACGCCTTCGAGGCCGAGCTGGAAGCCGCGGGCACGACGCTGATCAAGGTCTTCGTCCACACCACGCAGAAGGAGCAGGACAAGCGCCTGCGCGCGCGGCTCGCCGACCCGTGGAAGCGCTGGAAGACGGGGCTGGACGACTTCCGTAATCGGGCGCGGCGGGCCGACTACCTGACGACGATGCATGACATGTTCGCGCGCACCGACACCGGCGGCGCGCCGTGGCTGGCGATCGACGGCAACAACAAGAAGGCGGCGCGGATCGCCGCGCTGACCGCGATCGCCGACCGGCTCGAAGCAGCCGTGCCGATGGACCCGCCGCCACTTGACCCTGAGGTTGAGCATGCGGCACGCGAGGCGCTCGGAGGCGATTGGTGATGGCACGACGGCTATCGGCGATTACCTGGGCAGGCGCGCTGCTCGCGTCGGCGCCGGCTTCGGCGCACTGGACGGCGGGCAACCCCGACGTGACCGCCGCCGCCAAGGACGGACGGATCGCCGCCGCGCTGGCCGCGGTGAACCTGAGCGACCGCGCTGCGGCGAGCGGCGATACGACCGGCTTCCAGGCGCTGCTCGCCGACGATTTGGCGGTCAACAATCCGCAGAACGGCGTCTCCGTCCGTGGTGCGACCGCGCAGCGCAGCGCGGCCGGCCTGATCAGCTACACCCGCTACGATCGGGTGATCGACTATGCCGGCCTGCGCGGAGACATAGTCCTGCTCATGGGCGAGGAGATCGTTCAACCCCGCGGCGAGAGCGGTGAGGTGCACCGGCGCTTCACCGACCTGTGGAAGCAGGTCGGTGGCCGTTGGAAGCTTACCGCCCGCCAGGCAACGATTATCGCCAGACCCTAAGCCGCGCGGAAGCTGCCGTCCGGCTCCATGATGCGGAGCATGCCGTCGGCGATCGCGAAATACGCGCCGTGGAGGGTCAGCGTGCCCGCGGCCTCGCGCTCGGCGACGAACGGGAAGGTGCGCAGGTTGGCGATGGAGACGCGCACCGTCTCCAGTTCGAGCGCACGGATCGCTTCATCGCCGTTGCCGTGCTCAGCCGCCACCCGGTCGCGTGCCTCG
>CAXTNG010000009.1:20726-23486 GCA_964245475.1 uncultured Sphingomonas sp. | reverse complement strand
GATCCAATGCGCGATGAACCCGCCTTCCCCGGGCTTCTCGCCCGCAAAGGCGCCGGTCGCCGCCGCCTTCACTCCGCCGCACGATTCGTGGCCGAGGACGACGATCTCGGGCACCTCGAGCTGGGTCACCGCGAATTCCAGCGCTGCCGACACACCATGACGCCCGCCCCCGGTCTCGAACGGCGGCACCAGATTGGCGACGTTCCTGACCACGAAGGTCTCGCCGGGCGAGGTGTCGAAGATCTGCGCCGGATCGACGCGGCTGTCCGAGCAGGCGATGATCATCACCTGCGGGTTCTGCCCCTGCGACAACTCGGCCCAGCGTTCGCGCTGCTCGCGCCAGCCGGTGGAGCGGAAGCGGTCGTAGCCGCGGACGAGATCGGCGAAATCGGTCATGCGCTATCCCTTTTCGGCGCTCCCTAGCGCGTTGTGCGGAGGCCTGTCAGTCGCTATCTCGCACCCATGAACGACATGACGCCGATCGTCGCGCGCCAGCGCAAGCCCGACTGGATCAGGGTCAAGGCGCCGAACTCGGCCGGCTTCGCGAAGACGCGCGAGCTGATGCGCGCCAAGAGCCTGACCACCGTATGCGAGGAGGCGGCCTGCCCCAACATCGGGGAGTGCTGGTCGAAGAAGCACGCGACGGTGATGATCCTGGGCGACACCTGCACCAGGGCGTGTGCCTTCTGCAACGTCAAGACCGGCATGCCGCGTGCGGTGGACGTGCGCGAGCCGCAGAACGTCGCGGATGCGGCAGCGCAGATGGGGCTGGAGCATATCGTCGTGACCTCGGTCGACCGCGACGACTTGCCAGACGGCGGCGCGTCGCAGTTCGTCAAGGTGATTGAGGCGATCCGGCGCGCGAACCCGACCACGACGATCGAGATCCTCACTCCGGACTTCCGCAACAAGGCGCAGGCTGCGATCGAGTCGATCGTCGAGGCGCGGCCGGACGTGTACAACCATAATCTGGAGACGGTGCCGCGGCTCTATCCGACGATCCGGCCGGGCGCGCGCTATTACGCGTCGCTGCGGCTGTTGGAGACCGTCAAGCGGCATGATCCGTCGATCTTCACCAAGTCCGGGGTGATGCTGGGACTGGGTGAGGAGCGGCTGGAGGTCCATCAGGTGATGGACGACATGCGCTCCGCCGACATCGATTTCCTCACCATGGGCCAATACCTCCAACCCACCCCGCGTCACGCCAAGGTGCAGGAGTTCGTCACGCCCAAGGCGTTCGACGCCTATGCCGCGATCGCCCGCGCGAAGGGTTTCCTGCTCGTCGCGTCGACGCCGTTGACCCGGTCAAGCTATCACGCGGGGGACGATTTTGCGAAGCTGCGCGCCAACCGTGAGGCCAAGCTTGACCGGTGACTCTTTCCTGAAACGATGGCGGCCATTCGGTTACGGGTTGTTAGTCGGATTGCCAGTGATTGCCGTGGTATACTTTACGCCTTCAAGCCGTGGTGAACAGGATAACCCTCGTCGGCGGCCATTATCCGAGGGGCAGCAACGAAGGCAGAGTGCGGCTGATTTCGATACTAAGTGGCGCCAAGAGCGAACACAGTATTGGATTGGACGAATCGAAGCGGGTGAGGCAACGTTCTCGCAGGCAGCCTGCCAGTTAGACCTACACGGCATCTGGAACGAAGATCGCCAAACTTGTCAAAGAAGACCAGATGCCTAAGCACCACGAGGTCCGGCACCTGCGCTACTCGTGCGAACAGATGTTCGATCTGGTCGCCGACGTGAAGCGGTACGCCGAGTTCCTGCCCTGGGTCTCCGCGATGCGGGTGCGTGCCGACTCGCCAACCGAGACGACAGCCGACATGATCGTCGGCTTCAAGGGCCTGCGCGAGACCTTCACCAGCAAGGTGCGCAAGGTGCGGCCTGAGAGCATCGATGTCGATTACGTCGACGGCCCGCTCAAACATCTGCGCAACAGCTGGCGCTTCGTGCCCGAAGGCGAAGGGTGCGCGGTCGACTTCACGGTCGACTTCGCGTTCAAGAACCGGGTGTTCGAGATGCTTGCCGGGCAGGTGTTCGGCACCGCGCTCCGCAAGATGATCGGCGCGTTCGAAACGCGCGCCGATCAACTCTACGGGGCGGGGTCGCCTTCTTCCCTGGGCATCAGCAGTTCCAGCGCGCACAGCGCCGCCTGAAGGCGAATCCCGCCGCGGCCCAGGTTGCCGAAGCTCTTGCGGTCGGCATGGACGTCGCCGTCACTCCCATCCTTCTCGGCGCGGGCGAAGACGACGGTGCCGACCGGCTTCTTGTCGGTGCCGCCGCGCGGGCCGGCGATGCCGGTGATCGCCACCGCAACGTCTGCGCCGCTCCGCTTCAGCGCCTGCTGCGCCAGGCTCCAGGCGGTCGCGATCGAGACGGAGCCGAAGGTGTCGAGCACATCCGAGCTGACGCCGAGCGCGACCTTGGCCTCGTTGGCATAGGTGACATAGCCCGCCTCGAACACGTCGGAGGCGCCGTCGATCTCGGTCAATGCCGTCGAGACCAGCCCGCCGGTGCAGCTCTCGACCACAGCGACGCGCCGCCCAGCCGTGCGGTTGGCAGCGATCACGCGGGCCGCGGCGGCGACCAGTTCGGCGGGCAGAACCGTATCCATCAGCGTCCTTCCGGGCAGAGCGGCAGGTCGGGGACGGCGACGGTGCGCCCCTTCGCCTTCTCGGCCTTGAGATAATGTAGAGTAGCGACGACAATTCCGGCAGTGTTGCGCGACGGCAGCGGCTCGAGCAGGTCGGTCAG
>CAXTNG010000009.1:14411-20716 GCA_964245475.1 uncultured Sphingomonas sp. | reverse complement strand
CGACGAGCTGCGGCACGAGCAGCGAGGTGATCAGCGGCCGGGCGTAGTCAGACTGGAGGAGCAGATCGACGACGGGGTCGCTGAGCTTGACGATCGCGGCGCGGGCGACCGGCCAGGCGCGGTTCGCCTCGGCGTCGTATTTGCCGAGGAATGCGCCGTCAGGGCGGCGGACGAGACTGGCGGCCGGGAGAGTGGCGGCGCAGACCCGGCCGGTCTCGCGAATGATCTCGGGCAAGGCAACCGCGGCGAAGGCCTGCGCCTCGGCATCGGTGACGCACGGGCGCTGCGCCGAGGCGGGGCTGGCGGCGAGCGCGAGCAGGCAGGCGAGGCGATTCATCGCGGAATCCGGACTGTAGCGACCGCCTGCGCGGCAATGCCCTCGCGGCGACCGGTAAAGCCGAGGCGCTCGGTGGTGGTTGCCTTCACGCTCACGCGATCGGTCGGCAGGTCGAGCAGCTCGGCGATGCGCGCGGTCATGGCGGCACGGTGCGGGCCGATCTTCGGCGCCTCGCAGATGATCGTCAGGTCGACGAAATCGATCCGGCCCCCCTCCCCCGCGATCAGGTCCGCGGCGTGGCGAAGGAACTGCCCGGACTCGGCGCCTCGCCATTGCGGGTTGCTGGGCGGGAAGTGAGTGCCGATATCGCCCGCCGCGATCGTGCCCAGCAGGGCATCGGTCAGCGCGTGGAGCGCGACATCGGCGTCGCTATGCCCGGACAGGCCCTTGTCGTGCGGGATGAGCACGCCGCCGAG
The DNA here is from genome assembly GCA_964245475.1 of uncultured Sphingomonas sp. Taxonomy (GTDB): domain Bacteria; phylum Pseudomonadota; class Alphaproteobacteria; order Sphingomonadales; family Sphingomonadaceae; genus Sphingomonas. The sequence continues at coordinate 19,963 of CAXTNG010000009.1, read as the reverse complement.
CCACAGCTCCTCGCCCGCCGCTAGCCGATGGACGTCGAAACCGGTGGCGGTGCGCACGTCATAGCCCACCCGCGCCTCGGCGGCGGCGAAGTCCTGGGCGTAGGTGACCTTCTCGAGCATGGCGTCGCCCTGCACTAACGCAACGGGCACGCCAAGGCTGCGCACCATCTGCGCATCGTCGGTGGCTTCGCGCTCACCCCAGGCGGCGTGGGCGGCGAGCAGGGTGTCGAGGCGGAAGCCCTGCGGGGTCTGGATGCGGACGAGCTGCGTGCGGTCGACCGTGTCGCCGAGCTGCTCGCCGCCATGGGCCAGCGTGTCGGCGACGGGCAGAGCGGGCGTGGCGCCGTCGTGCATCTCCAGCGCCGCGATTACGGCGTCGATGACGTGCGCCGGCAAGAACGGCCGCGCGGCGTCGTGGATGAGGACGTGGGTCGCGCCGAGCGCCTGCGCCGCGGCAAGGCCGTTCGCCACCGAGTCCCGCCGGGTCGCGCCGCCGGGCACGATGCGCACGCCGGGGAGCACGTCCGCCGCGAGTAACGGGTCGGCGACGACGATTGTATCGACCACCGCCAGGTGCGCCGACAGCGCGGCATAGCCATGCATGACTATCGGCTTGCCAGCGACCAGCACGAATTGCTTCGGAGTGCCGTTGCCCGCGCGCGAGCCGGAACCGGCGGCGACTAGGATAGCGATGATGCGGTGAGTCATGCGGGCTGCGCCCTTAGCGCCAGTACCCTCGGGTTGCCAGCGCCTGCCGCTTCGCCTACTGTCCAAAATTCAGGCAGATCATGCGCACCCTCGCTCCTATCCAGGTCGGTCCCGTCCGGATCGACACCCCCGTCGTGCTGGCGCCGATGACCGGCGTCACCGACATGCCGTTCCGCACGCTCGTGCGCCGTTACGGCTCTGGCCTCAATGTGACCGAGATGATCGCCAGCCAGGCGGCGATCCGTGAGACGCGCCAGTCACTGCAGAAGGCGGCGTGGCATCTGTCTGAAGAGCCGGTCTCGATGCAACTCGTCGGCTGCACACCATACGAGATGGCGGAGGCGGCGAGGCTGGCGGAGGACCGCGGCGCGGCGATCATCGACATCAACATGGGCTGCCCGGTGCGCAAAGTGACCAACGGCGACGCAGGGTCGGCGCTGATGCGCGACCTGAAGCTCGCCGCCCAACTGGTTGATTCGATAGTCAAAGCGGTGGCCGCGCCGGTCACGCTCAAGATGCGGATGGGGTGGTGCCATGACAGCCTCAATGCCCCCGAACTGGCACGCATCGCCGAAGACCTCGGCGTCAGGCTGGTCACGGTCCACGGACGCACGCGCAACCAGATGTACAAGGGCGAGGCCGACTGGGCGTTCATCCGCAGCGTCAAGGATGCGGTGAGCGTGCCGGTGATCGCCAACGGCGACATCTGCTCAATCGAGGACGCCGAAACGGCGTTGGAGCAATCGGGCGCGGACGGCGTGATGATCGGGCGTGGCGCCTATGGCCGACCGTGGCTGCTCGGCCAGGTTATGGAGTGGTTCCGCAGCGGGCGGCGGGTACCGGACCCGTCGATCAACGAGCAATATCATGTCATCGCCGAGCATTACGACGCGACGCTGAGCCATTACGGCATTCAGACCGGCGTCAACATGGCGCGCAAGCACATCGGCTGGTACACCAAGGGGCTGCCTGGTTCGGCTGAGTTCCGCAACGCGGTCAACCAGGAGCCGGACGCGAACCGCGTCAAGGCGATGCTGGCCGATTTCTATGCACCCTGGCGCCAGCGCGAAGCCGCCTGAGCGCGGCCGAGAGGTTGGCCGGTTCGGCCGTCCTGGTTTCGCCGAGCTGCTCGCGGCGCTGCCGGTGGCTGTCATCGTCGTCGATCCCGAGGACCGGATCGCGCACGCCAATGCGCTTGCCGAGCAAGTGCTCAACCTGTCCGAGCGGATCATGGTCGGCCAACCGTTGTCGGCCATCCTGCGCACGCCCGATGGGGCGGGGGAGCCCGACCGGCACGGCTTCGCCATCTATGACACCGAGATCGCGACGCCGCGCGGCGGGCGGCTCCGCGTCGATTTCGTCGAAGCGCAGGTGCCCGATCACTCGGGCTGGCGGACGATTACGCTGCATGGGGCGGGCAGCTCGCGGCGATTGGTCAGCACCGCCGATCGCGCGACCGGGAGCCGCGCGGCGATCGGCGCCGCGGCCATGCTGGCACACGAGATCAGAAATCCCTTGTCGGGCATCCGCGGCGCAGCGCAGCTGCTCGGCGCAGGCGAGCTGACCAGCCTGATCGTCACCGAGGTCGATCGAGTCGCCGCGCTGATCGACCGGATGCAGGATTTCAGCGATACCAGGCCGTTGCCGCTCGCAGCTGAGAACATCTATCCGCTGCTCGATCATGCGCGCAACGTCGCGCTCGCCGGCTTTGCGCGTGGGATAACCATCGAGGAGCGGTTCGATCCTTCGCTTCCGCCCGCCTGCATCAATCGCGACGCGCTTCTTCAGATCGTCATCAACCTGCTCAAGAACGCGCGCGAGGCGGTGCGCGTCGTGCGCGATCCGCGGATTACCATCACCACCGCCTATCGGCACGGCGTTGCCGCCAGCGTTGGCCCAGGACGTCCTCGCCGCCCGCTGCCGATCGAGATCTGCGTCGTCGACAATGGCCCGGGGCCACCCCCGGACATTGCCGATCATCTGTTCGACCCTTTCGTCTCAGGCCGGCCGGAGGGACAGGGACTTGGCCTGGCGCTGGTCGACAAGCTGGTCCGCGACATGGAGGGACTGGTTCAATACGCCCGCGAGGGGGCGCCCGAGACGACCGTCTTCCGCCTCCTCCTGGCGCGGGCGGCCGCGTGAGCGACATCCTCGTCGTCGACGACGACGCTGCGATCCGCACCGTCGTCGCCCAGTCACTCCGCCGCGCCGGGCACCGGGTGACCACCGCCGACAATCTCGCGCAGCTCGACCGTGCGCTGGCGGGCAGTGCGCCCGACGTGCTCGTCACCGACGTGGTCCTTCCCGACGGCGACGGGCTTGCGCACCTGCAGAGCGTCGCGGCGCGTTTCCCGGTGCTGCCGGTGATCGTCATGTCCGCGCGTAACACGCTCACCACCGCGGTCCGCGCGGCGGAGGCAGGGGCGTACGAATATCTCCCCAAGCCTTTCGATCTCGACGCGCTCGGCCGGGCGGTGGCGGCAGCGCTCAGCCGCGGCGGGGTACAGGCGGAGCGCGCGCCCGCGGAGGATCCCGCGTTGCCGCTGATCGGGCGATCGCCGACGATGCAGGAGGTGTATCGGGTTATCGCCCGCGTTGTCTCGACCGACCTGACCGTGCTCGTCTCGGGTGAATCGGGCACCGGCAAGGAGCTGGTCGCGCGCGCGATCCACGACCTGGGCAGTCGGGCATCCGCTCCCTTCGTCGCGATCAACATGGCGGCGATCCCGCGCGAGCTGATCGAGTCTGAACTGTTCGGCTACGAGCGGGGCGCCTTTACGGGCGCGACGCAGCGTACCGCCGGCCGCTTCGAGCAGGCCGAGGGCGGCACGCTGTTCCTCGACGAGATCGGCGACATGCCGATTGAGGCGCAGACCCGGCTGCTGCGCGTCCTACAGCAGGGCGAGTTCACCACCGTCGGCGGCGCGCGTACGATCCGCGCCGACGTCCGCATCGTTGCCGCGACCAACCGCGACCTTGCCGCGCAAGTCACCGCGGGGCTGTTCCGCGAGGACCTGTTCTATCGCCTGAACGTCGTGCCGATCGCCCTGCCGGCGTTGCGCGAGCGTCGCTCGGACGTCGCGCTGCTCGCGCATCACTTCCTCGATCGCGCCGCTGCCGAAGGCTTGCCGCGCCGTAGCCTCAGCGACAGCGCGCTACAGGCGCTGAGGGGCCACGGCTGGCCGGGCAACGTCCGCGAGCTCGAGAACCTGATGCGCCGCCTGGCGGTGCTCGCGCGCGACGAGGTGATCGACGAGGCCGCGATCCGCGCCATGATCGGCGCGGTGCTGCCTGCCGGGGAGGCTGCCGACCTCGACATAGCCGCCGCCTTACGCACGCTTGGCGAGCGGATGGCGCGCGAGCGGCCGGGCGCGCTCGACGATGGGACGCTCTACGAGCATGTCATCGGTGAGGTCGAGCGCCCGCTGATCGAGATCATGCTTGCGCGCCACGGCCACAACCAGCTCCGCGCCGCGCGCGCGATAGGGATCAACCGCAACACGCTGCGCAAACGCCTCGATACGCTCGGGATCGACTCGCGCCCGGAGCTGCCGCCGCGCTGACGAATGCGCGATTATGTGGTTTCCATGCAACACTTAACGCTGTAACGCGACAGGTGATGCTCGCATCCGCCATGACCGACGTTGGGCCGCGCGCGCCGCAGGGACGCCTGACGGTGACCCCGGCGGTCGAACTGGCAGTGCTCGCCGCCGCGGTTGCGGTTGCGGTGGGCAGCTATTTCGCGCTTGCAGGTGCCGACCCAGCCAAGCCGCTGCTCGCCTCCTCTCTCGTCGCGGTGCTGCTTGTCGCAAATTTGGTGCCCGGCATCGCGCTGATCATGCTGCTCGGCCGCCGCATCGCGATGCGACGCGCGGCGCGCTCGCCGGTGGGGGGAAGGGGGCGGCTGCACGTCCGCCTCGTCGTGCTGTTCTCGGTCATGGCGGCGGTGCCGATTACGCTCGTCGCGATCGCCGCTTCCTTGCTGATGCAATATGGCGTCGAATTCGGCTCGTCGCAGCGCGCCCGCGCCATCCTCGACAGCGCGACGGGTCTCGTGAGAGCGAGCATCCAGCGCGAGATAGACCGCACCGCCAACGAGACGATCGCCATGAGCGGCGATCTCGCTGCTGAATTGCGGCAGATGCCCATCGACAGCAAGGCGTTCAGCGAGCGCCTGCTGGTTCAGGCCTATAAGCGCGAACTCTCTGATGCGATGATCCTTGGCCGTGGCGAGCGCGATCCGCTGGTCGTGCTCAATCCCTATGGCCGGCCGATGGACAACATCGTCACCCCCGTGATGAGGGCGCGGGTCGACGCGGGCGACAAGGTGCTCACCCTGCGCAGCCGCGACCGTGCCGCGGCGCTGGTGCCGCTAGCCTATGGCGGCGGCGCCTATCTCTATACCTCGCGCGTGTTCGACGCGCAGGTCGCGAATCAGCTTGCGCGCGGCGAGCAGGTGTCGGCCGACTATCGCGCGCTCCAGTCGCGCTCGCGCTCGCTGCAGCTGCGCTTCAACGCCGCGCTGCTCGGCTTGTCGCTGCTGATGGTCGGCATCGCGGTGTGGATCGCACTATGGGTCGCCGATCGGCTCGTCCGGCCGGTGGCGCTGCTCGTCGAGGCTGCGCGCCGGGTCGAAAGCGGCGACCTCACCGCGCGGGTGCCCGACACGCGCGAACGCGACGAGGTCGGCACGCTCTCCAACGCGTTCAACCGGATGACCGCGCGCCTGCAGGAGCAGAATACCGCCCTGGTCACCGCCAATGACCAGCTCGGCACGCGGCGGGCGCTGATCGAGGCGGTGATGGCGGGTGTGTCGGCGGGCGTGATCGCGACCGAGGTCGACC
>CAXTNG010000009.1:12477-14401 GCA_964245475.1 uncultured Sphingomonas sp. | reverse complement strand
GTACGATTCGCATCGCGAACACCTCTGCGACGGCGCTGCTCGGCGCGAGGGGAGAGGGGGGCGACGACGGCCTTACCGGGCGCAAGCTTGCAGATGTCGCGCCCGAGCTCGACGCGCTGCTCGATACCGCGGGCCGCGAGGCGGTGGTGCAGATAAAGGGCGTGCAGGGGGAGACGCGCACGCTCGCGGTGCGCATCGTCCGCACCGGGGCAGGGCCTATCCTGACCTTCGACGACATCACCCAGCAGCTGCTCGACCAGCGCCGTGCCGCCTGGTCCGACGTCGCGCGGCGGATTGCGCACGAGATCAAGAACCCGCTCACCCCGATCCAGCTCGCCGCCGAGCGGCTCCAGCGGCGCTACGGCGGCAAGCTCGACGCCGAGGACCCGACCTTTGCCCGGTTGACCGACACGATCGTCCGCCAGGTCGGCGACCTCAGGCGGATGGTCGATGAATTCTCCTCCTTCGCGCGCATGCCCAAGCCGGTGTTCCGCGCAGAGTCGCTGGTCGACGTCGGGCGCCAGTCGCTGTTCCTGCACGAGGTCGCGCATCCCGGCATCGCGTTCGCGCTGGAGGCGGACGGCGCTGCGGAAACGATGGTAATCGACCGCCGCCAGATCGGTCAGGCGCTCACCAACATCGTCAAGAATGCGGTCGAAGCCATTGAAGCAAAGGGCGATGCGGGCGGCAGAGTGACGATGACGCTGAGCGGCGCAGGCGAGCGCGTCGCGACGGTGACGGTCTCCGACACCGGCGTCGGGCTTCCCGCCGAGCGCGACCGGATCATCGAACCGTACATGACGACCCGCGCCCGCGGCACAGGCCTGGGTCTCGCGATAGTCAAGAAGATCGTCGAGGAGCATTTCGGCACGATCGCCTTTGCAGACCGGCCGGGCGGGGGAACGATTGTCACCATGACCTTCGACACCGGCCTGCTCGCCGGCTGCGACGAGGGGGGCGACGAAGGCAGCGATGTCGGAGCCGAGCCGTCCGACGCTTACGCGCTTGCCGAGCTCACACGGAATCGGACCTGATATGCCCCTCGACATCCTTGTCGTCGACGATGAGCTCGACATCCGCGAACTGGTCGCCGGCGTGCTGGAGGACGAGGGTTATGGAACCCGCGCCGCCGGCGACAGCGATGCGACTCTGGAGGCGATCGCCCAGCGGCGGCCTTCGCTAGTACTGCTCGACGTCTGGTTGAAGGGATCGCGGCTCGACGGGCTCGACCTGCTCGACGAGATCAAGCGTCGAGACCCGTCGATCCCGGTGCTGGTGATCTCCGGTCACGGCAACCTCGACACCGCCGTCGCCGCGATCCGCCGCGGGGCCGCCGACTTCATCGAGAAGCCCTTCGAGGCCGAACGCCTGCTCCTCATGGTCGCCCGCGCGACCGAAACCGAGCGGCTGCGCCGCGAGGTGGCGACGCTGCGCGCGGCCGCTGGACGCGAGACCGATCTCACCGGCAGTTCGGGGACGATCAACAACGTTCGTGCGACCCTCAAGCGAGTCGCCGCGACCGGCAGCCGGGTGCTGATCCAGGGACCGGCGGGGGTGGGCAAGGAGGTCGCCGCAAGGCAGCTCCACGGCGGGAGCAACCGCGGCGATGCGCCTTTCGAGATCGTCAGCGCCGCGCGGATGACGCCCGAGCGGGTGGAGGAGGAGCTGTTCGGGGTGGAGGAGGGGGGCGATCTCGTCCGCCCGGGTCTGCTCGAGCAGGCACATGGCGGCACCCTCTTCCTCGACGAAATTGCCGACATGCCGATCGCCACCCAGGCGCGCATCCTTCGCGTGCTGACTGATCAGAGCTTCAGCCGCGTGGGCGGCACGCGCGTGGTACGCGTCGACGTGCGGGTCGTGTCGGCGACGTCTCGCGAGCTGATCCAGGAGATCGCCGAAGGCCGCTTCCGCGAGGACCTCTATT
>CAXTNG010000009.1:0-12374 GCA_964245475.1 uncultured Sphingomonas sp. | reverse complement strand
CGACCTCGACCTGCTTCCCGCCGAGGTTCTGGGCAACCCGGGCGAGGCGGGCGGCGCCGGCACCACCGCGATCATGGGCGCCCCTCTGCGCGAGGCGCGAGAGACGTTCGAGCGCGAGTATCTGCGCGTTCAGATCAGGCGGTTCTCGGGCAACATCTCGCGCACGGCCAGCTTCATCGGCATGGAGCGCTCAGCACTGCACCGGAAGCTGAAGCTCCTCGGCATCACCGAAACGCGCGACGAGTGATCGCCGCTTCGGGGTGGACGAAGCGGCCCCCGCGCCCTAGCTTCGCCCCACTGCCGAACGAGACGGCATCGTTCCGACGCCGGGAAACGGCGCAGCAGCGGGGCATCGCTCCCGCCAACAACAAGGGCTGACACATGGCCGACAAGCAGGGTTCGCTCCAGGACCTGTTCCTCAACACGCTCCGCCGCTCCAAGACGCCGGTCACCATGTTCCTGGTCAAGGGCGTCAAGCTCCAGGGCATTGTCACCTGGTTCGACAATTTTTCCGTGCTGCTCCGTCGCGACGGGCAGTCGCAGCTGATTTACAAGCACGCCATTTCCACCATCATGCCTGCGGGACCGATGGACGTCAGCGGGCTGGTCGAAGCCGTGGGAGAAGCGCAGCGCAAGCAGCCGTTGTTGCAGGAAATCTTCCTCAATGCGGTGCGCAAGTCCGAGTCGAGCGTGACCATGTTCCTGGTAAACGGCGTGATGCTGCAGGGGCAGATCGCGGGCTTCGACCTGTTCTGCATGGTGTTGCAGCGCGAGGGCATGGCGCAGCTCGTCTACAAGCATGCGGTGTCGACCATCCAGCCCGCGCAAGCCCTCAACCTCGCCGAGGAACAAGCGGCGGGCGACGATTGACCTCAGGCTTCGACCGCGACCGCGATGAATTCGCCCGCGGCGCCCGCGCGATCGTCGTGCTGCCCGACCGCGGCGACTCGTCAAGAGACGCCGACGCGCGGCTGGCCGAAACGGAAGGATTGGCCGCGGCGATCGGCGTCGTGGTGATCGACAAGCTCGCGCTCAAGATCCGTGAGCCGCGCCCTGCGACGCTGATCGGGCCGGGGCAGGCGGAGCAGGTCGCGGCCCTGGTCAGGATGGAGGACGCCGGACTCGCCATTTTCGACGCCTCGCTCTCGGCCATCCAGCAGCGCAACTTGGAGACTGCGCTCGGCGCCAAGGTGATCGATCGCACCGGGCTGATCCTCGAAATCTTCGGCGAGCGCGCGGCGAGTGCCGAGGGGCGGCTGCAAGTCGAGCTCGCGCACCTCGACTATCAGGCGGGGCGGCTGGTGCGTAGCTGGACCCACCTCGAGCGTCAGCGCGGCGGCTTCGGCTTCCTCGGGGGCCCCGGCGAAACCCAGATCGAGGCCGATCGCCGCCTTATCCGCGACCGCATGGCGCGACTCCGGCGCGAGCTGGAGCAGGTCACCCGCACCCGCGGCCTTCACCGCGATCGCCGACGGCGTGCGCCCTGGCCGGTGATCGCGCTGGTCGGCTATACCAACGCAGGAAAGTCGACGCTGTTCAATCGCTTGACTGGCGCCGACGTCATGGCGGAAGACCTGCTCTTCGCCACCCTCGACCCGACGCTCCGGCAGATCAGCCTGCCTGGGATCGACAAGGCGATCCTGTCCGACACCGTCGGCTTCGTCTCCGACCTGCCGACCCAGCTCGTTGCGGCGTTCAAGGCGACGCTGGAGGAAGTGGTGTCGGCCGACCTGCTCATCCACGTCCGCGACGTGGCGCACCCGGACACCGAGGCGCAGCGCGCGGACGTTGAGACGGTGCTGGCCGAGATCGGCGTGACCGAAACGACGCCTCGGATCGAAGCTTGGAACAAGCTCGACCTGCTCGATGCCGAGCGTCGCACCGAGGTGCTGGCGAATGCCGCGCGACGCAACGATGTGATTGCGCTGTCGGCGCTTAGCGGGGAAGGGATCCACCGCCTGATCGCCCACATTGCCGAGCTGCTGACCGAGGGGCATCGGCGCTACCAGGTCACCCTCGACCCTGGCGATGGCGCCGGCGCCGCATGGCTGCATGCCAACGGCGAGGTGCTCGATCAGGCGCAGGACAAGGACGGTCGTGTCGCCTACGCCGTGCGGCTGGCCCCGGCCGATTACGAGCGGTTCACTCGCCGCGCTTGACTGCCTGCCAGAGGGTTTCCTTGGCATTGAGGTCGATTGAGGCGAACGCTTCGCCGCCGGTCGCCTCCATGGCGGCGAAGCGGCGCTCGAACTTGGCGTTGGCACCGCGGAGCGCGACTTCGGCATCGACGCCGAGGTGGCGGGCCCAGTTGACGACGGCGAAGAGCAGGTCGCCGACTTCCTCGGCCACCGCGGCTCCCTCAGCGGCAGCGACCTCGACCAATTCCTCGTCGATCTTGGCGCGCGGGCCGCTCGCGTCGGGCCAATCGAAGCCGACGCGGGCTGCGCGTTTCTGGAGCTTCTCGGCGCGGGTCAGTGCTGGCAAGCCGACCGCGACCCCGGCGAGCGCGCCACCCTGCGCCTTGCCGGCACGTTCCTCCGCCTTGATGCGTTCCCAGAAGTCGGGGTCCGTGCGTTCGGCATCGCCGAAGATGTGCGGATGGCGGCGCTCCAGCTTGGCGCTGATCGCGTCCGCGACGTCGTCCAATGCGAACGCGCCGGCTTCCTCGGCGATGCGACTGTGGAAAACGACCTGGAGCAGCAGATCGCCGAGCTCGTCCTTGAGGTCGCCGACATTCTCGCGCGCGATCGCGTCCGCGACTTCATAGGCCTCCTCGATCGTGTACGGCGCGATAGTCGCCCAGGTCTGCGCGCGATCCCAGTCGCAGCCGCTCACCGGATCGCGGAGCTGCGCCATCACGGCTACGAGACGCTCGACAGGGGTCACCATCCACTGCTCACTTGTACTAGTCCGATAATGTACATTATGTAAAGCTCATTGCGATGGTCGGGGAGGGGTGAGCACCAGTGTGCGGCCTTCCACGCGCCAGGATGCGAGTTGCGAAAGGAAGTTCATGCCAATCACGTCGGTCGTGCCGAACGCCGGCGACATGACGATGTGGAGATCGCGTGCGGTGACGTTGCCGACGGCCACGCGCTTCGCGGTCGCGGTCCGTGCGGTGATCTGGCCGTTGGCGGTGTCGATCACGACCGGAAACGGGCTGTCGTCGACCAGACCAGCTTGCCGCGCGGTGGCTTGGGATAGCGCGGTCGTGGTCGCGCCGCTGTCGATCAGCATGCGGCGCGATACGCCGTCCACAGTCACGTCCGCCCAGAAATGACCGTCAGCGGCTATTGCGATCCGCGTCTCGCGCCCCTCGACCAAGGATGTGCGGAGCAGGCCGGCGACCCGATCGCGCTGACCGACGAGCAGCAAGCCGGCGGCGAAGATCGCGACCCAAACCGCTGCCATACGCAGCGTGCGCGCAAGCGGCGGGCGCCGGGCGACGAGTGCGGCGAGCGGCAGAATTAGAAGCAGCGCATAGAAGGCGATGTTCGCCGGCCGGTCGCTCACGGCGCGATCTCGAGACCGTCATAGCCCGGCTCCACTCCGGCAGGCAGCGCCGCTGCGAGCGTGCGATAGTCGAGCGACTGGTCCATGTGGATCAGCGCGGTGCGTTTCGGCGCGAGCCCGCGGACCCAGCCGAGCACAGCATCGACCGTGGGATGCGACGGATGCGGCCGGTGGCGGAGCGCGTCGACGACCCAGACGTCGAGGCCGGTGTAAAACCGTGCCATTGCCGGCGTCAGGTTATGGAAATCCGTCGCATAGCCGATGGTCTTGCCGCCTGCCGTGAAGCGCAGGCCTGCGGAGGCGATGTCGCCGTGGGGCTGTCCGATCGTGTCGACCGTGATGCCGCCGCAGGTCCAGTGCTCGGGCAACAGCTCGGCGGCGACCACTGGCGGATAGCCGCCGCGTCCGTAAAAGGCGTAAGCGAAACGGGTTTGCAAAGCGTCCAGCGTGTCCGGACGCGCGAAGCAGCGAACCGGGCGGTGGGTGGCGTGAAAGACCTGGCGGAGGTCGTCGAGGCCGTGGCAATGATCGGCGTGGTCGTGGGTCCAGACGACCGCGTCGATGGTGCCGACGTTTGCGGCGAGCAGCTGTTCGCGCATGTCGGGGCTGGTGTCGACGAGGATGCGGGTGCCTTCGTGCTCGATCAGGATGGAGGCACGGGTGCGGCGGTTGCGCGGCTCGGCGGGGTCGCACGCGCCCCAGTCGTTGCCGATCCGCGGCACTCCCGACGACGTGCCCGATCCGAGGATGCGGACCTTCATGCGGCCGTTTTGCGGAAGAGCGCGTGGAAGTTCGCGGCGGTGCGCTGCGCCAGCTCGGCCGGGTCCTCGCCGCGGAGCTGGGCCAGGAAGGCGACGGTGTCGGCGACGAAGGCGGGCTCACCCTTCTTGCCGCGATGGGGCACCGGCGCGAGGAACGGCGCGTCGGTTTCGACCAGCAGGCGATCGATCGGCAGGCGCGCCGCGGTCTCCTGAAGATCGCGGGCGCTCTTGAAGGTCACGATGCCCGAGATCGAGATGGAGAAGCCGAGATCCAGGCACTTGTCGGCGAACGCTCCGGTGCCGGTGAAGCAGTGGATGACGGCGGCGAACGCCCCCTTCCCCAGCTCGTCGGCGAGGATCGCGTGGGTATCGTTCTCGGCGTCGCGGGTATGGACGACGAGCGGCACAGCCGCCTCGCGCGCCGCGGCAATGTGCGACCGGAAGCTCGCCTGCTGGCGGGCGCGGTCGGAATGGTCGTAATAATAGTCCAGGCCGCTCTCGCCGATCCCGGCGATACGCGGGTGCGCCGCGCGAGCGACTAGCCTGGCGGTGTCGACGTGGGGGTGCTGATCGGCCTCGTGCGGATGGATGCCGACGGTGGCCCAGACGTCGGGTTCGCGCTCGGCGGTGGCGAGGACGGCGTCCCACTCGCGCTCGCGGGTGGCGATGTTGAGCATGGCGGTGACGCCGCGGGCGCGGGCGCGGGCGAGGACCTCGGCCTGCTGCTCCTCTAGGCCCTCGTAGTTGAGGTGGCAGTGGCTGTCGGCGAGCATCACGCGTCTGCGGGCAGGTCAAGGCGCGGGAAGACGCCATGAGGTGCGGGCAGCTTGATCCCTGCTTGCAGTGGCACAGCGAGAGCGGCGAAATTGCGCGCGTCGGGCGCCTGCCCGAGTTGATCGAGGAGTGCGTCCGCGCTGCCCGGCACCACCCATCTAACCAGGATCGCCAGCTGTCGTATGGTCTCAGCAGTATGGTAAAGCACGCCACCTGCGTGGGCAGGGTCCGTCTTGCGCAACGCCCAAGGTGCCATCTCGGCAAAGTAGCCGTTAGCGATGCGGACTCCTTCCCAAATCGCCTCAAGCGCTTCGTTAAGCTTAAGGTCAATCACCAATTCCGAAACGAGTCCAAAGATATTTCCAAGATGCGGCGCTCGTGTGTCCGCCGTATTGGTCGGCACGATGCCGTCACAATTCTTCGCAATAATCGACAGACAGCGTTGCGCCAGATTACCCAGACCGTTCGCCAGATCGGCGTTGGCGCGGGTTACAATCGCCTCGGCCGAATAGCTGCCGTCCTGGCCGAAGCTGACCTCGCGGAGCAGAAAGTAGCGAAGAGCATCGACGCCGAAGGCTTGCGCCAAGTCGAGCGGGTCGACGACGTTGCCGATCGACTTGGACATCTTCTCGCCGCGGTGGAGCAGGAAGCCGTGGCCGAACACCGACTTGGGCAGCGGCAGACCGGCCGAGAGCAGGAAGGCGGGCCAGTAGACCGCGTGGAAGCGGACGATGTCCTTGCCGATCAGGTGGAGATCGGCGGGCCAGTAGCGGCGTTCGGGCGTGTTGTCGGGATAGCCGACCCCGGTGAGGTAATTTGTGAGCGCGTCGACCCAGACATACATGACGTGGCCATCGGAACCGGGCACGGGCACGCCCCAGTCGAAGCTGGTGCGCGACACCGAGAGGTCGGTCAAGCCGCCCTCGACGAAGCGGATCACCTCGTTGCGGCGGCTCTCCGGGCGGATGAAGTCGGGCTGCTGCGCATAGAGGTCGAGCAGTGGCTGCTGGTATTTGGACAAGCGGAAAAACCAGCTCTCCTCGACCGTCCATTCGACGGGCGTGCCCTGCGGCGAGAGCTTGCCCCCTTCCGCATCGACCAGCTCGCTGTCGGCGTAGAACGCCTCGTCGCGGACCGAGTACCAGCCTTCGTAGCGGCTGGGGTAAAGGTCGCCGGCAGCGGCCATGGCGTCCCAGATCGCCTGGCTGGCGCGATAATGTTCGGGTTCGGTGGTGCGGATGAAGTGATCGTACGAGACGTCAAGAGCATCGCACATACCTCGGAAAAGATTGGACATGTCCGTTGCGAGGTCGGTCACGTCCCTGCCCTGCGCGCGCGCGGCCTGAACCATCTTGAGGCCGTGCTCGTCGGTGCCGGTCTGGAAACGCACGTCGCGGCCTGCCTGCCGCTGGAAGCGCGCGATCGCATCGGCGGCGATCGCTTCATAGGCGTGGCCGATGTGCGGACGGCCGTTCGGATAGCTGATGGCGGTGGTGATGTAGAAGGGCTCGGCCATGCCGCGCTCGTAGAACATCGCCGTGCGAGCGTGAAGCCGGTTGACGCGCGTCAAGCGCCAAAGTCCGAACCGCTCGCTCGTTCCGGATACGCGAAGTTGACACCAAGTTGACACTATCGGCAATCGCGGATGCCGGTGCGGTTCCGGCCGATCGGGTGCTGACGGTGAGAAAGAGCGCAGCCGGCACACGCCGAGCGAGCAAGAGCCTAGGCACAAGCCGGCGTTGTAGGACAGCGAAAAAGCGAGGGATTTACGCGTGAAGCCGGGCGACGAGGCCAGCCATCTCGAACACGGTCGCTTGCGGATCGAGCGAGAGGCCGAGCGCGGCGCCGGCGAGGTCGCGGGCGGCGGCATGGGCATCGAGCGCGGTCGTCAGCGCCCGTCCTTCGCGCATACGGGCGGCGCGGGCGATATGAGCGGGCGCGCGATCGAGGAAGGCTTCGTAGCGGAACTGCGCGGGCTTGCCGGCGAGGGCCTTGGCGAGCTTGACGCGGCGGGTGTTGCCGGGATCGCCGTCGGCTGCGATGGCGGCGATCACCGCGTCGAGGCCCTTCACGTCGAGGCCGGCGTAGCGGAGCGCACGGCCGGGGGAGCCCTCCCCCGCCTCGACCAGCGCGGCCACCTCGGCTTCGTCGGCTTCGGGAAGCGCCGTGCGGATGACGGAGGCGGCATCGAAATCGTCGAGCGCCTCGAAGCGGAGCAGGCGGCAGCGCGAGCGGATGGTCGGCAACAGGCGGCCCGGCGCTTGGCTCACCAGCAGGAACACGGTGGCGGCGGGCGGCTCTTCCAGGCTCTTGAGCAACGCGTTGGCGGAGGGCGGCTCGAGATCGTCGGCGGCATCGACGACGACGACACGGCGCGCGCTCAGCGATGGCGCCATGCCGAGCAACGGCAGCAGCCAGCGGATCTGCGCAACGCGAATGCTGCGCGACGGCTTATCGGTGTCGGTGCGCTGATCGTATGGCTTTAGCCTCGGCGGCGTCGAGGTTTCCCAGATTTCGCGCTCGACGATCTTATAATCGGGGTGGCTGTGTGCCTCGATCATCGCCCGGTGCCGGACAGGATCGCCGCCGAGCAAGGCGATACCGGCCTCACGCGCAAATGTCGCCTTCCCCACTCCCTCCGGCCCGGCGATCAGCCAGGCGTGGTGGAGCGAGCCACTCGCCAGCGCCGCCGCGAACGCCGCCTGCGCGGCCGGATTGCCGCGGATTGGCGTCACGGCGTCAGCCGGTGACCAGCGTGTCCAGTCCCCGACTCCGTTCGTGCTGAGCGAAGTCGAAGCACATGGTCGAAGCGTGACCTTACACAGCCTGTCCTGAGCGCCTGCCTTAGCAGGCAGTCGAAGGGCTCAGGGCGAACGGAGTTGAGGTCAAGCGCCGGCGCCACCATCACCCGAACAGCGAGGTCAGCCCCGCCCATGCGCGGCCGAAGAAACCCGCCTCGCCGACGTCGCTCTCGGCAACCAGGGGCAGGCGCTGCTCGGGCATGTCCGGCGAAGTGACGACGAGGTCGGCGATGTGCTGCCCCGCCTTGATCGGCGCCTTGACCGGACCGTCGTAGACGACCTTGGCCGACATCTCCGGGACAGCTCCCGCCGGGAGCGTGACGGTGAGCGCCTTGGGGGCGACCAGGCCGACGGTGGTGGTGCTGCCCATCTGCACATCGGCGGTCTCGACGTGCTTGCCCTTGGCGACGAGCGGCTTGGCCTGCCAGGCGCGGAAGCCCCAGTTCATGAAGCTGACGGATTCGCTGATGCGCTGGTTGAAGCTGGACAGCCCGGCCATCACCATCACCAGCCGCCGCCCGTTCTGCTGCGCCGACCCGGTGAAGCCGTAGCCCGCCTCGTCGGTGTGGCCGGTCTTGAGGCCATCGGCGCCGGCGACGCGGCCGAGCAGGGGATCGCGGTTCGCCTGGGTGATGTCGGTGCCCGCGCCGAGCGTCTTGCCCCAGGTGAAGTTCGGCAGGCTGTAGTACTTCTTGTACAGATCGGGAAAGTCGGTGATCGTCGCCGACGCCAGCTTGGCGAGATCGCGCGCGGTGACATAGGTCACCCCCGCGTCGGGCCAGCCGTTGGAATTGCCGAAATGGCTGTTGGTCAGCCCGAGCTTCTGCGCTGCCTGATTCATCCGGCTGACGAATCCCTCCTCGGTGCCCGACACGCCCTCGGCCAGCACGACGCAGGCGTCGTTGCCCGAGAGCGTCACGATGCCCTTCAAGAGATTGTCGACGCTGACGTTCTCATCGACCGACAGGAACATGGTCGAACCCGCTGCGGGACCGTGCCATTTCTGCCAGGTTTCGGGCCGGACAGGGAAGGTCTGGTTCAGCTTGATCTCGCCCTTCTTGATCATGTCGAAGGCGACGTAGACGGTCATCATCTTCGCCATCGACGCAGGCGGCATCCGCCGGTCGGCGTCGCGCTGGAACAGGATCGCGCCCGACGAGAGGTCCTGCAGATAGGCGACCGGCGCCGGAGTCTGGAACTGCGGCGCGGCGGCGACCGAGGGAACGCTGGCGAGCAGGGCGAGGAGCGAGGCGGCGATGGGGGTCTTCATGGGGCTGGTCCGTGAATCGGGTGATCGGGGAGCGATAGCGGGACCGTAAGCGCGCGTCACGCCCTTGGTTTTTTGTGGTTCACGCAGAGGCGCGAAGGCGCGAAGAACAAAAGAGTAGGCTCGCGCAGAGGCGCGGAGGACGCAGAGATGCAGTACCCGGCCGCGCCAGCGGCCCTTCAATCTCGGCCGCGATGAAAGAATGCGCGCTGCCGCGCGCGATCCCGTCTCTGTGCCTCCGCGCCTCCTCTGAACCACCCTTCTTCGCGCCATCGCGGCTTCGCGTGAACCTCAACGCTCGACCGCATCGGCAAGCAGCCCGACCGAGAGCGCGTAGAAGTTCGAGCAATTGTAGTCGAGGATGACGCGGTAATTGCCGGTGAGGAGGTAAGCGGTCGCCCCTGCCCCGTCGGGCTCGAACAGCGTCGCCATCACCGTGTCGGCGGGCCAGCTGCCGTCCTGCGGCTGGATGCCGAGCGTGCGCCATTCGGCGACGGTGCGCCAGCCGCTGTGGCGCTGGAACACGCGCGGGCAGCGGGGGCTGACTAGGCGGTTGCGGATGGTGCTGCGGTCGAAGCCGGGGGGCACGCTGACCGCGACGCCCCAGGGCTCGCCCGCGCGCCAGCCGGCATTGCGGAAGTAATTGGCGATCGAGGCGAGCGTGTCGGCCTGGCTGGTCCAGATGTCGGCTCGGCCGTCACCGTCGCCGTCGCGGGCGAGACGGAGGTAGACCGACGGCAGGAACTGCGGGTTGCCGGTGGCACCCGCCCAGCTGCCCTTCAACTGCTCGCGCGGCACGCCGCGGTCGATCATCTTGAGCGCGGCGATCAGCTCGCCCTCGAACAGCGGGCGGCGTCGGCCGTCATAGGCCAGACTGGCGAGGCTGCGCAGCAGGTCGAAATTGCCGGTGTAGGCGCCGTAATTGGTCTCATGGCCCCAGATGGCAACGGTGATCGCCTCGGGCACGCCGGTCTCCCGCTCGATCGCGGCGAGCCGCGCGCGCTGCGCCTGATAGACGCTGCGGCCACGGCCGATGCGGGCGGCGTCGACGTGCTGGGCGCGATAGGGGGCGAAGGGCTGAAAGGTGGTGCTCGTCTCGTTGCCGGGCTGGGCGCGGTCGAGCTGGACGACGCGGGGGTTGAAGGAGAGCGTCGGCGCCACTGCGTCATAGGTCACGGGCGGGACGCCCTGGGCGACGGCGCGGCCGCGCAGCTCGACGAGGTAGGACTGGAAGCCCGCCTCGTCCTGCGCGCGCACCGAGCCCGCGCCGCCGAACAGCGCCAGCGCCGCGGCGGCGGCCGCCCGCCAGTTCGTCCTACCCCCGATCATGGTGCCGAGCGTGCCACAGCCGGGCGCGCCGCGAAACCGCGGATCGTCGCGGGCCTTGCACGCCCGGTCGCCGGGCGGCTAACGCGGGCGCACGCCCGGAGGGGTGGCCGAGTGGTTTAAGGCAGCGGTCTTGAAAACCGCCGTGGGTGCAAGCCCACCGTGGGTTCGAATCCCACCTCCTCCGCCAACATTGGGGGACAACGTGGGCCTGCGAAGCTGGTGGCGAGAGAGCAGAGAGCGAGCAGCCGCAACGCGAAGTTCGCTTGCGATCAACGATGATCAGGAATTGATCTCTGAGCAGGTGCCGGAGCTGGCAGGCATGTCAGACGTAGAAGGCATGGCCTACGTCCTCAAGCAGATTGAAGAGTGGAACAAGGGTTGCACCCAAGAGCAGGCGACTACCTTCGCAGGGCGGCTCTTGGCTTCGAACGATGCTTGGTCGGCAGACGGCTTGACGATGCCCTATTGGGGCAATTTGTGGGTGCTCCGCAATTACCAGCGAGAGCTTGGGCACGCGGTCCCGCACGTTGCCCCTCCGATGGTCTCCTAATCGTTCGGGTTTCACCTCCCCCAAACGCACAAATGCCGGCGCTCCGCAGGAACGCCGGCTTTCGTTGTCCCGAGCCGCTTACTTCCGGAGCGTGAGCCCGCCGCCGAAGCGCTTGTTGAAGCGGGCGACCTGGCCGCCGGTGTCGAGCATGGTGCCGCGGCCGCCGGTCCAAGCCGGGTGCGCGAGCGGGTCGATGTCCAGCGTCATCGTGTCGCCCTCCTTGCCCCAGGTGGAGCGGGTCTCGAACACGGTGCCGTCGGTCATCTGCACCTTGATCATGTGATAGTCGGGGTGGGTGTCGGCCTTCACGGGGTAGCTCCTGATGGTGGCTGGTTCCGACCAGCCTGAGAGGATGCGCGCGCCTAGCGGCAGCGCCGGATGTTGTCAAAGGTGCCGCGCACCGTGCCGGAGTGCTATGCCTTGGGAGGGTCGGCGATCATCGCGGTGAAGTTCGCTTCGGCAACGACTTGGCCATCAATCTTCGCGCGCCCTGCGAACTTGCACACCGTGGCGCGTTTCTGGACGAACTCGGCTTCTAGGCGAAGCAAGACGCCGGGCTCGACGGGTTTGCGGAACTTCGCGCCGTCGATCGCCATGAAATAGACGAGCTTGCCCGAGCCGGCGAGGCCGAGGCTTTCGACCGCGAGGATGCCGGCGGCTTGCGCCAGTGCCTCGACGATGAGGACACCGGGCATGATCGGGCGGCCGGGGAAATGGCCCTGGAAGAAGCCTTCGTTGATCGTCACCGCCTTAATCGCGGCGATCGACTGGTCGGGGACGAGCTCCTCGACCCGGTCGACCAGCAGCATCGGATAGCGGTGCGGGAGCGCCGCCATGACGCCCCTGATATCCATGGGCGTTATGTCCAGCGCTCCCGCCACGGCTTAGCGGCCCGGGTTGCGGCGCGGCGGAGTGGTCGCGGCAGGCGCCGGAGCAGCGGAGGTCGGTGCGGTGCCCCCCTGGCCGCCGGGCTGCCAGTTGGCCGGCACCGCGATCGACACCGCCGGAACCAGCGCGTTCAGCTGCTGGGTGATGTCGGCGGTGATGTTGGACGTCGGCATCGCAAAGGCGATCGCCTCGGGGCGGATCAGGATGTTGACGCGCTTGACGTTCATCGCATTGCGCGTCGCCTGGTCGAGCTTGGCGGTGATCTGCTCCTCGGCATAAGCGAGCGGGCGCTCGAAGGGCGCGGCGAGCGGGGCGAGCTCGGTCTGGATCGCCTGCTGGCGCGCCTGGAACGCCTGGATGCGCTGGTTGACCGTCGCCTCGGGCGTGTTGTTGCCCTGCATCGTGCGGATTTCGTTGGCCGAGTTCTGCAGCTCGGTCTGCAGCGGGGCCGAGCGCGCGTTGTACGCGTCGATCTGCGCCTTGTACTGGGT
>CAXTNG010000008.1:0-30584 GCA_964245475.1 uncultured Sphingomonas sp. | reverse complement strand
CGGGCGTAGTCGCGCGCCAGCTCGAGATAGGCGTCCCGATCGGCGCCGCCGGTCAGCGGCGCGGCGCGGAAGGCGGCGGCGGCTTCGGCGTGAAGATCGCCGCCGCGATAAGGCGTGATCGCAAAGGCATGGTGCGCGGTGGCGGCACCGTCGATGCGCCGGGCGAGATCGATCGCCAGTGCCGCGCGGAACGCCCGCTCGCTCGCGCTCAAGCCGTCCGGCTCGATCGCGTCCAGCTCCGCCAGGTCGCGTCGCAGCGACGCCGCTTCGGCGTCGACGCGCGCCGGATCGAGCGTCGCCAGCCGACGGACCGGGCGGCGTAGGTGCAGCGCGACGGAGGGGCGATCCTCCGCCAGCCGGCCGGCGACCCGATCGGCGATCGCCAGCAGGCGCGATCGCGCGGTCATGCCAGCGCCGCCTCGAAGAACTCGAACACCGAGCGATCGTGGAAGCGCTGCGCGGCGCCGAGGAACATATGCTCCTCCTCGGCAAAGGCAAGGCAGTGATGCGCGATGTCGCGCTCGACCAGCAGGCGCGACAGGCGCTGCATGTCCCACTGGCACGGCGAGTCGAGCGTGCCCGCCATCAGCAGCAGACGCGCATCGGCGGACAGGCGCTGAACTTCGCTCCACGGCTCGGCCGCCTCGTAAGGCGCCACGTTCTGTTGCGGAAGGCCGAGATAGGGCTCGTAGATTACCCCGCCATAAGGATCGAGGCCCGGGACGACGAGCACGCCGGCGCGGTAGAGGTCGGGCGCGTCGGCCATCAGCCGCAGCGCGAAATGCGCGCCCCATGATCGGCCCATGACGCCGATGCGCCCGCGATCGATCTCGGGATGCGCATCGAGCAACTGACGCAGCGCGCCGACCTGATCGGCGACGACGTGGGGCGCGAAGCTCCCTTGGACGACATCCTGAAACGCACGCGAGCGACCCGGCGTGCCGCGGTTGTCGACCACGAACACCGCATAGCCCGTCGCCGCCAGCGTGTGCAGCAACACCTGCGTATCGTCGCGCGGGCCAAAGCGATGGTTCACGGATGCGATCTGCGGCCCGCCATAGAGCCAGTGCACCAGCGGCAAGCGACCCGAGGCAACGCCGTGCGCCGGCAGGTAGAGGAGACCATGCAGCGCCGTCGCACCGTCGGCGGCGGCGACCATCACCTCCTCGGGCGGCCGCCATCGGTCGCCGAGCCACGCCGACATGTCGAGCGTCTCCGGCGTCGCAAGGGGTTCGCCATCGGCGCGCCGGATCAGCGTGGTCGGCGGCAGGGAGGGCGTCGACCAGCTGTCCAAAAGCCGCGCGCCATCCGGCGCCGGCGCGATGTCATGCACGCCGTCGCCTTCGCTCAGCCGCTCGACCGGCCCGCTCGCGAGAGCGACGCGGAACAGGTGCACATCATAGGGCCGCTCGCCGTCGATACCGGCGCGGAACCAGGCGAAATCGGCGTCGGCGCGCAGGATGTCGCGCACAACCATCGGCGCCGTCGCCAGCGGCCGCAGCGCCGGATCGTCGAAGCTGCCGAGATAGAGGCCCTGGTAGCCGTCGCGCGGCGAGAGCCAGAGAAAGCGATCGCCAGACAGCAGCACGCAGCCGACGGGCTCGACCCACACGATCGTCGACGGGCGCAGCGGCGTCGCCGAGCGCTCGTCGAGCACGGTCCGCGCCGAACCGGATGTCGCGTCCACAAGGAGAAGTTCGGCGCGATCGAGCAGCCGCGAGAAGCGTGTGACGACGAGCCGGCCATCGGGCAGCCAGCCGACGAGGCGCAGATAGGCATCGCTCGTATCGCCGATGTCGATCGGGCGCGGCGCGCCGCCGTCCAGCGGCACGATGTGCGGGCGCATGCGGTCGAGCGGCGTGCCGGCCCGCTGGCTGCGCGGGAAGTCGACGCCGACGCCGCCATCGGCCGCGAAGCGCGTCCGCACGCTTTTGAAGACCTCGCTCCGGTCCACCGCGCAAGCGTAGAGCCAGCGCCCGTCGGGCGACCAGGGCGAGACGCCGGCCGTCTCGATGTCCCAGCCTGTGTCCTCGGCCGCGCCGCTCGTGAGGAACCGGCCCGCGTCGCTCCCGGCGGGCCGGACATACAGCTCGCGCTCGCGCAGCGAGGCGAACAGCGAGCCGTCCGGCGACGGCGCCTCGGACATCGGCCATTCGGGGACGAGATAGGTCTCGCGATTGAACCATTGCGGCTGCGGCCGGTCTTCCCCGCTCCAGCGATGCGGCTGGACCAACGCGTTGCGCAGACCGAGCATGCGCTCCCGGGCGGCACGGAACTCGGCGAGCCGCATCACGCGGCGACGGCGCGCTCTTGGCCGAACGCCTGCAAGAGCGCGCCGCTGTCGGACACCACGCCGAAGATGCCGTCCTCCACCGTCACCATGTGGACCGCCGCGGCATGCGCGTACGCATCCCCGCTCGCGCAGGCGTCCTCGACCAGCAGGCACTGGAATTTGCGGTCGTTGGCCTCGCGCAACGTGGTGTGCACGCACACGTCGGTAGTGCAGCCGGTGAAGATCAGGTGGGTGATCTCCTGCGCCTTGAGGATGAGCTCGAGGTCGGTCTGATAGAAAGCCCCGTTGGCCGTCTTGTCGACGATGATGTCGCCGGTCGGCGGCGTCAGTTCGGGGACGATCTGATAGCCGGCGCTGCCGCGCAGCAGCGAAGCGCCGTCGCCCGCTTCCAGCGGGATGCCCGCCCGCGCGTTGCGCCAGCGGTCGTACGGCGCAGCGTCGCCCAGGTCGGCGCGATAGCCTTGCCGCGTCCAGATCACGCGCATCCCGGCGGCGCGACCGGCGTCGGTGACCGCCTTGATCGTCGGGATCACCGCGCGCAACGGCGACGGATCGTAGCCCTTGCGGGCGAAATAGCCGTCGGCCGACAGGAAATCGACCTGCATGTCGATCGCCAAGATCGCGCAGCGGCGAGGGTCGAGCGCCTCGTCGTACGGGAAGTTGAACGGGCGGGCTTTGATTAGCATCGAGACAGCGTCCGAAAGAGGTCAGAACTTGAAGCCGACGCGGCCTTCGATCGTTCGCGGCGCACCATAGAATTCGCTGTCCGCGAAGCCAGCGAAGAAGAAGCGCTGCGTCAGAAAGGTCTTGTTGGTCAGGTTGCGCCCGATCAGTGCCACATAGATCCGGTCGCCGGGCAGGTCATAGCGGATGTTGGCGTTGACGAGCGCATAGTCGTCCTGGCGCTCGCGCTGCACGTCGGTAAAGTTCGGGAACAGCACCTCGGACTGATAGGTCACCTCGCCTCGCGCGGACAGCCGGCCGGCACTGCCAAGGCTGGTGGAATATTCCGCGCCGAGCGTGAAGCTGATCTCGGGCGAAAGCGGCAAGCGCAGGGTGGCGGGCGTCGTTGTCCCGGGCAGGATGAAGTTCTTCAGCTCGCTATGCAGGTAGGCGCCGTTGAAATCGACCGAGAAGCCGCTGAACGGGCGGGCGATCGCGGTCGCCTCGACGCCGTAGATCGAGGCCGTCGACGCGTTATTGATCGTGGTGGTGAAGCCGGTGCTGGTGAACACCACCGAACGAAGCTGTAGGTCGGTATAATCGTAATAGAAGCCGGCAAGGTCCAGCTCGACGCGGCCGTCGGCGAAGCTGTTTTTGGTGCCAGCCTCATAGGCCCAGATCTTCTCGGGCCGGAAGGTCGAGGCCGAGGTCGCGAGGTTGACCCCGCCCGCCTTGAACCCGCGCGTCGCGCTCGCATAGATTTGCGAGCCTTCGCGCGGTTCATACTTCACCAGCAGCCTGGGCGCGAAGCCGTCGTCGTCAACCGCTGCGGTGGTGACGAACGGCGCAGGAACGAGGAGCGGGACTGCGAGCACGCTGTTCCCGGATTGCTTTTCTTTGGTGTAACGCGCGCCGGCCAGCACGGAAAGCTTGTCGCCGAGCGGCACGGTCAGTTCGCCATAGGCGGCGTAGCTGGTGTTGCGGTTGCGCGTCGTCTGGTCGGAAAAGAGGTACGGTGTCGGATCGGGGAAGTCGGCATCGGTCTCCGCCGAAGTGTTGGTGGATCGTTCGTGGCCATAATAGAGCCCCGCCGTCCAGTTCACCTCGTCTCGGCTTCCACCGGCGAGCTGGAACTCCTGCGAGAAGTATTCGGAGCGGAAGCGCGTATCGGTAAACGCGATCAGTCCGCCCGCGCCATCGACGTCGACGATCGCGCGGCTCTTATAGTCGACATAGCCGGTGATCGACTTCAGTGTCGCACCACCGAGGTCCAGCGCGAGCGTTCCGCTCAGCAGAACGCCCTCCTGGCGGTTGCGCGGCGGCGTGTCGACGTTGATCCGGCGCGGACTCTGGCGCCCAGGGGCGAAGCTCGCGAACACCGGCGAGGTAGGATCGTTGCTACCGCCGAAGCCAACTGAACCTCTATTGAGCGAGTACTGCGCCGTCAGGTCGACCGATAGTTTGTCGGTCAGATCGTACCTGACCCGGGCGCGCCCACCAGCAAAGTTGCGATCATCGATCTCGCCGCCAACGGGGTTGATGTTCTTGGTATACCCGTCGTCGTTAGCATAGGCGCCGCTCACCCGGACGCCGCCGCGATCGCCTAGCGGCACCGAGACGCCACCCTGCGCCGTGACGAGGTTGCGGCTACCATACCCGATCCAGCCGTCGGCGCCGAACTGCGTGCCAGGGTCGCGGCTGACGATGTTGATCGCGCCGCCGGTGGCATTGCGGCCGTAGAGCGTACCTTGAGGTCCCTTCAGCACCTCGATCCGGCCGGGGTCGAACAGCTCGGTGATCGCGAAGCTCGTGACCGGGATATAGACGCCATCGAGCGACACCGCGACCGACGGGCTGCCCGAGCTGATGTTGGTGCCCACGCCGCGGAGCGTGATGCGGCTGCCACCGCCGCCTTCGGCGATCTTCAGGCTGGGCGTTTCGTATTGCAGGTCGGATAGCGTGTTGATCGCCTGGCCCTGCAGCGCCTCTCCCGCGAATACGTTGAGCGAGGCGGGAACGTCGCGCGCAAGTTCCTCGCGGCGTCGCGCCGTAACGACGATCTCGCCTCCGGATGGCGTCTGCGTTTCCGGCGCTTGCGCCACCGCCTGGTCGGGCACCTGCTCAACGGAGGTGTCGGATCTCGCCGGTTGCGGTGCTTGCGCCACCGCGTACTCCGGCAAGATGAGCAGGATCGTGCCCGCCGCGACGGACGAAAGCCAACGGTCCAACCTACGCCTCATGCCCGCCTCCCTTGAAGGACAGACGGTAAGACAGGTCACCATACCGTCATATATCAAGAACCCGACAGGCGCTGGCGCGGCGGCTCGCTCTTGGCATTGCCGCCGGAGGTAGCGGATTGTAGCTTGCGCGCTGACTTGCGGATGGGGACTGCACCGAAATACCACATGGTCAGCGGCAACAATCACTCACGCCAGCAGCTCACCGTTGCTAATCTCGCAGACTTCGCGGAATTGGCGGCCAAGCTGCTGTCGGCAATCGAGCGTCGGGATGGTCTCGCGACGCTGCGCGACTTCATCGCCGGATGCTGCGGCATCGACAATTTCATCGTCTACGTCTTCGACGGCACCAATTCACCGCAGCTGATGGCCACGAGCGTGCCGGAGGTAAGGCTTGTCGGGCAAATGACCGACTTTGTCGCAGGCCTTTTCCTGCTCGATCCCTTCGTTCTCGCCGCCGATCGAGGACGATCGGGTTTCCTGCAGCTGCGGGAGATCACGCCGGAGGGGTTCTTCGAGTCCGAGTTCTACCAGCATCACTACAGGTTCACCGACGTGCATGACGAGGCGCGCTTCCTCGTTCCTGTCGACCATCGGCGGATGGCGCATGTCTTCGTCGAGCGGGAGACTCGCTCGCCCTTGTTCGATGCGGCCGAAATCGCCACGCTCGCCGCCGTAGCGCCGCTCGTGAAAGGGTTTGTCGAGGCGCATTTAAGATGGCTGGAAAGGGTTACGACCGAGCGCGTCGGATCCAGACAGGCGATCGACCTTGGGGCCGCGATCAGCGGCATGGGGGACGGCTGCCTCACCGATCGTGAGCGGCAGGTCGTCGAATGCATGCTGAAGGGGCATTCCGCGAAATCGACCGCCCACCTGCTCGCTATCGAGGAGGGGACGGTCACGAACCACAAACGCAACATCTATGCAAAACTTGACGTTCACTCGGCCGCGCAGTTGTTCGATCTGTTTCTGCGCAAGCTCTCCTGACATCGGGCGAGCGGCTCCCCGCTAGCCCCGGAGTTGAGAGCACGAAACCCGGCGGCGACTGCCGCGCAAGGCGTGGATTGCGCAGGGGAGCCGGTAGTGGTCGGCATCCTCCGACGCGGCCGGCCCGCAGCGCCGTATCTCCTTGCAGCGGAACGCGGGCTCCGGCCCGTCGATCGCCCGCACCACGTGGAGGAAGCTGATCGCATTCGGGGAACGCGCCAGCGCGTACCCGCCCCTCGCGCCTGGAATCGACCGGAGCAACCCGGCGCGCGTCAGCGCCTTCAGGTGCTTCAATAGATAGCTTTCAGACACGCCGTGGAACTCGTCTAGCGCGCGGCCGGGCAGCGCCCCCCTCCGGCAGGGCAGCGATGGCCGTGAGGCAGTGCAGGCCCCATTCGACGCCATCACTCATCCTCACGACCGCGCCTCCGAACGCGGGACGGCCAGCCAGGCGGAGCAGAGCACCGCCGTGCCGAGCGTCAGCAAGTTGAGAACGCGGTCGACCGGCGCGTACTTGCCGAGATGACTCGCATGGTAGGCGAGATGCGGCACGTTGAAGAAGAGGGTGGCAACGCCGACCATGACCGGCGGTGCGCGATTTGGTCGTGCCAGCGACAGCCCGGCCAGCGCCGCGATCATCAGATACGCCGCGCCCACGTCGCGGATCAGATGGCCGTTGTAGGGTCCGTCCGCCGACACCCACGCGCGCCCAAGTCCGGGAAAGTCCGAGTAGAAGCCGAGCGGCAGTATCAGGGCCCAGACACCAACCATCATGCCGGTCAGGGCCAGGTAGCCGAGCGCGAGACGGCTTATAAGCATGACTCACCTCCCACAGAACATGGGTATCTAGTATCCACATTGCGAACTGAAGATCGAACGGGTGGCTGAAGCGTAGATCGGAGGGCGGCTCATCGCTCGGTTGTAACGTTCTCCGCCATGAACAAACGTCCGGAAGGCGGCAGCCGCCGGGGCTAGCTGAGCGTCCGGGTGTGGGTCATCGTGCTCATAGATCACATCAGTTCTGCTGACCGTCGCCTCCGCGCATCCATCCCGGCGGCGCCGCAGACTCCCAGGGCCAAGTCTTACTCGGCTCGATCAAAAATGACGGTGCGAGCCAGCCTGCGGTTATGAGCCGCTGCCTGATCACCTGAAGCGGTTCAACCAGCCCCTCGTCAGCTGTCCTATTGCCGATAGAGGCTCTCAGCCAAAAGGCGCGAACGCAATCCCGGTCGCGTGCGTAGCGATGCACGACGAGAAGGGCCAGCCGCACCTCCAGCGTCGCAACGGCTTGCCCGAGCGAACAACGCGCAGTCGCGTCCAACACGCCAAGAGCCGCTCCAAGCAGATGCGCATCTAGGCGGCCGATCCGCCGTGGCATGTTGGCCGAGCGGTCGTCCTGCGACGCCGGGACGGCACGAACGTCCGTCGAGCCACATCCAAAGCTGCGACAACGCATGTGGCGAGTGATATCCGACCAAACCTCGCTGGCGCCGATGGCCGCGAGGTGCCGCGCGAGCGCGTCCGGCGTCCAGTCCTCTTCGAAGCTGCAGCGCCGGCAGACAATTCGGACGTTCACTCCAAATTGCGCAAGGTCAGAAAGTCGGTGGGGCGCTTGCTCCATAGCAGGTGAGGGTCAGTGGAAATCATGGCTGCGGATCGGGATCACCTCTTCCGGATCGCAGCCCTTACGGAACGGCGGATGGTAGTCGCTGCGGACGCGCGGCTTCCAGCCGGGTTCCCCACGGTCGGGCGATCCGCCGTGCGTGGCACCATCGCCGGGGCTCGTCAGCCGCGGCATGTCGATGTCGCCGACCTCGCGCAGTCTTCCGGTGCGATCGTGGATGCGGCTGGCGATAACATGGATCACCTCGCCTTCGCGCTGGACGACGCCGGTGACGCTGATCATCGCCGACGACATCACCACTGTGCGCTGCGCCTCGAACCGATCAGGCCACAGGATGATGTTGGCGACGCCGGTCTCGTCCTCGACCGTGATGAACAGCACGCCTTTGGCCGATCCGGGCTTCTGGCGAACGAGGATGATGCCGGCGACCTCGACCCGGCGGCCGTCCTTCACATCGCGCAGCGTGGCACAGGGAATGACGCCCTCGCTCGCCAGATCGTCGCGCAGGAAGAACAGCGGATGCTGGCGCAGCGTGAGCTGGGTGGCGCGATAGTCCTCCACCACCTCGCGCCCGGCCGTGAGCGGGACCAGGCTGACCTGTTCCTCGCGCCGCTCCATCGCATCGAGCAGCGGCAACGGCTTCTCGCCAAGGCCACGGATCGCCCAGAGCGCCTGGCGGCGGTTCAGGCCGAGCGCACGGAACGCGTCGGCCTTGGCGAGTTTCTCCAGCGTCGCGAGTGGGACGCCCGAGCGACGCCACAGGTCCTCTACCGATGTGAACGGCGCGGCGGCGCGCGCAGCGAGGATGCGCTCGGCGTCAACCGCCGCGACACCGTGGATGATGCGCAGCCCGAGCCGTAGTGGCAGGCCGGCATGGTTTGTGGGCGGCGCACCGGCCGGCGGGTCGACCAGCCGGGTATCCCAGCCGCTGTCGACCACGCACACCGGCTTGACCCGGACCCCATGCTCGCGGGCGTCGCGGACGATCTGGGCCGGCGCGTAAAATCCCATCGGCTGCGCATTGAGCAGCGCGCAACAGAACACGTCGGGATGATGGCATTTCATCCACGACGAGGCGTAGGCGATCTTGGCGAAGCTGGCGGCGTGACTTTCGGGAAACCCATAGGAACCGAACCCCTCGATCTGCTTGACCAGCCGCTCGGCGAACTCGGGGCCGATGCCCTTCTTCGCCATGCCCTCGATCAGCTCCTCTTTGAACTGCCCCACCCCTTGCGTGTATTTGAACGTCGCCATCGCCTTCCTGAGCTCGTCGGCGCGGGCGGGGGTGAACCCGGCGCCCTCAATGGCGACCTTCATCGCCTGCTCCTGGAACAGCGGCACGCCGTAGGTCTTAGCCAGCACCGCCTTCAGCTCGGGCGACGGATAGTCGAACTCGATGTCGGGGTTGCGGCGCTTCTGCTCGCGACGCTTGAGGTACGGGTGGACCATGTCGCCCTGGATCGGACCGGGGCGGACGATCGCGACCTGGATGGCGATGTCGTAGAAGGTCTCTGGCCGCATCCGCGGCAGCATCGCCATTTGGGCGCGGCTCTCGATCTGGAACACGCCGAGCGTGTCGGCGCGCTGGATCATCTCGAAGGTCGCGGCGTCGTCGACCTGCATCTCCTCATGGTCCAGGGTGAGCCGGACGCCCTTGTGCGCGGCGAGGAGGTCGAACGCGCGACGCATGCAGCCGAGCATGCCGAGGCCGAGGATGTCGACCTTCATCATGCCAGCCTCCTCGACGTCCTCCTTCTCCCACTCGACCACGTAGCGGTCGGGCATCGAGGCGGGCTCGATCGGCACGAGTTGGTCCAACCGGTCGCGGGTGAGCACGAATCCGCCGGGATGCTGGGACAGGTGCCGCGGCGTCCCGATCAGCTCGCGCGCCAGCTCCAGCGTCAAGGCGAGCCGCGGATCACCACGGTCGAGGTTAAGCGCGTCGACGTGCCGGTCGGCAACGCCCTCCTCGGACCAGCCCCATACCTGCCCGGCGAGCGCCGCCGTCATGTCCTCGGGCAGCCCCAACGCCTTGCCGACCTCGCGCACCGCGCCGCGCGCGCGGAACCGGCTGATCACGGCGGTGAGCGCGGCGTGCTCGTGCTTGTAGGTCTCGTAGATCCACTGAATCACTTCCTCACGGCGCTCGTGCTCGAAGTCGATGTCGATGTCGGGCGGTTCGGCCCGGTTCTCCGACAGGAAGCGCTCGAACAGCAACTGGTGGACGATCGGGTCGATGCTGGTGATGCCGAGAACGAAACAGATTACGGAGTTGGCGGCCGAACCCCGCCCCTGGCAGAGGATGTCCTGGCTGCGCGCGAACTGGACGATCGAGTGGACCGTTAAGAAATAGGCGGCGTAGCCGAGCTTCTCGACCAGCCCGAGCTCCTTGGCGATGAGGTCGCGATACGCCTGCGGCGGATCGCCGTCGAACCGGCGGTCGAGCGCCCCTCGAGCGAGCTTTTCCAGCGCCTGCTGCGGCGTGTGTCCCGCCATCACCGCTTCCTCGGGGTAGCGATACTGGTCGCGGAGATCGCGCGGGGAAAATGTGCAGCGCTCTACCACCGCCTCGATCGCGGCAACGGCGTCGGGGTAGCGCGCGAACCGCCGCGCCATTTCGCCGGGCGGGTGGAGGCAGCGATCGGCCGAGCGCTCGCGCCTAAGCCCCAGCTCGTCGATCGTGCTCTTCTCACGGATCGCAGTCACCACGTCCTGGAGCAGGCGGCGGTCGGGATGGTGATAGAGCACGTCGCCGGTCGCGAGCGGCAGGAGACCGAACCGCTGCGCCATGTTGGCGGCTTCATACAGGCGACGAGCGTCGTCGGGGCGGCGGCGCTGAGTCAGGCAGACATGGCCGCGCGCATCGCCCGAGCCGCGTCCGAACAGATCGGCCATCCAGCGCAGCTCGCCCACGTCGACGCCGTCGGCCCCCGGCACCAGCGCGGCGACCAGGCCGGCGGCGTGCTCGGCGACATCCTCCCAATGCAGGAAGCAGCGTCCCTTCTCGCCGTGCTGTGGACGGGCTCGCGCCTTGCCGATCGTCAGCAGACGGGTGAGCCGGCTCCAGGCGGCAAGGTTCTCCGGCCAGATTAGCAGCGACGCGCCGGTGACAAGGTCGAGCCGGCAACCGGTGACCAGCCGGACAGGTGCTCCTTGCGCCGAGGTCGCCTCGGCCACCACCATCGCGCGGACGATGCCGGCGACCGAGTTGCGGTCGGTGACGCCGAGCGCAGGCATGCCCATCATCGAGGCGGTGGCGAACAGCTCCTCGCAGCTCGACACCCCGCGCAGGAAGCAGAAGTGGGTGGAGACCTGGAGTTCGGAATAGGCCATGGCTCAGTCGCCCACGCCGTGAACGAACCAGCTGAGGTCGCCGGTCTCGCCACGCATGCCGTCGCCACGGCGGAACAGCCAGAAGCGCTGGCCGCCCTCGTCCTCCACCCTAAAATAGTCGCGCACCGCCAGCCGCTCGGTCGCGCGACGCCACCACTCGCCGGTGACCCGTTCCGGCCCTTCGGCGCGGACGATGCGATGCGACGTGCCGCGCCAGGTGAACCGCCGGGGCGGACTGTCCGGCAGTTCGGCGAGGACATGATCGACGCGCTCCGGCCGGCGCAGCAGCCAGACCGGGCGCGGCCAGCGCGAGTGCCAGGGATGGTCGGCGGATCGAACATCAAGCCGACGGACATCGTCGATGCGGAGCGCGCGCGCCTCGCCCGGCGGCGGATCGAGCGGAGCCGTCCGCCGGCACGAGCGTTCGGGCACGTCGCTCTCGACTGGCGCCGCACGCCACAACCGGCCGAGCCCGATACGGTTCGCGAGCGCGTCGATCAGCGGCGCGATGTCGGGAGCGACCTTGCCGGCAAGTGCTGGCGCCAGCGACTCTGCGCCGAGCGGGTCGGCGCGGCGGACGTGCAGCGCGATGGCGTCGATGCCGTAGCCGGGCTCGATCTCCTCCATACGCCGCAGCGTCAGCCGGAGCATGTGCGCGGCGTCGCGGGTCGGCCGCGCGAAGCCGAGCCGCAGGCGCTGGGGCACGCCGTCGACGCGCGCGGCGATCATCTCGATCGCGCGGGCGCCCTGGCCTGCCTTGGCCAGTTCGACCGCCAGCTGCGGCATCAGGACGCCGAGCCAGTGTGTGATTGCCTCGGGGGTCGCGATCGGCTCGGCGAACCGCTGCTCGACCGTTACGCGGGTGGGCGGCACGATCGGTTCGAGCGGCTCGGGTGCGCGGCCGGTCGCCTGGTCGAGCCGGTCGGTGATCGCACGGCCGAACCGGCGCACGAGCGGCGCACGCGGCATCGCCAGGAGCTGGCCGATCCGATCGACCCCTAGCCGTGCAAGCAGCTCCAGCGCCGGTAGGTCCAGCCGCAGCGCGGCGACCGGAAGCGGCGTGATCGCATCGCCCTGCGCGCCCGAAGCGAGCAATTGCGCGGCATCATGAGAGCCGAAGCGCGCGAGCGCCCAGGCCGTGCCGGTCGTGTCCGCCACGGCGATACGCGCGGCGATACCGGCCCGGCCGAGCAGGCGCAGCAGCCGGCGGCAGAAGCGCGCCTCGCCGCCATGGAGGTGCGCGACGCCGCTCAGATCGATGAACAGCCCGTCCGCATCCGAGATCGCCACGGTCGGCGCCCAGCGGCGGGCGAGCAGCTCGGCGAGCGCGTTGAGTTCCGCGGCGTCGCCGTCCGGGTCCGCCTCGCGCATTTCCAGCCCCGGCACCTGCGCCCGCGCCATGGTCAGCGCCGTGCCAGGACCGATGCCGAGGGCGCGCGCCGCAGCATTTGCGGCAGCGACCTCGACCCGTGAGCCGACCTTGCGCGCGGTCACCAGCGGCGCCTCGTCCTGGACCGACGCGACCTTGCTCGCGGGATCGTCGTCCCGGCACACGCGCGAGACCACGCTCGCGAGCGTCCGCCCGGTCTGGAAGAACCGCCCCTGGCCGTAGGTCGACGCGCCTTCGCCGCCCCGGCCATGATCGTCGGCATGCGGCCCTTCGCCCGGAAACTGCACGGCGGGCATGGCCGCGAGCTGCTTCAGGCTCTGCGCGACGTTGGGCGGTGCGACATCGCCCGCTGCGCCGCCAGGGCCATCGCGCGCGCGGCGGCGGGGCGGCTTCCGCGCCCGCCGCGCCACGACATCCTCCCCGGGCCCGTTCACCGGCGGCATGGCCGCCAGCTGGCGGAGCGACGGCGCCTCGTTGCGATGCCGCTCGCGCGGGTCTTCCCCTCTTAGCGCCGCGCCGCGTCCGGCTTTCGCCGGCGCGTCTTCCCCGGGAAAGCGCAGCGGCGGCAGGTCGGGGCGACCGTGCCTGAGATTCGGACCCACGTCGTCGGGTGAGAGCCGAAACGGATTGTCGATCGTCTCGCTCTTCCGAGACAACTCGCCGCCCTTTGGTCGCCGGTGCGCGGGTAGGCCGTCCACCGCCGCCTGGAGGTCTTCGCCGTGCCAGCCGCGCGTGCCGGGCTTGAACAGCGGCCCGGCCGCTTCCGTGCGGCGCGACAGCTCGCGCAATGGCGCGGGCGCGGCGACCCGTTCCTCGGGAGGCCGGGTCAAGCCTTTACGGAACGGGTTCTCGGCCGCCTCGCTCGTCCGGCCGAGCTCGCGCTGTGGCGGGCGGCGGTGCGCGGGCAGCGCCTCGATCGCCGCCTCGACCTGCCCGCGCGTGTCCGCCAGCCCGCTACCGCCGGCCGGATCGGTCCGCGCCCAACGCGCGCCGGGGCGCCAGCCGCCTTCCTTGGGCACAGAACAGCGATGCGCGCGCTCGACAGCCGCGTCCGCACCCAAGGCGTGATAGGCCGACCGCGCGTCGGCTTCAGCCGACGGCGCGTGCCGGCGCTCGATCCGCCGCAGCCGGGCGATCGACCAGCAGGGCAGGTAGAGCGAGGCGACCCGCTTCATCGGAGCCCTCCACCACGAGTTCGAAAGAGTCGCCGCCGCGCTGGCGGACGCACTCGACGCGCCAGCACGCCCGGCCGAGACCGTCCCACGGCACCGGCGCGGACGGCACATGCGCAACGCGCCAGCGGGTGACCGCGGCCGACGCCGTGTCCAGCGGATCGGCGCCGCCCTTGGCCGGCCGCCGCAGCAGCAGCGCGACCGTGCCGCCGCCCTCGGCGGCGAGTTGGAGCCGGCGCGCCTGGGCCATCTGCACTCGCCGCGCCTCGCCCACGACCGCGCCGAGCCCGCGGTGACGAATGCCTTCCTCGACAAGCGCCAGCAGCTCGGCGTCGTCGCGCGCCTCGGCATAGACTACCCGCGAGGGCGACAGGCCCGCCTGGTAGAGGCCGGGCGCGAACAGGTCGCGCGAGCGCACGACCCAGAGCACGGCGCCCTGTGTGCGCGCGGCGACGCTGGCCGCGAACAGCACTGCAGCGGCGTCGTCGCCCCATCCGGACGCGCGGGAGGACACCTCATGCAGCGCGTCGAGTCGCAGTCCGCCGTCCGCAAGACGCCGGTCGAGGGGTTCGATGCCGAACGGCAGCACCGGCCGCTCGCGCGAGTCACCCTCGATCGCTCGCAGCGTCGCCCGTAGATCGGCAATGGTGGCGGCGGGAGCAGACACGGCGACTCGCAACGGCTTGTGTTCGCCTTATGTTCCGAGCAAGGTCGCGGATCGTCAAGGCGCTTGATGCGGCAATGCCGGACGGTTCGAGCCTACGCTGCGAGCGGCGGGAAGACGCGGCTGACCGTGAGGCTGCCCTTCGGCAAAGAGCGCAAAAGCTCGCCCGCCGGCACTGCCGGATCGAGCCAATCCGCCCACCGCTCGCGCGGCAACGGCACGATCTGGCGGGAATGGTAGGGTGCGATGTCCTTGCCGGGCTCGACCGTCAGCATGGTGAACGCCTCGCCGACCTGCGGCGCGGCGCGCCAGATGCCGGCGATGCAGAACCAGTCGTGACCCGCGAGCGTGAACAACCACTTGGTTTTGCGCTTCTGCCCCGGCATCGGTTCGGTGAACTCGTAGAAGCCGTCCGCCAGGATCAGGCATCGCCCGCTATCGAACCGCCGGCTTTCGGCGCGGAAGTTGTAGACCGGCTTGCCGCCTGGTGCCGGCCAGCTCCATCGCCGGTTGACCAGCTCGCCCGCGCCGCGCTCGCCGTCGACGCTACGGACGATCGGCGCGGTGTCGCTGATCTTGATGTCCTCGCGCGCCGCGACGTTCGGCGTCCCTTCGGGGAACCGGACCTTGATCTTGAGATCGGCGAAGTCATCGGCGATCGAGGCGACGTCCACCTCCAGCCGATAATTGTTGCACATCGCGGTAACAGCCTTCCTTGCGACTCGGTGTCGTTCCTCGTTCTAAGGATGGCCACGCCGGCGCCCTTTGATCCAGACGCGCCGCTCGGCTCCCGCCGGGTCATCATCCGCCGGAATCCCGAGGATGCCAGCGAAATCGAGATGGTCGAGGCCACCTGGGGGTCCGACCCGAGGTTCGGAAGCGGCATCAGCTATCGATTTGTCCGCTCCGAAGGGCGGACGTTCCCAAGCCACCGCTGCCTGATCCCGGTCAGCGAGTTTCACATGGCCGTTGGAGATAGGCGTTACCGCGTGACGCTCGACAGTGGCGACCACTTCTACATCGCGGGTGTCTGGGAGCCGGCGATGGCCGACTGGCCGCTCTGCTACCGGGTCATCACCGTGGCGGCGAACCCGGAGGTTGCGGCCTATCAGGATCGGCATGGCGCGATCGTCGAGCGGCGGCAGGTCATGCAGTGGCTCGACGGGGCGACGTCCGAACACGATTTGATCGACACGCCACCCGCGCGCACGTTCGCGATCCACGAGATCGGCGCCGACGCTCGGCAGCCGGCGCTGTCGCTATGAGCCGGTTGTGGGATACGCCAGAGTTCTGGGCGCGGAGCGAGGCCGACGAGATGCTGCGCGAGATGCCCGACCTCGACCCGATGGCGGTCGCCGACTCGTTTGAGCGAACGTCGGCAAGTTACGATGGCGGGCTCGAACTGGCGGCAATGATCGTCGCCGACCTGCGTCGTCGAGCAGCAGCTGGAACGAGCTTCTGGACGGGGCCGCGCTCGACCGATGCAGCGGACAACGCGAGCAAACTCGACCCGGCGCTGGCGTCGGCGGGTTTGCCATTAATCTAGATCAGCTATTTCATCTGTCGCCCACGGTCAGAGCGGCGGCGCTTCCATCGACCTTGCCTGCTAGGCCAGGCACCTCCTCAAGCTGACGCAGATCGGTGAACAAGCCTCGCTCGCCGCGGTAGCGCACGATCTCGAAGCCATGCCTCTTCAGCCCGGGCACAGCATCCAGTTCCTCAGCCGTCGCGGTATTCACGTTCAGAGCTGGTTCGGGCATGGCGTCTTGCTACGCGGGCTAGGCAGCACCCGCTAGGGCAAGGTCGTCGTTGACCGCCTTTGCGAGTAGCCGGCTGATGGCAGCTTCTCGCGTCGAGCGATCGAGAGCAGATGGGACCCGCCGGAAAACCGCACCCTCCATCAAGGCATGGATAAACCCGGAAACCGTATCGGCAGCGAGTACAAGGGCGGTGTCAACGACATGAACATACCGGCTCGTGACCGATCCTCCCGCATGCCCAAGCATCGCTCCGACAGTCGCTTCTGTGAAACCAAGATCATTCGCGAGACTAGCGAAACTGTGTCGAAGCACGTGAGGCGTGATATCTGCGAGCTCAGTTTTCGCGAAGATTGCTTTCCACTTTTTCGGAAACGCATGATAGATCGTTCCGGCTTCCGACCCAGGAAAAACGAAGCCATCCGCATTGTCAGGTTTGTCGCGGTTGATGGCGTCAAGCGCTCGCAGCCCAGCCGGTCTGATTGATGCCCCCTCCTTGCTGTCCTCTAGCGTGAGGCAGCTGCGATCGTCATCAACCTCGCTCCACTTCAGTCCGACGATCTCATTTCGGCGACAGCCAGTCAGCGCGAGTACTCGAAGGATCTTTGCGGCGAGGGCTGTCGAGGGATCAACCTCGTTCGCCGTCAGCAGACGTCCAAGCATGCCATATTCTGCCTCGCTGAGACGGCGGGTTCTCACCTTGTCCTTGGGCTTACGAATGCCGCGTGTTGGATTGCTCTCAATGATACCTAGCCCAATTGCGTAGGTGAGAATGCCACCGAGCAGCCCCACGCTTCGCGAAGCCGCCCCTGGTCCTCCGCGCACGATCGCTCGACCACGATGCTTCGTTTTCACGTCGATTGCGGATTTACCGAGCGCCACGTCGCGAAGGAAATGAACGATATCGGACGAGGTGAGGCTCTTGACCCGCCGGCTGCCCAGCAGAGGGATGATATGTCGGTCGATGCGTCCCTCGTCGGTAGTGATCGTCAGGGCCTTCTTTGGTCCGCCGCTTTTCCCGAGCACCAGTCCAGCCTTCGCATCCTTCAGATAGAGACGGCATAGCTCCTTCACCGTCATAGCTTGGGCATCGAGCTTTTTGGCCTCGGCCGGATCGTCGCCTTGCGCGACGCGACCGAGCAACACCTTCGCCTGCTTGCGAGCAGTCTCCGGTGTCCAAGTACCATGCACGCCGATGGTGTAACGGCGACTACGGCCGTTCATCCGATACTGTATCAGATAGCTTCGCTTCCCGGACGCGAACACGCGCAAACCGAAGCCTTGCACCTCATCGTCCCAGATAAATTGATCGCGACCTGCCGCTTCAGCCCGATCGACAATCGTCTTGGTGAGCTTAGCCATGCTGGCCTCCACGCCTGAAGCATCCATCCCAAGCATCGCGCGTTGCGGAAGCATTGCGGAAGCACCGAGATGGAAATTGCCGCCAACCAAAGGATGCCATAGACGGTGTTCGCCACAAAGCAAATAATTGAAAAGGCGGCGTTTTCGCGGGATGGATGGCGTTTGCGTGGGAATAGGAAACGGCTTGTTTCAATGTTGGTAAGGCTGAGGTCGTGAGTTCAATCCTCACCGGCAGCACCATTTTTCAATGACTTAGCCCGGTCACGCGGGTTCTCCTTCGGGGCTGGTCATCACCGGGCCATCACGGACCGCAATGTGCCGGTGCTGCGGCCCGTTAGGCAAGCCGCGATCGGGCAGGTCCCGCGTCTTAGCCGACTTGGGTCCGGACGCACGGCGCCGCAGCTGCCGCGAGAGGGCGAAATGTGCGACAGGTCAGCCACGCAGCTGATCGCCGGGGCGTGCGTGTCGTGCGGGATTGGAGGGCTGTTGGCGTCGTCGGGGCGGTCGAAGGCGGGACGTGCAGGCGGAGGCGCCATCGTTCGTGCCATGCGCTCCCTCGGCACGCGCCTTGCGGCGGCCTTGCGCCGCGCCGCCGATCGCTTCCAGCCGATGCCGGCGCCGCGCCCTCCCCGAGATCCCCGCCTGGCGAGGCTACCGCTTATCCCGGGCTTCGAGCGCCTTGATCAGCGCGCCTGGGAGGACGGACACGTCCGCGTCGCCTTCAGGGCCACCGACCCGGTCTGGGGCGTCGGCGTCGAGGACGACGGGATGGTCCCGCTGCGCGAGCACGTCAGGCGCCTCTGCATATCGTCGCATGAAGTCGCCACGTTCCCCTTGGCCGGTAGGTGGGACGACGTCGCGCACAACCTCGAGCTGGCGCACTCCCTGACGGACGTTTTCGCCGACACCGACATCGGTTCCAGCGCCATGTGGTGCGGCCCGGCGGCGGACTACGAGGCCACCGACTCGGAGGTGGCCGCCAAGCACCTGGCCGCGGTGATCGTGTTCACGCTGGTCTGGACGGCCTGCGAGTGCGCGGTCGACATGATGGTGTCCGGCGGCGGGGGCAAGGGCGCGAGGGGAAGGGACCTCGTCGCGATGGTGGCGCCGCCCGACCTCCCCCATCTGCGCGAGACGCTCTTCGTGGCGCTGGAGCTTGATCCTGGCGGGACGGACTGGAGCGGGCGCGACAGCCGACGGTTGATCGCCGCGGGCAGCGTCGCGGGTATGGCCGGGGAGCACCTGCGCCAGTTTGGCAATCGACGAGGGTGCGGAGTGGATCGAGCTCCGCGGTCCGTTCACGACGCTCAGGGCGACCCGGCCGAAGGCCAAGCTCCTGGTCGATGTGCGGCAGGACGTGGAGCGGTGGGCCGATGGCGGCAGCCCCGAGGTAAAGGCGCGGGACCTCGTCATACGGCCCACGCGCCGCTTCGGCGCGCACGTGCTGGAGGTCACATACCGCACCTGGAAGCCTGTCAGACTGACCCGGGACCAGGCGAAGGCGCTCCTGCGCATGATCGACCATGTGCGGGATTTTGCCAAGAACTGACGTTTCAGCGGACGGGCCATGCCGTCGGCTCGCCGAGAACGTCCTTCATGTTTCGGATCTGCGCTCGGGTCGCATCAGAACGGCACCGGGGCGAAGGTCTCGAAGAGTTCGCACTCGAGGATCGGGACGAGGTGCGGCGAGCTTTCGGCCCGCGCCCAGATCATGTCGGCGATGGCGACGACGCCCGCCGCCAGCGGCTCGACCGCGTGCTGCTGCTCGGCGAGCAGGTGGAGGTAGGCCGTGAGGGTCCGCACGGCCTCGAACTCGGCCGCGACGCGCTCGCGTCGGCGGGGCTGGGCGCCCTTTTCCGTAGCGGGCCTGGTGCCGCAGAGTGCCGTCAGGAAGTCGCCAACCTGCGCTCCGGCCGTCCCGGAGGGGTCGATCATCTCGAGGACGTCGTCGTGCGCGTCGCGGATGTCGCGCAGCCAGGTCGCGGCGCCGCCGGGCGGGAAGTGCCGGTGGCGGAGCGCACCGATCCGGATCAGGGACAGGTCGTTCATACCCCCGGCCGTCACCAGCCGACCCTCCGCGCGGTCCAGCTCGGTGAGGGTCCGCTGCACAGACTGTATCAGCGCGAACTCCCCGGCCATTCGCTTGTCGACGCTGTGGAGGCGGACGTCGCTGCACAGCCCGTTCGAACCTAGCTCGAATTCGATCATGGCGGCTGCGGCCAGGGGCAGCGGCGCGCGCCGCTGCCCGGGGCGGACGTAGAGCGTGGTCGCCGAGTGGTCGGGTTCGACCCGGAGCACGAGGCCACGCAACTCAGTTGATGCCGCGCTCGAGACGTTCGCGGACGAGCAGCTGCCGGAGGTGGCGCAGGCCGGACGGATGCGCCAAGATCAGCTCGAGCGGAGACAGTCCGTCGAGCGCTTCCTGCGGCAGCCTCAGCCACATGGGAACAAGCGACGCCCGCCCCACGAGCGGCCAGATCGAGCGGTCGACGTCGACGATGTGGCGCATGCGCGTCTCGAGCGCCGCTGCGGCGCCCGGCTCATCGCTTCCGATGCCGCAGGCGATCACCTGACGGCGCTCGTCCTCGTCCAGTCCCCAGTCGTCGAGCGCCTCAGCGCAACGGCGCGTAACGGCATCCAGTTCGATCGCGCATTCGAGCATATGTGCATTCCTTCTGTATACCGGGGATATATATACATCTATTGATCGTCAACCCCTGGCCTGCCGCTTTACGGGGTCAACCGGGGTGTGGGCTTCGCGATTCGGGCGATGGCGACTTCCGCCTCACCAATGTTCGTCCGGGCTGGCACCAGGATCCGATGGACCCTAAGCCGGTATACGACCTGTCGCGGCTCTTGCTTCGCTCTATGCCGATGGCTCGCATCCCGAGCTGGTGGCCGCGATCCGCAGGGCGCTGGACGTCTCGTCCGCCCATCGCGACCTCCAGGAGGCGGAACTCGCCATACGCCTGCTGCCGTGATTTGCCGCGCCAATGGCATAGCGAAGCTGGCGAATGTCAAAGGACATTCCGGGCAACTAAATCTCGTTGGAAAAAATAACTGTGCCGGCGGAGGCAAACATGCCGCCGACTCCGTGACAGACGCCCACCTTGGCACCATCGACTTGCGCTGCGGCGGTCCCCCGCATCTGCCGCACGCTCTCCTGCAGCGCATACATCCCGTACATGCCGGAGTGCATGTAGGAAAGACCGCCGCCGTTAGTGTTCGTCGGCAACCGGCCACCGGGACCCGTATGGCCTTCTCGGACGAACGCCGCCGCCTCACCGGGGCGGCAGAAGCCAAGGTCCTCCAGGCCGAATAGCGGCAGGTGCGCGAAGGCGTCGTAGATCATCAGGTGATCGACCGCGGCGTGGTCGATGCCAGCCTCCTCAAATGCGCGGCGCCCGGACATCCGGAATGCGCGGGAGGTGGTGAAGTCAGCCATCTGGCTGATCATCGGCGTTTCGCCGCTCTCGCCTGCGCCGAGGATGTAGACCGGACGTTGCGGCAGGTCCCGGGCCCGCTCTGCGCTCGTCAGGATCAGCGCGCCGCCGCCGTCGGTGACAAGACAGCACATCGGTAGGCGGAAGGGCCAGGCGATGACCGGTGCGTTCATCACGTCATCGACGGTCATCGGCGCCTTCATGGTCGCGCGGGGGTTCATGACAGCCCATCGGCGCTGCACCACGGCGACGCGTGCGAGATCTTCGACGCCGAGCCCGTAGGTGTGCAGGTAACGCAGCACCGGAATGGTAAACATCGTCGGCGGGGTCGCGGCGCCGAATGGCAACTCGAACTGTCCCGGCAGACTCGACGGCGCAACGCCCCAGGGCGGCATTCCGACGCGAGACCGTCCACTT
This sequence comes from uncultured Sphingomonas sp., assembly GCA_964245475.1. Lineage (GTDB taxonomy): Bacteria > Pseudomonadota > Alphaproteobacteria > Sphingomonadales > Sphingomonadaceae > Sphingomonas. Next base: position 9,242 of record CAXTNG010000008.1, on the reverse strand, counting down.
TCACCGTGAGTGATCAGCACCGTGCTGCACAGGCCTGCCTCGATCGCCGCCGCGGCGTGGCGCACGTGCAGCATGAAGGAGCAGCCACCGACACTCGTGCCGTCGGTCCACGTCGGCGTCAGGCCGAGATAGTACGCGATCGCCACCGGGTTCTCGCCCGCGGTCGCCACTCCGTCGATGTCGCTGGGCCGCAGGCCCGCGTCCGCAATCGCGTTAAGCGCCGCGTCCGCGTGAAGTCCGATCATCGACAGTTCCGGCACCTTGCCGAGCGCTGTGGTCTCGGCTGCGCCCACGACGGCGACGGTACTCGACTTCATGACGCGCTCTCGACTGGTGCGAACATCGGCAGCGTCATATCGCCGAAGCGTTGAAACAAGACCCGCAACGGCATGTCGAGCCGCAGCGCCTCCGGCGTCTGAGGGCAGTCGACGATGTTGGTCATCATCCGCGGCCCTTCCTCGAGCGTGACCACGGCGATGGAATGTGGCGCGGTGCCCATGTCGGCCCGCGGCCTATGATTGATGACGTAGCTGTAGAGCGTCGCCTGCCCGCTCGCCGCGAAGACGCTGACCTCGCGCGATCCGCAGCGCGGGCAGAACGGGCGCGGGGGGAAGTAGGCGCCGCCGTTGCAGGTGTCGCAGCGCTGCAATCGCAATTCTCCCTCAGCGCAGCCGTCCCAGAAGTGCCGCGTCTCGGGGGTGGGCACCGGAAGTTGTCGCGGCGGAGCAGGGCGCGCCTGATCGACCGGCGAGGGCGTTGCGGCGGTCATGCTCGTCCGCTGGTAGGAATGCTGTTGAACGGTACGTCCTTGTCGACGCGAATGTCGGCGGGCAAGCCCAGGACGCGTTCGGCGATGACGTTCCTGAGGATCTCGTCGGTGCCCCCGGCGAGCCGGGAGCCGGGAGATCGCATCAGGAGGTCCTGGAAGTGCGCCTGCGCGACGGCCTCCCCGGCATCGGCGAGGATGCCCGCCTCCGCCTGCAGTTCGATCGCATAAGCGGCGATCTCCTGCATCGTAGACCCTGCGACGAGCTTACCGATCGAGCTTTCCGGCCCCGGCGTCTCGCCGCGCGACAGGGCGGAGATCGCCCGCATGCTAGTATGAACGAGCCCGCTGTGCCGACATGCCCAGGTCGCCAGCCGCGAGCGGACGGCCCTGTCCTCGATCGCGGCACGTCCATTTGTAGTAGGCACACGCTCACACAGATCGAGCAGTGCCGGTAGCCCGGTCGAAATCACCGCGCCGATCGAAAGTCTCTCGTTCATCAGCGTGGTGAGTGACGCCTTCCAGCCGCCGCCGACGTCGCCGAGGCGCTGCGCGTCCGGAATGCGCACGTCGGTGAAGAATACCTCGCTGAAGCCGGATTGCCCGTTCGCTTGGCGGATCGGCCGGATGTCGATGCCTGGTGAACGCATGTCTACGAAGAACATGGTCAGGCCCTTATGCTTCGGCACAGAAGCGTCCGTCCGGGCGAGCAGCAGCCCGAAATCCGAGCATTGCGCGCCGCTCGTCCAAATCTTCTGGCCCGTGACGATCCAGTCGTCTCCATCGCGGTCGGCGCGGGTGCGGAGCCCGGCTAGATCGGAACCCGCGGCGGGTTCGGAAAAAAGCTGACACCAGATCTCTTCGCCGGACACCAGGGGGGGCAGATAGCGTGCCTTGTGCTTGTCGCTCGCGAAGGCCATGACGGTCGGCGCGCACATGTTTTGGCCAATGAAGAATGGGCGACCGAGCGCGCCATAGACGCCCTCCTCCTGCTGCCAGATCACGCGCTGCATCGGGGTAGCACCGCGTCCCCCGAACTCGCTGGGCCAATGCAGGCAGCCCCAGCCCGCGGCGGCCTTGCGGCTGAGCCAGGCTTTTCCTTCCGCGACCTTGTCGAAGCCCAGATCGGCCGAGTCATAGTCGAGGCTGGAGAGCGCGGCGTGAAGGTGCGCGGGCACGTTCGCGTCCAGCCAGCTGCGCGCCTCGACACGAAAGGCGGCTTCGTCCGGAGTGTCGTCGAAGTCCATGCTCGCTCCGTCAGGCCGCGGCGCGCCTGGCGCGCAGGTGTTCGATTAAGCGTTCTTCCCACTCGGGCGTGGCGCCGAGGCTAACCGCGAGGAGGTTGGAACGCCGATAGTAGAGATGACAGTCATGTTCCCAAGTGAACCCCATGCCGCCGTGCACCTGAATCGCATTCCTGGCGCAGTGCTGGAACGCCTGGGTGGCGCTCAGCCGCGCGGTTGCTGCCGCCTCGGGGAGGTCGGGCGCGTCGGTTGCCAGCGCCCAGGCACCGTAATAGCAATTGGACCTCGCCAGCGTGACCGAGACGTACATGTCAGCGAGCATGTGCTTGATTGCCTGAAATGAGCCGATTGGTCGGCCGAACGCCATGCGGTCCAGCGCGTGATCGCGCGCCATTTCCAAAACACGATCGGCGCCGCCGACCTGCTCGAAGGCGGTCGCGACGGCGGCCCTGTCCAGCGCGCGCTTGATCGCGTGCCAGCCGTCCGCGTGATCGCAGAGCGGCTCGGCGGGCGCGTTCTCGAAGCACAGCCGCGCATGGCCGCGCGTAGGATCGATCGTGCGTACCTGCTGTCGAACGACTCCCGGCCCGGCGAGGTCGACCAGGAACGGGGCGACGGACCCGTCCGTCATCCTGGCGGAAACGATGGCGACATCCGCTATGGCTCCGTCGGCTACCGGGATCTTGATTCCGTCGAGCACGCCGTGCCGAAACGTCGCGTTGATCGAGCCGGAAGTCGTCGCGCCGGCCGCTTCCGCATGCGCGAAAGTGCCAATCGCGGCGCCGGACGCGAGTCTGGGCAGCCATGCGGCCTTCAGATCGTCTCGACCAGAGTCAATCAGCAGACCGGCGGCAAGCAGGATGGAGGAGGAGAAGGGCACCGGCGCTAGCGCGCGGCCCAGTTCCTCGGCCACCACGCATTGCTCCAGATGACCGGCACCGGTGCCGCCCCACTTCTCGGGCACGATGATACCGAGCAGACCCATTTCGCTTAACTGAGACCAGATCTGTCGGTCGATGCGGTCGGCCGCCTCCATGACCGATCGCACGCGAGCTGATCCGCACATATCGTCGAGCAGGCGCCGTACCTGATCGCGCAGCTGCTTCTGATCGTCGGAAAACTCGAAGTTCATGCTTCTTTCCGGGGCAGGGGGCTTCTGCGCATCGACGTTCAGGCGAGATCGCGGCCGTACATGTCGGCATTTGCGCGAGCTTCGGCGAGAAGACCGGCCACGATCGGACCCAGTGTTTCCGGGTCGGCGACCTGCGGGACCTCTGGACCGCGATGCCAGCCTTCGGCGATCGCGAGTACGCCTGCACCGGCTTCGAACACACGGCCGGTCACATTGTCGGACTCCCGGCTCGCGAGCCACGCGACGATCGGTGCGACCCAGCGCGGATCGTTCCGCTCACGCTTCTCGTCGGTTACCTCGAAGAGCCCCTCGGTCAGTCGCGTGAGGGCAACCGGCGCGATCGCGTTCACGGTCACGCCGTACCGCTGCAGTTCGCGCGAGGCGATGATCGTGAAGGCGGCGATGCCGGCCTTCGCGGCACCGTAGTTCGTCTGTCCGACATTGCCGTAGATGCCGGAGTTCGACGACGTATTGATTATGCGCCCGTGCGGCGCAGCGCCGGTCTGCTTGCTCACGTCGCGCCAGTACGCGGCCGCGTGTCGACTCGGCGCAAACGTGCCCTTCAAGTGGACGCCGATGACGGCATCCCACTCGCCCTCGGTCATGTTGACCAACATGCGGTCGCGCAGGATGCCCGCATTGTTGACGAGGACGTCAAGGCGACCAAACTCCGTGACCGCCTGGTCGATCATGGCCTTCGACTGTTCCCACTGTGTGACGTCGGCGCCGTTCGCGATGGCCTCGCCCCCAGCAGCCTGGATCTCGGCGACGACCTCGCCAGCGGGACCCTGATCCGCCCCGGTACCGTCGCGGGCGCCTCCCAGATCGTTGACGACGACCTTCGCGCCGTGCGCGGCCAGCATCAGCGCATATTCGCGCCCAATTCCTCGACCCGCTCCGGTGACGATCGCAACCCGCCCGTCGCACAGCTTTACCATCCCCGCCCTCTCTATTGTAGACTGCTCACAACAGACGCTACGCACTTTGTTGTGCTTCTGCAACTCTTGCTATATCACGTATTATGAAATCCTTGAACACGGTCCTAGCCCGATGTTTCGAGCGACATGGGAGGAGGTCGAATGAGAATGGCGCACGTTGCGACTGAATGGCCGGCCATGTCGTGCGACGAGGCCCGGGATCGCCTTACCGCTCCCGGTGCCAGGTTCGAAATGGAGCAAGCGGATGTGCGCGGGGTGCATCTGCGCGTCTGGAAGAACGCCCTGCCGCACGTGCGCGCGCTGATGGAGGGGGCACGGCAGTTCGACGATCGGATCGCGACGGTGTACGAGGACGAGCGGGTGACCTATGCCGCGCAGCATCGTGCCGTCGCGGCACTTGCGCGGCATCTTGCAACGCTGGGCGTTTGCAAGGGGGATCGCGTGGCGATCGCCATGCGCAACCTTCCTGAATGGCCGGTAGCGTTCCTCGCCACGCTCGGAATCGGCGCCATCGCTGTGCCGCTCAACGCTTGGTGGAGCGGCGAGGAGTTGGCCTTCGGTCTCACGGACTCCGGCAGCCGGGTGCTCATCGCCGATGCGGAGCGTTGGTCGCGGATCATGCCGCACCGCGCGGCCCTGCTCAGTCTGAAGCATATGCTCGTCAGCCGGGGCGAGAGTAAGTCGCTGCCGCCGGCCAGCCGACTGGAGGGCGTGATCGGCACGAGCGATGCTTGGTCGGGCATGCCGGACGATCCCTTGCCTCCAGTGGCGATCGAGCCCGACGACGCGGCAGCCATCATGTACACGAGCGGCACCAGCGGTCGGCCCAAGGGGGCCCTCTCCACGCACCGCAACATGACCACCTTTATCCTGTCGGCGGGTTACGGCGCGGCGCGCTCCTTCATGCGCCGCGGCGAGCCGTTGCCGACACCGCGACCGCGCGTGGCGCTGATGGTCGTGCCGCTCTTCCACACGACTGGCCTGTCTTCGGGTCTGCTCGGGCCGATGTCGGCCGGCGGCACGACGATCTTCATGCGCAAGTTTGACCCGCTTGCCGCCATGCAGATAATCGAGCGCGAGCAAGTCAACTCGACTGGCGGCGTTCCGACCATCGCTTGGCAGATTCTCGATCACCCCGAACGGCACCGCTACGACCTATCCAGCCTCGACACTGTTGCTTACGGCGGCGCGGCGTCAGCGCCCGAACTGGCGCGCAGACTGCGTTCCGAACTCAACGTGCACCCTGGCAACGGCTGGGGCATGACCGAGACCAGCGCCGTGGTGACCACGAACTTGGGCGAGGACTATCTGAAACGACCCGACAGCTGCGGCCAGCCGGTCCCGGTGGCAGACCTCTCCGTGCGCGATCCGGATGGTGTTGCGGAGGTTGCGCCCCGCTCAATCGGCGAACTTTGGGTGCGCGGTCCGATGGTCGTCGCGGGTTATTGGAACATGCCCGAGGCAACGGCCGCGAACTTCGTCGAGGGATGGGTCCGCACGGGCGATTTGGCCAGGATCGACGAGGAAGGTTTTTGCTACATCGTCGATCGCGCCAAGGACGTCGTCATTCGCGGTGGTGAGAACATCTATTCAATCGAGGTCGAGAACGTCCTGCAGGAGCATCCGGCGGTCGATGAGGCGGCGCTCGTGGGCGTTCCACATCGCGTTCTGGGCGAAGTGCCTGCCGCGGTTGTGCGGCTGGCGTTTGACGCCTCTGCGACCGAGTTCGAGCTGGCTGAGTGGGTCCGCACCCGGCTCGCGGGCTTCAAAGTTCCTGTGAAGTTCGAGATCACCCACGAGCCGCTTCCCCGCAATGCCAACGGCAAGGTGATGAAGCAGCAGCTGCGGCAAATCTTCGTGGACGTCGAGACGAGCTGATCGGCACCTGCCACCTCGATAACGGCCGCGATCCGTATTTTTGAAGGAGAGAGACATGCGTGCGCTTCTATCGGTGGAGATCGGCGGCCCCGAGACGCTGATCGTTCAGGAACTCCCGGACCCCGCCGCCGGCGCGGGCGAGGTCGTCGTCGCCGTGAAGGCGTGCTCCATTAACTATCCCGACGTGCTCGTCATCGAGGACAAGTACCAAAGTCGCCCGCAGCGTCCCTTCGCGCCCGGCAGCGAGGTCTCAGGTGTGATCGAGAGCGTTGGGGAAGGCGTCACGGCGTTCGCGCCGGGTGACCGGGTCATGGGAAATACGGCGATGGGCGGTCTTAGCGAGCGGCTCGCGCTGCCAGCGGCGCACCTTTACCGCCTGCCCGACGGACGCTCGTTTGAGGAGGGCGCGTCGTTGCTCCTCACCTATGGCACAACAATCCATGCGCTTGTTGATCGCGGCAATATTCGCGAGGGCGAAAGTCTGCTCGTGCTTGGTGCTGCGGGCGGCGTGGGCCTTGCTGCCGTCGAGCTGGGCAAGGCGTTCGGCGCGCGAGTGGTCGCGGCAGTGTCGACGGAGGAAAAAGCGATCGCAGCGCGCACAGCGGGAGCGGACGACGTTGTCATTTATGGCCGGTCACCTTTCTCGCGGGAAGAATCGAAAGCGTTGGCGGACGACTTCAAGGTCAAGGGCGGCAAGTCTGGCTTCGATCTGGTGTACGACGCCGTGGGCGGCGATTATGCCGAACCTGCGCTGCGATCGCTAGGCTGGGAGGGCCGCTATCTGGTCATAGGCTTTCCTGCGGGCATACCGAAACTGCCGCTCAACCTGACGTTGCTTCGTAGTTGCGACGTGCGCGGCGTCTTCTGGGGCGCTTTCGCAGCCCGGCAGCCGGAGGCAAATCGCGCGAACATCGATCGCCTGTTCGACCTCTGGTCCCGCAACGCTATCCGCCCGCGCGTTAGCCAAGTATTCCCGCTTGAGCGCGGCGGCGACGCGATCGCCCGCATGGCGGCGCGCGGAGCGATCGGCAAGTTGGTGGTCCGCGTCGCGGAATAGCAGTCGTTCGGCGGCAAAGGATCCGCCAGGTCCAGACGCATATTCGCCGGGTCAGGCCGTCGGTATCCGCGGCGGCATGGCGTGGCCCCAGATGGACGGGGCGGTGTGAAGTTCGACCTGCCATGCATCCTCGTCCTCGATCAGACGACCGCCATGACCATATTCGACCATGAAACCCGATGGCGTCTCGGCGTAGAACGAGAACATCCGATCGTTTGTGTGGCGACCGAGATCACCTGTGTAGAGCCCGCGCTGCTTGAACAGGCCGTGCGCGTGGCCGACGTCGTCGAGCCGCGGCACCTCGACCATGAAGTGATTAAGGTGCTTGGGCGGCTCCTTGCCGCCGGCGTCGACGATAGCGAGCGAGTGATGGCGCGGGTTGACGTGCATGAAGGTGATCGAGTGCGTGCCGCGGCTTCCCATGCTGACTCGGATGATGTCGCTCATCTTGGCGCCGAGCGCGTCCGTATAGAAGCGCACGAATTCATCCACGTTGGCGACGGTGACCCCGATGTGGCCGAACCCAAGCTGGTCGGCGCAGAATTCCGGGATGCCGCGGGGCGACACGAACGGGCGGTGGTCGATTCGCGGCCCATAATAGACCTCGGTGCGGTTGCCGGACGGATCGTCGAAGCGAATGAGCCCGAGCACCATGCGCCTCGAGGCGTCCTCTGTGGTGGCCTCCTCTACCTCGACGCCGAACGCGCGAACCTGCGCGGCGATCTGATCGAGAGACTCGCGGTCCTTAACCTCCCAACCCTTGTAGCAAATGTCCTCCTTTTCGGCAGGAATCAGCTCAAAACGGTAGTGGTAGCGGTCCATGCGCAGCAGCGCTCCGCCCTCCGGCGTGCGGCCGTTGACCTGTAAACCGAGCACGTCTTGAGCGAACTCCAGCCACACGTCCATGTCGGCGACGCCGAGACCGACGTAGCCAAGCTGGGTGACCTCAGCGCGATCGGTCGAGTTTCTGGTTCTTACCATGTGCTGTCCTCCCGCCATCGACGCCGATGCGCCGCCGCCATCGGGCCGCTGCCGACGGCTCGGCCTCTCTGTCTCAAGCACTAAAGAGCTGCAACTGTTGCTATGTCAAGGGTAAGCGTTTTGGGGTCGGTGCGTTTGCTTTTGGCGCTCTCCCGGGTGATCCGGTCGGACGTTAACGGGACTTTGGCGTTTGGAGGCTGAGTCCTGAGAAAGGCAAGCCACTACAACTCACGAATGCGACAGTTGCTAGAATGTGACTTGCCTTGGCAACGGTCCCTATGTCACATTCCTTTTGCGTTCGTGAGGCTTCAGGTGCCTCATTGACGCGGGCGGCTGATGGTTCGTCCCTTTGCACGTGCCGATTGGACATCATCCGGCAGACTGCGGAGAGGTTCGGCGAGGCGTCGGGCGGTCGGAGCGTTCGCCTCTGGTCGCCACAACAAAAAAAGACCGGAACGCCGGTCGATGGATAGGAGGGGAGAAACATGACCGTTCGGATCATGCTTGCGGTGTCCACCGCCTTGCTTATTGCCACCACCGCCCACGCGCAGTCGACAGGCTCGTCTCAGCCGATCCCGCCTCAGACACTCTCCGCGGAGGCGGCGGCGACGCCGGGACCACAGCCTGTCGAATCTGGGCCGACTAGTGCGCCGGTTGAGGGGCAACCGGCATCGTCCGATCGCGACGAAACGCAGTCGTCGGGACTCGTCGATATCGTGGTCACCGCCCAGCGGCGCGAGCAGAGTCTGCAGAAGGTCCCGATCGCGGTGACCGCGCTGGATAGCGGCGCGCTTGCCGACCTTCGCGTCACCAACGTCGAACGGCTCAGTGGCTTCGCGCCTAACCTGCTCATCACAACGCAGAACATCCCATCGCTTCCGGTGGTGACGATCCGCGGCATCAACTCGGGCGTTACAAACGTCGTCCAAGATCCTAAAGTCGGCTTGTATCTCGACGGCGTCTATATCGGCCGCAACAGCGGTTCAATCTTCGACCTCGCCGACATCGAACGGGTGGAGGTCCTCCGTGGACCTCAGGGTACCCTATTCGGCCGCAACGCCACAGCAGGCGCGATCAGCCTCGTGACGGCGGCGCCATCCGGCGAGCTGGGTGGCAGGCAACTGCTCTCCTACGGCAACTACGGCGCGTTCCGCTCGCGCACCGTACTTAACCTTCCCGCCTTCGGCCCGTTCTGATCTTCCCCGGGTTTGGCGGACACGCTGGGTTATCCGGTCATGCGCTGTTC